>CAYFLC010000010.1:0-20305 GCA_964343885.1 uncultured Bifidobacterium sp.
TGACGCACGGACCCACGAAATGCAGGCGCCGGAAGCCACGGAACATCTCTCGCGCTACCCGCCCGATCGTGCCGAATTCCTTCGCGCGCGAGCGCGGCCCCTGAAGCAACGAGCGCTCGAATCGATGATTCAACTTCACTTTCGCAACCTACCCCACGCCGTAGTAAGACGGTCGGCGGAGAGGAGGTGCACGTGATGTCCGTTCGCGAGGCAACGATTGACGACGCGGTTTCACGCATTGCGAGTACCGACTCACTCGCCGTTCCACTCGGTCCGGGTGTACCCGTTGGCTTCCTTCATGCGTTGGGGGAACGTGATGACTTCGTTCACCTCGAAGTCTTCGGGGCTTTACTACCCGACCTCTTTCAGTTGTTCCTGCGCAAGGGCGTTCATTACCGGAGCGGTTTCTACGGCCCAGCCGAGCGCTTTCTCCGCGATTCTGGCGCTTCGATCGATTTCGTTCCCGCCGACTTCCGGCGCTTCGAACCTGTCGTCCGACATTTTGAACCTCGCGTCATGGCGACTGCCGGTTCGCCGCCGGTCGATGGATGGGTCAGCCTCTCGCTGCACGCCGGCGCAACGGTTGACGAGCTGCATCTCGCCGGATCCGACCCCAACAGACTGCTCATCGTCGAGGTGAGTGACCAGTATCCGCGCACCTTCGGTGTCGAGCCCGATCATATGCACCGCTTGCACGTTGACGAGATCGACATTCTGGTTCGCTCGGACAGGTCGCCGCTCAATCTTACCGACGCCACACCGACCGATTCAGAGGTTGCCATTGCACAGAATGCACTTCGTTTCATTCACGATGGCTGCACGATCCAGACCGGAATCGGCGGCATCCCCAGCCAAATCGCGTCGCTTCTCGCCGAGAGCGATGTCACCGACCTCGGAGTTCACTCCGAGATGTTCACGACCGGCCTCATGCGCTTGCACAAGGCGGGAAAGGTCACGAACCGCAAGGGAAGCGAATTCGACGGGTTCTCCCCCACGACTTTCGCTGCAGGCATCCCCGAGTTGTACGAATGGTTGCACGAGAACCCCGATGTGCGCTTCCTACCCGTCAAGTTGGTGAACTCGCCCGAACGAATCGCACGCAACCGTGACATGGTCACAATCAACGGCGCACTCGCACTCGACTTGTCAGGGCAGGTCGTCGCCGATTCCATCGACGGACTTCAGTTCAGTGGTATCGGCGGGCACGAGGACTTCGTTTCCGGACCCGGCCTCTCGGCCGACGGCCGGAGCCTCATTTGCCTGCCGTCGACCACCATCGTGAACGGCGCGCTGACAAGTCGCATCGTTCCCGAGCTACCGAAGGGCACGGTCATCAGTACTCCGCGCCATCAAGTCGACGTGGTGATCACCGAGTTCGGCGTCGCCGAACTACACGGGCGCACCATTCGCGAGCGGTCACGGGCACTCGCAGCCATAGGTCATCCCGAGTTCCGTGACGAACTGTTGGCAGTGGCCGAAATGTGGCCGAACGACTGAGCTCCCGAAACGTCAGATTCGCTCGAGAGCGCCTCCGTCGAACAACGGCGTGATTCCGAGATTGCGTTCGTCTGTCGACATCTCGTCGTCTGATGGGGCACCGAGGTCGCCTTCTGCGGCGGCCAAGACCAATGGCAGCAAACGCGCGTCACTTGTGGTGTTCAAGAACAACTGCTCACGCGACAGCACGTACCGAACTGCACGGGCGATGGCACCACCATCGGAGATGGGCTCGTACCAGCTGAACTTCCTCGCATCGGTGTCACCCCACCGACCTTTGGCGATCGCTTTGATCGTTTGAGTTGCGACCTTTCGTTCGGCGCACAGAGAAAGAAGTGCCTCGACATCGGCGCGGTAGTCGGGCCACGCCATCATTGTGTGGTTGTACGGGAAGAGAACCGAGTCGAAGTCGCGCTGTTCGAGACTACGCAGGTGCATTCCCGGCACACGTCGCCCGTGCCCCGTCACACCGACGAATCGAACCAAGCCTTCATCGCGGGCCGCAAACAATGCATCCACTGCCCCACCCGGTGCGTGCGCAGCTTCCCATTCATCGGGCTCGACAAGGTTGTGCAGCTGGATTAGGTCGACCGAATCGACGCCCATGCGGGTCAAGGATTCCTCGAGATCCTGCCGCGCGCGGTCACCCGCGCGTTGGTAGGTCTTCGTAGCGAGAAACACCCGCGATCGGTTCTCGACCAACCACGGCGCCAAGTTCAATTCGGCCTTCCCGTTGCCGTACATCGCTGCGACGTCGACATGGTTGATGCCGTGATCGGAAATCAATTGCAACGTCGCCGCGGCACGTTCCGGACTCATGCCGCTCAGTGCAGCCGCGCCGAAAATGACGCGGCTTGAAATGTGGCCGGTCCGGCCGAATGGTGCGTGGGGAATCATTGAATCTCGCCGTTCAGTCGGCAAGACCGGCGGCGATTGCGCGATTCGTTTGGTCGCGGAATTTCACGACGTCGAACCCGACGATCAACTTCACCGGCGTTTCGATGATCACGCGGTGCGGAGAATCGAGGAACTTGGCGAACGCCTGGCGGTACTGATCCTGCGGGTTTGCGGCCGCACCGGACAAGGCGCCGTAGAACCACTTCTTCAATTCGTCAAAACCCGGATCGCCGTTGGCGTGCACCTTCGAGTCGCCCTTGTAACTCGCCGTGCGCCCGTCTTTGTTGATGACGATTCCCGATTGCGGACGCTTACGAAGGGCCGGCACGCGCTTGCGTCGCTCGGCGCACGTGGTCCAGAACGTTCCGTCTTTGTAGATGTAGGCAACGACGACACCGACCGGGTGGCCTTCCTTCGTCGTCCAGTTGAAGATGCACTCTCCGCCCTGACCAACCAAGCCCTTCAGCTCATCGTCGGTCAGTTGCATTCCAGCCAGGTCTTCGTAATCGAAATCCGACATGACTTCCCCCTTGCTCAATGTCTTCGCGTCACAACTTAGGCGACGCCTGCACTCCTCCGAGGCGCAGGAGCACCACATTGTCGGCTTTCAGATCGGCGCCCCAAATGAACCTTCCCGCTGAATCCCATTTGATGTCGTTGTATCCGTCCTTGGGACCCACCTCTGAGGCGTCGAACTCTGTCGCCGCCGCCCACGTCCCGTCGTCGAATTGGGCGGTCTCCCAGCCGACCGGGATCACACCCTCCCGGGATCGACAATCGTTCAATGGGTCCGCCGATGCGACGCACTCAGGATTTAACGGAGCCGACTGGACCACAAGGCTCTTCCACGATCCGTCCGTGACCGCAACTGTCGAGTCTGAGCTCACGTCAACGATTTGCGCGATGAAACCACCGTCGCCAATTTGTTGGCGATCTGTTCCTATGTATTCGAGACCCGACGAGTTTTCGACATAGTCCTTGACTACGACAGCGATCGTCAATGGATAGGTCGCTTCAAACGTGATGCGCTCTGAATTGAATGATCGTTCCGTTGTGATTGGAACGGAATCCTCACCAACTTTTTTACCATTGACGTACAGCGCAAACCAATTGTCTGCCCACACATCGGCGCGAAATTTCACAGGGTCGGCAGTGACTGATTCGTTCTCGTTGGATGTCGAAACTTCGGTTTGAGTTTCAATTGAAGTCGGAACACTGGAATTATCACGGGCACTGCATCCAACGCACATCGATGCAATCACGACGGGCAGCACGATCCGTTTCATCGCGAATACGTTTCTTTGCGAACCTCACCGGATGAGTCGATGAACGTAAACGCGACTGTTGATCCGGACAGCACGTATTCGACTCGGTTGACCAAGCCGGCCAGCGTGTATTCGAGAGCAAATTGGTTGGTCGCGAGCGACTCGAACTTCGTTATCGAAGCCCCGCGAAGAGGTTCACCCGGCGCGCGGAACGGCTTCGTTTCCGGCTGTGGATCGATTTGATCCCCCACCACGTTGACAACTCCAACCAGTCCACCATTGATGTACGGATACGTACTCGTCCCGTGATAGTGATAGCCGCCCTTTTCATCGCTGTGTCCGTTCCATTCATCAAGGGGCCTCACGGCCGATCCATCGGGCTCTAAGGATCCGTAGATCGGATATCCGTCGAGTGCATATGCGATTGGCGCACTCCCTCCGGTCTGGTCAAGGTGCAACGGCGCGACGTGATAGTGGTAGTCGTCAGCTCGCCCACAGTGCCCGCCCCATTCGTCGAGTTCGCCCGCAAGAAGCGCATCATCGCCGCGGTTATTCAGTGCATTGAAGATCGGGACGCCGTTGATCGCGAGCGCGATCGCACCGCGATACAGCGAGGTCTTGGCCGAAATCGGCGTTGGTGCGAGGACGGGATTTCGCGGGATGCTCCACGCGTTGTTTCCAACGTAGGGCTGTGGCAACGGAAACTGTTGTTGCCAACTTTCTATTCCGACCATCATGTTGTGCGTCGGCATTCCATTGCTCTCAACCAGCCACAGATCACCGTCGCTCATCACTTTGACGGTCTCCGAAAAAGCCTCAAACCCTGCCAAAGTGTCGCCGCCCACGACTGCCGTTGACTCAGTCACAGCCGTTGAAGTAGTCGATGCACTCGACTGGACCGCTGTCGAGGACGGGATCAATCCCGCGTTCGATCGACAAGATGCGAGAAGAACTCCACCGAGGCCGCTGAGGCCCAACGCAAGCAACGAACGCCGGTCGATTCCCGTCGGATGGTCGTGCGGGTGCCCCGGCTCGTGTGGGTGGGGTCCGTCGTGGCTGTCGCTAGTTCCGCACATTCGTCTGCCTCTGTCGATGAGTAATTCATTCGGATGATGGATTGCCTTCCATCAAGGTAGGCACTCGTCAACAAAGGCAGGTAAGAATTCGTCCCCGACTGATCAGGATCGAGCAGCGTGGCGCCCGGCGAGAAAACCGAACGTGCTGCCAGGTCCGAGCGTGCCGCCCGCACCGCCGTACACGCCAGCGGTTACGGCGGCCATGGCATTGCTGCACACGTATAGCCCGGGGATCGGTTCGTCGTTCAGGCCGAGCACCTGCGCGTTTGCGTTGGCGCGCGGGCCACCACACGTTCCGTTCACGCCGGCCTCCATCTTGATGGCGTAATACGGGCCGCCCTCGAGCAGTCCGAGCGTGCCAAACGGTGCGTCGAGTTCCTTGTCACCCGAAAAGTTGTCATACGTCGTGTCACCGCGACCGAAGTCGTCGTCGTGGCCCTTGCGGACAAAATCGTTGAAACGTGCGACAGTGTCGGCGAGTGCATCGCCGTCGATGCCGACCAACTCGCCGAGTTCTTCCAGGGTGTCGGCCTTGGTTGCCCATGCCGGCGCCGGAGTTCCCGCCGGGCTGGTGAACATGCGGTACTTCGACATGTATTCCTCGTTGAAGATGATCCAATAAGGCAGGTTCGGGTACTCGTAGATCACCGGATCGAAATTGTGCAGGGCGAAACCGAGGGCGTTGTAGTTGACGGCTTCGTTGACGAAACGCTTGCCGTACTTGTTCACCATGATCGAACCTGGACACGTACGCTCGGACTGGCATGCGAGGTAATTCGCGCGCGTGTCGCGGTGCTGGCCTGCCTTCGATTCGAGTGATGATGTCATCCACCATGCGTGCGCCATGTTGCCGAGACTCGCACCGACTTCCATCGCCATGAGTAGCCCGTCGCCTTCACATTCGGGAACGCTGATCGGTCCGGTCATTGGGCCGCGCAGGAACGAGCGAACGAGGCCCTGATTCCATTCGAACCCGCCGGTTGCGATGACGACACCCTTGCGCGCGCGGTAACGCACCTGTTGGTAGTCCTTCTCGGCAACTACGCCGACGACACGATCACCTTCCGTCACCAGATGACGTGCGCGAACTTCGAAATGAACCGGAATATTGCGATCGAGAATGCCCTTGTACAGCGAACCAATCAGTGCCTGTCCTTGCCCCCGGCAATCACGCTTCACGCGGTCTTCCAGCATTTCGGGTGTCACGCCACCGTGCCGGTCTTCAATGCGGCTTGTGCGCTTCGGGATACCGGTCTTGGGCGGGTTGACCCGCGTGGCATTCGAACCGAGCTCTTCGAATGCGAACACCGCGTTATCGAGCGATCGGCCGCCGTGTTGCTTCGCGCCCGGTGCATCGGGTTGGTAGTCGGGAAAGTCGAGGAACGGCTTGAAGTTCACCGGCGTCTTGTCGGCGAGGAACTTGATCATCGCAGGACCACCTTCGAGGAACCCCGAGAGCGGATCGTCTTCCAATTGTCCCGGCGCAAGATGATCGAGATACGTCACGACATCTTCGAACGAATCTTCGACGCCGGCTTCGAGCGAATGATGGTTCAACGGAATCCAGAACATTCCGCCCGACATCGCGGAGGTTCCGCCGACCATTCCCGACTTCTCGACAACGATGACGTCTTTCGCCCCGTATTCGTTGGCGGCGAGTGCTGCAACCAAAGCTGCAGCCCCGCTTCCAAGCACCACAACGTCTGCTTCAAAATCCCATGCCTGCGAACCGTCGGCCACTTCGTCCCTCCCAGGATCAGTCGAAGATATTTTACAACACGTGTTTGATAAAACACTATAGCCAACGGTCGGCCCGACCGATTCGCGCCCGAACCCGGAGAACGACGAAGGCCCGGTCCGTTTCCGGAACCGGGCCTCCAAGTTGGTGGCGGGGGCAGGATTTGAACCTGCGACCTTCGGGTTATGAGCCCGACGAGCTACCGGGCTGCTCCACCCCGCGTCGCGGAAGTGAGTGTATCGGGCAAAGCGGAAGCCCCAACCTCGGAACGAAGGACGGCGCGGCGCTCGCGTTCACAGGCCGCGCGTACATGGCATCTGTCGAAATGGTCGTTGACGACGCCCATCGATTGCATGAATGCGTACATCGTGGTCGGCCCGACGAACGACCAACCACGCTTCTTCAACGCCTTCGACAGAGCGGTCGAGGCTTCGGTGCTGGCAGGCAATGGCCCACCAGGAACGGGGGCCGGTACTGGTTTCGCGCGGGCGTGCGACCAGACGAGGCTTGCCAGCGTTTCGCCGGCACGATGCATTTCGTTCAGGCGTTGCGCATTGTTGATGGTCGACTCGATCTTGCCGCGGTGGCGGATGATGCCCGCGTTGCCGAGAAGTCGCTCGACTTTCGCCTCGTCGAAACGTGCGACTTTCTTCGGGTCGAAGTTCGAGAAGGCTTTACGGAATTCATCTCGCTTGCGCAGGACGGTGATCCAAGCGAGACCACTCTGGAACCCTTCGAGGCAAATCTTCTCGAAGAGGCGGTTCTCATCGACCACGGCACGACCCCACTCTTCGTCGTGGTAACGCCGGTACTCGTCGCTCCCCTCGCACCACGGACAGCGAATTGGTGCGCGTGCCATTGACACGTCATAGCACGTTGCTCACGTAACCGCTGATTACGCTTGAAGCGATGGCGCGGCAACCAGGTTTCAGAAAATTTCGGAAGTTGGTTGCCACCGACATCGATTCGTTACGCGCCGAGTTCTCCGAAATGCGTGGCGCGCTCGATACCACTCGTGCCGAACTCGACGACACACGGAAGCGCCTTGACGACGTGACGTCGACGAACGAGAAGGTCGCGGCCGAGATTCGCCAGCTGGACGATCGCATTGCCCACATGGGACGCGAGTTCGCCAACCAGATTCACGAACTCGGAACCGGCATCGACAATCTCGAGAAGCATGCGGAATCAGTGTCGGCCGAGGCACTCGCCGAACTGCACTCCGTGCAGGCCCGATTGGCCGCCGAACAGGTGCGCTACGAGATCGCCTTCCGTCAGGACCTCACGGAACTGGCCGAACAACTCCGCCGATCGCGCTGAGAACGGACCCTCGGTGAACACCGAACGCACCGAAGCTCGGGACCACCATCATCATCGTCGGCATCTCGGTGGACGTGGCTACTTCAAGCGTCTGGGTCCGGGTCTCATTACGGGGGCGGCAGACGACGATCCGTCCGGTATCGGCACCTATTCGCAGGTCGGTGCCGCATTCGGCTTCCAATTGGTATGGACCACGTTGGTTGCACTTCCCTTCGCCATCGCGGTGCAAGAGGCAACCGCGCGGCTCGGCCTGTATTCAGGCAAGGGGTTGGCCGCACTCATCAAGGAGAACTTTCATCGATGGGTCTTGTTCGTGGCACTCGCCCTCGTTGTCGGCGCGAACACCTTCAACATCGGAGCCGACCTCGGTTCGATGGCTGCAGCAACACGCCTGGTTGTGCCGCTTCCGCACATCGCACTGCTAGTTGTGTTCGGTATCGGTATGGCCGCCCTCGAAATCGTTGTCCCCTATCACCAGTACTCACGGGTGTTGCGCTGGCTGTGCGTATCGCTTTTCTCGTATCTCGTCGTTCTCTTCGTTGTCAATGTCGCATGGTCCGATGTTGCGAGCAATCTCTTCGTGCCACACATTGGTTTCGAACGCAAGCAGATCGCGGCGCTGATCGCGATCTTCGGTACGACGATTTCCCCGTATCTCTTCTTCTGGCAGACGGCTGAAGAAGTCGAAGAACTGAAAGACGGCGGAAAGTTGAGGAAGCCGACGGTCACCCAACTCAGTGCCATGCGAGGTGACGTCGTTGCCGGTATGTCGTCAGGTGTCGTGGCCATGTTCGCGATCATGGTCACTGCCGCCGCGACACTGCACGCCAATGGAATCACCACAATCGGCACCGCCGACGAGGCCGCGCAGGCACTTGAACCACTTGCCGGTCGGCTTGCCGGGCTTGTCTTCACGATCGGAATTCTCGGCACTGGTCTTCTCGCCGTTCCGGTGTTGGCCGGTTCGACCTCGTACGCCATCGCCGAGACATTCGGCTGGCGCGAAGGGCTCAGTCTGAAGATGTCGCAAGCCCGCGCGTTCTACTGGGTGATTCTCGGGTCGATGATTGCCGGGCTTGTCATGAACCTCGCCGGGCTCGACCCCGTGCGTGCGCTGTACTGGTCGGCGATATTGAACGGCCTCGCGGCACCGCCCCTCATCCTCATGATCTACGTCTTGTCACGACGTGCGTCAGTGCTCGGTGAACGACGAAGCGGCCAACTCTCACAAATCGTTGTCCTTGGTGCCGCGCTCATCAGCGCGGTATTACCAGCGATCTACTTCTTCGCACGCTGACTGATCAGTTGCCCATCGCCGCGAGAGCCTGACGAATCAGTTCACGCGCGGCCGCTTGCTTCTGTTGATATGTGGCGAAGTCGGGTGGCGATTGTCCGAGCGCCGCGTCGGCCTCGGCAAACAACGCATCTGCCTGCTGCAGAAGTTCTGTCGGGGTACCCGTGGCCGCCGGTGCGGTGGTCGGCGTGGTTGAACCGCTTGTCCCCGACGTTGAGCCCGAGCTCGTGGATCCACTGGTGTCGGTGGCGGATCCGGCCTTGCCGTCGTCGACGCGATCACCAAGGTTGGTGTTGAAGCCGTTGAACAACTTCCCGATTGCGGCAGTCACCGAATCGGCAATCACCGACTTCTCGTCGTACGACGCGAGAATCTTGCGCACGAACACCTGGCGCGCGGTGGTGTCGTCGGGGCGCACATAGAGCGGACGCACATACACCAGCCCCTTGCCCACGGGAACGATTTGAAGGTCGCCGAACACCACGCGCGACCCGCGGAGGTCGAGCGGTGTGATCGTTTGGGAGATCACTGGATCGCTGTCGAACTGGGCCGCGACGGTGGCGGGTCCGGGCGGTAGAGGATCGCTGAATTCGTACAACTTCAATTGGCCATAAGTCGCGGGATCGCTCGACACCACCATCATCGAGCGAAGTTCCTTTCGCGCATCGTCAGACGAAAACGGCACAAACGGGCGCAACATCGAGAATGACGGATTCTTCTTCGGGTCCGACGGGTCATGGAAAAGCGTGTAGTACGGCTCGAAACGTTCGACGTTTGCTTCTTGCACGTCCACTGCATCGCCGGTTGCCGTTGCAGTGCCGGCCAGGCCGCCCGTGACTGCCGTTGACTGCTCGGGTTCAAGCGGCGGTGCCTGAGCAACGCTCCATGCGCCGTCGCGATTGAAGAAGAGCGTGGGATCGTCAAAGTGATACTTCGCGTACATGTTCGTTTGGACGCGGAAGAGGTCTTCGGGATAACGGAAGTGTGCACGAAGTCCGGCGGGCGCCTTCGATGCGTCGGTGAAGAGCGTCGGGAACGCGTCACGCCACACCTGGATGATCGGGTCCTTCGTGTCGATCACGTAGAACGAGACCTTGCCCGAGTATGCATCGACCACTGCCTTCACACTGTTGCGTGCGTAGTTGAAAGAATGCGACAGCCCGCCCCCGGGCGTCAACTGGTCGGTGTTGGCGCGTTGCGCATAGGGATACCTGCTCGTCGACGTAAATGCATCGATCACCCAGTCGACTGTTCCATCGTGTACCACCGGGTATGGGTCGGCATCGAACGTGAGGAACGGCGCCAGCTTCGACACACGGTCGCGCACATCGCGAACCAAAAGTATCTGCGACTTGTCTTCGATCAGACGCGAGCCGAAGAGGTTGTATTCACCGAAGTTGATCGCCATCGCGACACGACGGAGGGTGGAATTGAGCTTGATGCCATCGTTTGCTGTGTAGCTGGCAGCTTTCGTGCCCGGGCATGCCTGCTCGGCCTTGCCGGTGTTGGTGATCGCGTACGTCAGGGGGCCGGTTCCGAAATAAAGCTCGGGTCGCTTCACTCCGAGGTCGACGTAAACCGGACGACCATCGGTGGTTACGGCACTGGCGGGGGCCGCAACGACGCCGCATCCGTGCGTGTACAGAAGATGTCGCGACACCCACGTGCCGTTCGGAATGCCCGCGCTGTTCAGTTCGCGGGTGGCGAGCATTACCTGCTGCACACGTCCGTCGAGTGAGTAGCGGTCGACGTCGAGATCACGAATCGCATAGAACGAGGTGAGTCCCTGGTCGAGTGCGAAGCGGTCACGCATCTGGGTAGGTTCGAGCTGGCGCACGTCGCGGAGTGCGCCGACGTTTGCCGTTGCATCGGCAGTTGTGATCTTGCCGACCGTGAACTCGGTCTTCTGCACATTGTCAAGACCGAGAGCGGCCTTGGTGGCCGACAAGTTCCGCGCGATATACGGAAGTTCGCGGCTGCTCACGTTTGGCTGCACGACGAAACGTTGGACGATGGCCGGATACACGGTTCCGGCAACGGTCGCCACGACGGCCCAGAGTCCGACGGCGAGAACGGGAAGGCGCCATCCTCGTTGCCGAACGTTCCACAAGAAGAGCAAAGCAACGGCGATCGAAACAAGGATCATCAAATTCAGCGCAGGCAATTGTGCCTTCACATCGGTGTAGGTGGCGCCTTGAACCACGCCGCGCGACGAACGCGTGAGATCGAAACGCTGCAGCCAATAGTCAGCAGCGCGAACGAGGGCCAAGCCGGCAAGCAGAACGGAAACGTGCACCTTCGCCTGCGGAGTCACCCGCTGGTCGGGATCCTGAATACGAATCGAACCGTTGACGTAGTGAATGACAGCAGTGACCACCGCAACAAGAACCAGCGCACCGAATGCCCAGGTGAGGACGAACTCTGAGAACGGCAGGCGGAAGACATAGAAACCGACGTCGTTCTTGAACAACGGGTCTTTCACCCCGAACGATTTGTGATTCCGAAACATCATCCACTCCTGCCACTGGGCAGAGGCAGGAAGCGCAACGATGATTCCCAGTACCACGGCAATCAAAGTGCGGACGAGTACCCGACGCTTGCGGAACACCGTGCGTAGTTGGGCCAGCGCGCGCTGTTCTTGCGAATCGGGAATGACGCCGGGCGCGACACGGTCGGCGATCAGAAGATTCAGCCAGAGTACGACGGCAAAAACGAATGCGAAAGCGGCGACGAGGAACACCTTGGTGCGAACGATGCCCCAGTAGATGTCAGATCGACCGAGCGACTGGTGCCAGAGAACGTTGACATAGAAAGTCGACAGGCTCTTCGCCGAGAGGACAAGCAGAAGCAGGATCGCGAATACCGCGATGATGATGATTCGACCCCGACCGGGCTTCCGGATTGTGATGCGGGGCACGCGAGGGGAAGAGTTACCGGGCAAATCTGAGGGGTTGCGCACGTAGCGCAGGCTAGTGCTACATCGGAGCGAGGAGGCAACGGCAGCCCGCGTGCGCGAGTGGTTGCGTGTGACCCGTGGGGAACTCGTCGCCGAGCACCACGCATCCGGCAAGCGAATTGTCCTCGGCATCGGCGCACGCCGGGCCGTTGGGGTCGACCATCCAGCACAATTGTGTGCCGGGTGCAAATGTCACGTACATGCCTCGGCTGTAAGCGAGGCACGCAACATCGTCGATGTGTTCATCGATGTTGGTGGACTTCCATTGGCGGTACACGCCACGCACGGCTTTCGCGGCCTCGGCCTTGTCGGATGAATGCAAAGCCAGCGCTGTGGCCAATTTGTCGCGCAAGGGTGCAACGAGCAGCCGCTCGACGCTCTCGTTCACCACGGCCGTGACATCGGATTTGTTGATCTTGTGCGCCTTCCCCGGAACCGATTCGGAACCGGCACGCGCAGCCTTCAGGATGTCGTCCATGATTGCGTCGACGTACTTGGCAACCTGAACGTTGGCATCGCCGTACATCTTCTCGATTGCGATGACAGGCTTCTTTCCGCGCAGATATTCGAGAGCTTCGTTCTCTTCGTCAGCGAGAACACGCTTCAGCTTTCGTGCCATCGAGGTCACGATGGGTGCCAGCGCTTCGTCGCGTTGCGCAAACGCGGCATCATCCCGAACGGCAGCAACTACCGGCTTCGACTTCTTTCGGACTGCTTCCTTCTCGGCGGCACGTGGCTTGACTACCGTGCCTTCGGACGACTTCGACACCGAGGATTCACGAAGACGGGCGAAAATATCGTCGACCGCATCACGTGGTGTCGTTGCGGTCGGCTCCGATGGTGCCGACTTGTCGACGCTCGGATGGTCAGGGTTCACCACGGCAGGCTCGGGACGCTGACGATCCTTACCGAAGAGCGAGACCACGTTCGACGGTGCCTCGCTTGATTGTGCTGCGCCCGAGCCCGTGACGATCGGCGCCTCGACGTCTGGCTCGCTGACGACGACTTCGACAACCTCGACAACGGCGACTTCGTCAACAATTGAGTCTTCGATCACTTCGACTACTTGTGAAGTTTCAACGATGACGTCTGCGACGATTTCTTCGATGACCGGCTCGATTGTGACGACTTCGTCGACATCCTTCTCGCGGTCGAACATCTGCACCACCGTCGATTGCTCGGGCGCAGGTTCGGCAGCCGGCTGTGCCGCTTCGGTGATGAACGGGTTCTCGACGACGATCGGCTTCACGGGTCCTGTGGTGGGTGCCAGATTGACGTACTCGCTCGGCAAGTCGTCGTCGACCGACACCAAGCCGGTCATGACGTCGTCGGTTGCCAGGCGTGCGCGCTCGAAAGCGTTCAACAAGCGGTCGCGGTTTGCGACGAGTTGTTCGATCTGCTCGCGAGCGAGTTCACGACGACGAGCCAGCTCAGACAACACCTTCTCGCGGTAGTCGCGCGCTTCGTTGACCATCTCGCGGCCCTGCTGCTTGGCCAGTTCGATTTCGGCTTCGGCGTCGGCGGCCGCGTCTTCGCGACGTCGAACGGCTTCGAGTTCGGCTTCTTCCCGCAGACGTGCGGCATCGCCAGCGGCCTCTTTCACGAGGCGAGTCGCCGACTCTTCTGCACGTTGGCGGATCTGCGCACTCGCCTCGCGGGCCGCAGTCAGAACCCGAGCAGCTTCTTCACCGAGGAGGGCGGTCACGACTTCTTCGTCGAGCATGCCGGGGGCCGACATGCCCCGGGTCTGCATCGCCTTCAGTTCGCTCTCGAGGAACCGCTCGCGCTCTTGGAGGCGGGCCAGCTCGGCCGAGACCATGCGCAGAAAGTCGCGAACCTCGGTTTGGTCGTAGCCACGACGCGCAACGGTGAACGCTGCTGCGCTGACGGCCGCCGGCGAAGACGGATCGGGGCGTGAAAAAGAGATCGCCATTCACGAAAGAGTACGCCCCCGCCGCTTCCGGATCGGGGAATTACTTATTTACATGGTGTCACTGGTAGCGATCACTTCTTCGGGTTCGGCAGAACTCCTCCGCCGTATTTGCGCAAAGCAGCAAGCGCTTCATCGAGCGTGCCGACCGGCACGATGGTGACCGCCTTTCCGGCTGCCTCGCGCGCCGCGGCGAGTTCGGCCGCCGACTGCGACTTCGGGACAAGAAAGACCTTTGCTCCGGCACGCCGCACCGCAACGGTCTTCTGCCTGAGTGCACCGATGGCCCCCACCGTTCCGTCCTCGGAAATCGTTCCCGTCGTCGCAACTCGCAAGCGCCCCATCAAATTTCCCGGCGTGAGTTCATCGAGCAGGGCAAGCGTGAATGCCAGACCGGCTGACGGACCACCGATCGCCGCCGTGGAAATACCCACTTCGAAAGGCACCACGACGGTGCGCGTATCGGCAGGATTGATGCCGACGATCGTGCGCTTCGGATCGTCGGGATTCGCAATGAGGCGCACCTTTTCGGTGCGACGGCTTGCGTTCGGATTGGCGTTGAGCGTGTGGACGACGACGCTGACCACGTCGCCCGCTTTTCGTTCGGCCAGAACCGGCACGAGCTCTTGAACCGTGGGCGTGTCCGTACCGTCGACCGATTCGATGACGTCGCCGGGCTTCAATCGCTTGCAGGCTGAGTCGGCCTTTGGCTGCGCTTCGCAGATGGTCTCTTCGACGACGATCGCTCCCAAGTTGAGTTGGACGTCGTAACCGAGTCGCTTGAGCGCGACGTACTCGGCCAGTTGCTTTGCCCCGACCATCGCCTGAAATCCGAGCCTCCGTTGGGCACCCGGCGATTGATGACCGAAACGTTGAAGTTTCGATTCAACCGCCACGTCGTCGTCGAGCAACCCGATGAAGGATTCGAGGGCTGTGAGCTGCGAACCGTATGCCGTCACGAACAACACACTGTTGTCCGAGGGATAACGAGCGACTTTCGCAGCATCGCGCGAGAAGGAAAGACGGGGTGACACTTCGCTCGCAGACCCCGGTGCGGTTTCCCACCAACCCACCATGACGGAACCCGCCACAACGGTGGCAATCAACACGAGCCAAGAAATGGTGAGCATCGGAAGCGCCCACCACATGCGTCGTACGGACGTATTGGACCCGGCCGAAGATACGCTCGCGGAGGAAGGCGGTGGAGGAGGAAGTTCCGACATGACGACAACGATTGTTGCATTGTCCACGGCCGATGTCACCGTGCGATCGATCCTGATCTGTGCCGTTGCGGCGATTGCGATCGCCGTCGCCGGGGGACGGGTCGACTGGGCCTCCATACGACGCGGGTACCGACGCCCACGGCCCGTGTACCTGCGCGTCGACCAACGTCCCGCACTCTCGTACCAGCAGCCAGATCTTCGTCGGCGTGCCTTTTCGTCCGGTGCGCTCGTGCTTCTCGCCGTGGTCGGTGGCATCATCATTGCCATCTCGGTGTCGATCGTGCTCGCCACCGCGGTGAGCTCGGTGACGAGCCTCCTTCGTTGACCCCGATATGAATCTCGCGGAACTCACCCTCGCGGTTCACCGTCGTGATCTCGCAGCGGTCGAAGACTCATTCGACAGTGCCGACCCATCAATTCGTTCGGTTGCGCTTTCAGGGTTGCACAAATTGGCGGAACTCGGCCCGCGCCACATCGCGCTCGCACTCACCGATACCGACCGTTCGGTACGACACCGCCTTGCCGAGATCGGAGCGATCGATGATCGGGTCGACTTGCTCACTCTGCTCGACGACGAAGATTTCGCGGTTGCAGAAACAGCCGCGTGGGCGCTCGGCGAGCGAAAATCCGTCAGCGAACTCGAGTTGCAGGCCTTGATTTCCTACTCGGCGGGTCATCCGCACGCGCTGGTGCGCGAGTCGTGTGTCGCCGCGCTCGGATCAATCGGTGATCCCCGCGGACTACCCGCCGTCCTTCACGCCTTCAACGACAAGCCCGCGGTCCGACGACGTGCCGTTCTGTCCCTCGCGCCGTTCTCCGGTCCCGAGGTCGAGGCCGTGCTCCGCACGGCACTCGAAGACCGCGATTGGCAGGTACGCCAAACAGCCGAAGACCTACTTGCTGACTGAAACCCCGACTAACACGGCGCATCAGCAACGCCCTATCGTTTGTTCGTCAGCGCGTCACAAGGAGGGGTCCAATGGACGCATCACTCATCGAGCGCATCAAGGCCGACATGACGGCTCAGTTCGAACGCAAGGGAAACCCCGAGGGCTTTCCCGCATTCCACGACGTGCCGATCGACCGCTACATCTCGGACGAATTCTGGGAACTCGAACAGAAGCACTTCTGGACCAAGGTCTGGGTGATGGCAGGCCGCGAGGAAGACGTGGCCAAGCCTGGCGAGTACTTCACCTTCGATCATCTGCGCGTTCCCATCGTTGTTGTGCGCGGAAACGACATGAAGCTGCGCGCGTTCTACAACACCTGTCAGCACCGCGGTGCACCCGTCGTGCGCGAAGCCAAGGGTTGCGCGAATCAACTGCGCTGCCAGTACCACGGTTGGGTGTATGGCATCGACGACGGCAAGTTGAACAGCGTTCCCGATGAACGCGACTTCATCGGACTGTGCCGTGAAGACAAGTACCTCACCGAAATCAAGTGTGAATCATGGCAAGGATGGATCTGGGTGAACCAAGATCCCGATGCGGCTCCGTTGCGTGACTGGTACGGCGTTCCCTTCCAGCAGATGGAAGAACTTCACGGCAGCGAGCTGCGCGCGATCGGTCCACGCACGATGGACATTCCGTGCAACTGGAAGGTCACGGCCGAGGCGTTTCTCGAGGTGTACCACTTTCGTTTCATCCACGATCGTGGTGGTTGGTCGGCACTCGACAACCGCGGCGCATCGATGGGACTTCTGCCCAACGGCTGCAGCCGAATGGTCACACCGTTCTCGAAAAAGGCATGTGAACTTCGCGGCATGAAGGACTGGACCGACTTCCAGACCTTCAAGGATCCACGCTTCATCGACATTCCGTCGGTCAACGACATGATCCGTTCAACGAGCACGGCGTGGACGCTGTTCCCCAACCTCATCACGCCGGTGGCGTCGTACGGGTATCCGTTCATCATGTTCTGGCCCATCGACAAGACGCACACGCGCCTCATGTGGTCGCACTATGCGCCGAAAGATTGGGAAGGCGACGAGCTTCCACCGCACTGGCAGCAGCGCATGGACGAATTCGATCTCATCATGGATGAAGACAAGTGGAACATGGCCCCGATGCAGCGCTCGCTCGAGTCACCCGCGATGAAGGGCGTGGTCGTCAATTACCAGGAGCGCCGCATTTGGCACTTCCACGAAACACTCGACCGCGTCATCGGCGTCGATCGCATCCCGGCCCACATGCGGGTGGAGCAACTCCTCGGTCCGTACATCGAAAAGGACTGAATCCCTTCTCCTAACACGCGCGCGGGATTTTCTGTTATTTTCGTCTAGAGATGGAAACGACGCCCGGCCTTCCTCAGCCCATTCAGGCTCGTGCGGAAATCACCGTGACAGCGGTGATCGAGGCGGCGATTCGCGCCATCGAAGCCGGCGGCGAGGCCAGCGTTCGCATCGACGACATTCTCCAGGAAACCGGAATCTCGAAGGGCTCGCTGTACCACCACTTCGGTGGACGCGAAGGGCTCATCGCAGCCGCCCGAGTCACCCAATTCAGTCGCTTCGTCGCCGAAGATGCCGCGCGAGTCCGCGAAGCATTGTTGAAGACCACATCGCTTGGTGAATTCATCAGCGTGACATCGGCGATGGTTGAAATCGGGTCGGCTGCCGAGCGCGAAAGCGCCCGACTCAACCGTCTCTCGGTGATCTCCAGTTCGTACGGTCGTCCGGAACTTCGCGACGCTCTCGCACTTCAACAACACACGCACACCGAAACGATCGCCGAGGCAATTCGTTACGGCCAGGAAAAAGGTTGGCTGCGCAACGATGTCAACCCGCGTGCGTTGTCGGTGTTCGTGCAGGGATACAACCTCGCACGCGTGCTTCTCGATCTCGACACCGAACCGGTGTCGACCAAAGACTGGGAACACGTCGTGCGCGTCGCGCTCAGATCGTTCTTCGTCACCGACTCGGCAAGCTAACCGCTTCGCGAACACCCCACCCGTACTCTCGCGGGCAAGGAGGCACTCGTGGTCGACACAGCCCTTCCTCGCGACATCGGCTCGCCTATCGCCAGCAAACGGCCCACTCTCCCCGATCCACACGACATTCCTCACCTCGGAATCGATGGCGTCCGCCGTGGCCTCGAACGCGTTGCGATGCTCCAACGCAAACTCGATGCATTGCGGCTCTTGCTCAACAACCGGCTGAACGAACTGGCTGCGGCGTCTCCCGCAATCATGCCCGAGCAAGTCATCGTTACAGCCACATCGTCGTCACGGCCCGAGGCGCGGCGCGACATGCAGCGCGTGCGATTGCTCGACGAATTTCCGCATATGAAAAGTGCGGTGTTGTCCGGAGACGTGGCGACTCATCACATCGACGTTGTTGCCCGTGCCGTGAAACACGTTGCTCCCGACGTCCGCGCCCTCGTTCTCGCCGACGAAGCCCGCCTCGTCAATGTTGCGCGGCACTCGACTCCCGAAAACTTCTCGCGCGCGGTTCATCAAGCAGTGCTTCGCGCCGAAAGCGCCGCCGGCGGCGACCCATCACAACGTCAGCGCTTGCGCACGTGGTTTCGCCACTGGGTCGACAACGACAGCGGCATGGTCAGGGTGCACGGCGAGTTCGACCCCGAGTCGGGTCTGCGCCTCGTCGGCCGACTCGAACAAGCAGTACGACGCATGTTCCATTCTGCCGAAGGCAAGGTCGATGACGCCGGTAACGATGCGCCACCCACCGTCGACAAACCGTCGCACCTCAACGCGCTCGCTCTCGTGGCACTCGTTTGTGCCGAATCGAACGGCAACGTCGTCAGCCTCGCGGGCACACATGCGCGCGCCGAGGTCAGTGTGGTAGTCGATCTCGAAACTCTGAAGCGCGGCATTCACGCGAACACAAAGCTCACCTCCGGCACCGGCATCGACCTTCCCGTCGAAACGGTCCGCCGCATGGCGTGCGAAGCGCGAATCGTTCCGGTTGTCATGTCCACCAAAGGCGTTGTTCTCGACATGGGCCGCGCCACTCGGCTCGCCGGTCCTCAGCAGCGCAAAGCCCTCGAGGCCATGCATTCCACTTGTGCCGTGCCGCGATGCAATGTCGGTGTCGCGTATTGCGAACCGCACCACATCGATTACTGGACCAACGGGGGGCCAACCGATCTCGCGAATCTCGTTCCCCTTTGCGCCGAACACCACCGGTGCGTCCACGAAGGTGGCTGGCGACTTCGTCTCGACCCCGCGACGCGCTCGGTCACGGTCACGACACCCGGTATGGCCCCGCCACAGCGAAGTACCGCTTGACCTACATTGGAACGATGTCGTTTCAAGCCAAAACTTTCGATCTCACGGGCAAAGTTGCCGTCGTCACCGGCGGAAGTCGCGGTCTCGGTCGAGAAATGGTTCTCGCCTTTGCGTCCTGCGGTGCCGACGTCGTGATCGCGAGCCGCAAGATCGATAACTGCAACGCCGTTGCCGACGAGGTGCGAGCGCTCGGACGTCGCGCGCTCGCGGTGGGCTACCACGCGGCCAGTTGGTCCGACGCCGACATGCTCGCCGAACGCGCGTACAACGAGTTCGGGCATGTCGAAGTGTTGGTCAACAACGCGGGTATGTCGCCGCTTTATCCATCGCTCAGCGATGTCAGCGAAGAACTCTTCGACAAAGTCATCGGCGTCAACCTGAAGGGCCCCTTCCGTCTGTCCACCAACGTCGGCACGAGGATGGTCGCGGCAGGAGCGGGCTCGATCATCAACGTGTCATCGATCTCGAGCCATCGCCCCAGCCCGAACGAAGCCCCGTACGCAGCCGCCAAAGCAGGCATCAACAGCCTGACGAAAAGCCTCGCCGCAGCATTCGGGCCGACGGTGCGGGTCAACTGCATCGTGCCCGGCCCTTTCCTCACCGACATTTCCAAAGCGTGGGACCTTCCCACATTCACCGAACATGCGAAGTCGGCTTATGCGCTCGGTCGTGGTGGCGAACCGCGCGAAGTTGTCGGCGCCGCGCTGTACTTCGCCAGCGATGCGAGTTCCTACACCACTGGTGCGTTGCTCGACATCGACGGTCTCCCAATGCAATAAATCGCGTTCGAGAAGTCACGAACATTTGCGAAACGGCGTCTGCCACGTCGCATCATGGTCGGGTCACCTAGTTTGTTGCGGT
>CAYFLC010000011.1:0-20023 GCA_964343885.1 uncultured Bifidobacterium sp.
TGTGCACGAAGTCGGGCTGCAGTTCGTCGAGCAGGCGCTGGTAGTGCGTGATCAGAACGATTCCGAGTTTGGGACGATCAGCGCGCACCTCGCGGATTCCCTTGGCAACGATTCGCAACGCATCGATGTCGAGGCCGGAATCGGTTTCGTCGAGGATGGCGAGTTCGGGTTCGAGAATTGCCATTTGCATGATCTCGTTGCGCTTCTTTTCGCCGCCGGAGAAACCTTCGTTGAGGTAACGGTCGACGAACGAGGAATCCATGCCGAGTCGCTTCATCCAGTCCATGACAGACAGACGAAGTTCGAGTACCGACAGGTCGATTCCCTTGCGGGCTGAGAGAGCTTGGCGGAGGAACTGGATCACCGACACGCCGGCGATTTCCTGCGGATACTGGAAGGCGAGGAAGATGCCGGCCTTGGCGCGCACGTCGGTTGACCAGTCGGTGATGTCTTCGCCACGGAAGATGATTCGCCCCGAGGTGACCTCGTATTCGGGCGAGGCGAGAAGGGTGGAGGCGAGGGTCGACTTGCCACAGCCGTTTGGGCCCATGATGGCGTGGACTTCGCCGTCGTTGACGGTGAGCTTGAGGCCCTTCAGGATCTCTTTCGGGGTGCCTTGGTCGTCGTCGGTGACGGGCTCGACGTGGAGGGATTCGATGCGGAAGAGCTCGGCCACGGGCGAAATTCTACGGGCACCCCACGGGGTTTTCACTATGCAGGTAGTGGAAATTAACCAGCCGTCGGTGCGGCTGCGAGAGCCCTCCAAATTCGGGGGTACGAGGCGTATTCCCGTTCCGGCGTGATGTAGCCGGACTCACGAAGATGGCGGGTGTAAGCGGGCAAATTGCGGAATGGGACGCCCGGGTCGACGTGATGGGCCGTGTGGTATCCGATGTTGTACGGCACCAAGAAGAAGCGCGCGAACCAACGTTGGCGCACCGCATGGGTTGACATGCGGCGATCGGCGCCGGCGCGCATGCCGCCGTGTTCGGCGATCGAGCGCAGGCGGTTGATCACCCGCCACACGGTGAGATTCGGGAGGAACCACATGAGTGGGTAGAGCCACGGGTGGCCGCTCGCGATTCCTGCGACGAACATCACCAATTGCATGCCCCAGATCTTCTGTTGCGTGCGGCGAATACGGACGTCGCTCGACCGCAGGCCGCGCAGCTGTGCGCGGAACAATTTCGTGCCGGTGATGCCGAGTGCATCGCGGGTGAGTTTTCGGCGCAGGCTGGCCGGTGTGACGGGATAGTTCGCGTACAGCGGGATGTCGGGTTCGTCGGGGCCGAACTCTTCGCGGTGATGCGCCATGTGGACGCGTCGATAGGCGGGAGTGCTGGTGAAGTCGGGGAAACCGAGCAACCAATTCCCCACGACGTCATTCACGCGCTTGTTCGAGAACAGCGTGCGGTGCGCGGCCTCGTGCATGAGCGAAAGAAACTGGGCGTGCGCGCGACCCATCAGCAAGAACGCGACGATCCAAATGAATGGATTGCCGATCTTGCTTGCGGCGATGAGAATCGCCGCGGTCTGTGCGTACAACATGACCACGCTGAAGGCGTTGCGCAGGTTGGGGATCCGTCGCAGTTCGTCTCGGTAGCCGGCGGTTGGTCGACCGTCGCTTTGGGTCCATTGATCGGCGTGTGCCGGGAGAAGCGATGAGGGGTCGGGCGACATGCCGCCGAGCACGAATCGTTCGCTTCCCATGGCTCCATTATCGCCCACAGTTACACTCGCCTCGTGGGTCAGCAGTCGGTTCGTCACGTGCTGATCGTCAACCAACACGGCGATAATCGTGGCGACGAGGCCGCATTGCATGGCATGTTGAGCGGCATCTCGACGGCTTCCACCGAGCCGGTTCGGTTCACCGTGATCCATCAGTTCGCGAACGACGCTTCCGCGCGCCAGCTTGCCGCAGCGGCGGGATTCACAGTCGAGTGGATCTCGCTGAAGCTGTCGCCGTCCGAGGGGTTGCGCTTGGTGTCGTATCTCTTTTTCGGCCGCTTCCTGCGCGCGCGATTCATCTTGGGGCGAGTCGGACGGGCCACCGTCGATGCTTACCGCGCCGCCGACGTCGTGGTGTCGGCGCCGGGCGGCCCGTATTTCGGCGACATTTACATCGGCCACGAGCCCGTGCACTGGTTGTACGTGTGGATGGCACGAATGTTCCGGAAGCCGTCGATGCTCTACGCAACGTCGGCCGGGCCGTTCGCGAAGCGCTGGGCGAACCCATTCCGTCGTTTCACGTACCGCACGTTCGATCAACTGTGGGTGCGCGAAGAGATTTCCGCCGGGCACATCCGTGCTTTGTTCGGAAAACGACGGAGTGTCAGCATCGAGGTTTCCATCGATGCTGCACTTCAGGTTGCGGTTCCGCCGGCTCAGCGGAGTGACTCGCGCAGGCTTGTCGTTGTGTCGGCGATCGACCGCCCGTATGACGGGGATCCTGATCCCGCTGCGCGACGGGAGAATTACGACGCATCCGTCTCGGCGGCCGTTGCAACGATCTGTGGTGGTGTTCCGACCGACGTCGTTCTCGTGCCGCAGTTGCACGATTCGGTGCACCGTGACACGCCTTACCTCGAGAGGCTCGCCGTTCGAATCTCGGATTCGACGGGTGGAGCCGATATCAACGTTTCGGTGTTCGACGAATCCCGCGACATGCTCGCGCAACGTGCCTTGTTTGCATCTGCCGATTTCGTGGTGGCCGGTCGGTATCACCCGGCGGTGTTCGCTCTTTCTGCTGGCGTTCCGCAGTTGTGCATTCCCTACGAGCACAAGGCAACCGGAGTGTTGCAATCCGCCGGGTTGGCCGACCTTGTTGTGCCCCTCGACGACGTGACGCCGGAACGATTGAGGGCAACGGCACGCTACGTCGTGAACAACGCCGATGACATTAGGCAGCGCTCGTGTGAGGCTGCGGTGCGGCTTGCCGACATCTCTGCACGAACGTCGCGTTCGGTTGTCGAATTGATGAGTGTGTCCTGATGAAGCGCAGGACGATGTTGATGGTCGGCGGCTTCGATCCCCGCTTCGGTCGTAATCGGCAACTTGTTCGATTGGCCGAGATGAACGGATGGGAAGTGGTGCTGCGCAACCACCCAGCATGGGGTGACGACAAGATTGCAACCGCGCGTTCGGGTAGGGCAGTTTCGGCGGTGAGGGCCGCCGTCGCCTACGTCCGCATCGTTGCAACGATGTGTGCGTCGTCGATTCCGGGTCGTCGGCCCGATGTGGTGGTCGTACCGCATCCATCGCAGATCGACGCGGTGGTCATCGGGCTGTTGTGTCGTGTCGTTCGCTTGCCGATGGTCATCGATTACTTCGTTTCGCTTCACGAAACCGTTGTTGTCGACAGGGGTTTGGTACGTGCTTCGTCGCCCGTTGCGAAGTTGCTGGCGAAATGCGACGCATGGGCCGCCCGGCTCGCCGATGTCGTACTCACCGACACGCCCGAAGACGCCGACGAATTTTCGCGCGTTACCGGAACTCCCCGTGGGAAGTGGCACGTCGTGTGGGTCGGCGCCGACCCTGCCGTGTTCACGGAACGTCCTGATATTGCCGTTGAACCACGTTCGGTGTTGTTCTACGGCACGTACATTCCCTTGCAAGGTATTGAACACATCGTGCGCGCCTCGCTGCTCATGCCCCGTGATTGGCGCATTCGTTTGATCGGCAATGGTCAGCTGCGTTCGGACATCGACAAGCTCGTCGCCCAACTGAATGCACCGGTCGAGATGATTGACCAGGTGCCCGAAGCCGACCTTCCCGCGCACATCGCCGCTTCGATGGTGTGTCTCGGGGTATTCGCTGACAGCGCAAAGACACAGCGGGTGATTCCCAACAAGGTGTTCCAGTGTCTCGCCGTCGGTCGACCCGTGGTCACCGCTGCAACACCGGCGATTGCCACGCTCGGTTCTGCGGTTGAAATAGTCGATGCGGCAAGTCCCGAGGCGATCGCTACTGCGGTGCAGAAGTTGATGGACGATCCGGTGCGTCGCGAGGCGTTGGCGGAACGTGGGCGGCGAGTGTTCACCGAAAGGTTCGACGACGTCGCCGTTGCGCCGCTGTTCGCGAAGGCGCTTTCCAAGGTCGTATCGGGGATGAACGAACTGCCGCCTCTCACGGTGATGGCACGCCTGCGCCAGCCGTTCATCGACCGCGCGTTGCGTCGTGTTGCACCGCGGTTGATTCTTGAAGTCGGTGCCGGTCAGGGAGCCACCGGCGCTCGGCTCGCTCGGCACGGCAGTTATGTGGGTGTCGAGCCCGACCTCGCATCGGCGGCGGTTGCCGCTTCGAGGTTGGCGCACATTGATGGTGCGCAATTCCGTATGGGAGGCATCGAGCGGATTGGTGCCGACGAAGTTTTCGATCTCCTGTGTGCATTCGAAGTGATCGAACACATTGATGACGACTTGGGTGCGCTGCGCGAATGGCTGCGTCACCTTTCGGACGAAGGTCACGTGTTGATCAGTGTTCCCGCCCACATGCGCAGGTTCGGTGCGTCCGACGCCGCGGTTGGGCATTTTCGCCGCTACGACGCCATCGACCTCGATCGCTTGTTCGATTCGCTCGGATTCGAAATCGTCGAGCGCCGTGCGTACGGGGCGATCGGTGGTCACGTTCTCGAATCTGTTCGTAACGCCATCATCGCCCGACGTGGTGGCAACGTGGACGCTTCGGCGAACGTGGCGGAAAAGACGGCGGGTAGTGGCCGTTTGTTCCAGCCCAAGTCGAGAATGGCGGGCGTGGTCACCGCCGCTGTTGCAGCGCCGATGCGACTGGCGCAGGCCCCGTTTTCGTCGGGTCAGTTCGGCGTCGGCTGGGTGGTGCTGGCGCGACGCAAACGCGGAATCGTGTAGGCGTAGCCGGCGATCCCGAGAACAACCGCCGACGCGAGCATCACCCCGCGGTCCGTCGTCGCGGCGAGGAGACCGTTGTCGAACGATGCTCCCATGCCGACCGCGGCCGCGGTGACGAACAGTTCACGGAATCCGAGCGCCCCTGGCGTGAAGGCGATGATGCCGGCGATCGCTGCGGCGGGCGCAACGACGAGGAAGAACCAGAACGATTCGTGAACGCCGAGAAGCCCGAACGCCATCTGGAACCGCCACGCAGTGAGGGTGTACTTCACGATGTCGATCACGATGACCTGTAGGGCGGTCGACGGAGTGCGCTGGATCTCGTGCCATCCTTCGTTGAACGATTCCGCGAACCGCGCGGGCTTTCCCTTCAGGATTCGCCAATTCGGAAGCGGGAAGCGGAGGAGTGCGAAACACGCCACGCCGAGCGCGACGAAGACGATGAACATCGTCAGCGCAAAATCCCCGCCGCGGGACGCAACGACAACGATGCCGAGGACGCCGACGATGGCAGACGAGCCGAGGCTGATCACGAGGTTCGCCCCGTAATTGCTTCCGCTCTTCGCGTAGGGAAGGTCGTGCACCGTCTTCATGTAGCGGAACTTGTACATCGTGCCGACCTGGCCGGGTAGCAGGTTGCCGAGCAGACCCGCAGTGAACACCATCCAGTTCTCGAAGAATCCAATGGACACACCGAGGGCCCGATACATCACCCAGAACTCGGATGAGTTGAGGAAGTGCCCGACGATGATGAGGACACCGATGGTCAGCAAGTTCCAGGATGGGTGATTCCACAGTGGGCGCAAATCGTCGCGTCGTTGCCACACCATGGCGAACAGCACGGCAACGACCGCCACGGTGGCGCCCCAGCGGAGCAGTTGCCTCATCGCGCTGCCACCGTTAATCCGACCCTGTTGTGATCACCCGATTGAAGGCCGCGTAAGAAGCGAGGAGCCCGATCGCCTGCAACGTGTGATGGCCGATGGACACTTTGTTCCTGTACCAACGTTCGGCGGCCTTCGGTGACAGCAGTGCCTCGACGTACTTGCGGTTCGGCGCGAAAGGAAGCGCGTCGAGCTGCGACTTGATGCGATCGCGGATCTCGTTCATGTACCAACCATCGACAGGAGAATCGACGGGCGACTGCTTCGGTTGGGTGATGAATGATTCGGGCAAGAGCCCGTAGTGGCGGACCATCGCGACGAGAAGCTCTTTGCCGTTGGTTGCCGGTGACTGGTCCTGTCGTTTCAGGTAGTCGATCGGAAGGGAGGTCACGAACGAACGCAACGTTGGGTCGAGGTAGGGCGTGAAGTGCGGAACGCCAGTGGCTGCAAGCGCACCGTCGACCTTGACCTTGCTCTGGCCGGTGAGTCCGTTGCCATGGAACGCACGCTTGGGTCCGCTTTGACCTTCGACCGCAGTTGCCAAACGCCGCCGAATCTGTGCAATGGACTCCGCTTGCGCGGGCTGACTCCCGTCGCGCAGCTGGCGCAGCGAGAAATCGTCGAGGTAACGCGTGGGCAAGTGGCCGCGCGCAGGTTCGTCGAGGAGAAGATTGTCGAGCATGCTGCGCATGGTTCGCGCGACGTGCCCGAGTGAATTTTCCGCGAGACGCGTGCGCAGTGGCGCGATGGCTGCCTTGACCAGCGGGTCGGGCACGGCCGACAGCCGGCGGTTCAGTGCGGCGCGACGGTTCACGGTTGGGTAGCTGAGGAAGACGGCGTCGCAGCCGTCGCCGTTGAAGATGTGGTCGTGCCCGTCGGCCGCGATCTGGCGGCTCGCCAGCAGCGTGAAGATTTGGTAGTGCGCCTGAGCCCCGGGTTGGTAAAAGATGTTGCCGAAGTCTTCGAGCGCGTCGGCGACCTGTGTTGCGGTGATCGTGACGGGGTGGTGTGTGATACCGAAGTGGTTGACGAACTCTGTGACGTTGCGCTGTTCGTAGTTCGGATTGCCGAACGAGAACGTGTACGTGTGTACTTCGTGGCCGAGCTTCCGCAACGATGCCGCGACGAGCATCGAGTCGAATCCGCCGAGCAACACCGCGTGGCGCGTTCGACCAGCCGACTGAGTTTCGAGTGCCTTGAAGAACAGATCGTGCAGAACGGGAATTGCCGCATCGAACGAATCGGGCGCGGGAATCGCCGTGGTCAACGGTGGTGTGGTGGTTTGCGATGCGCCTCCGACGCGGCGCTCGCCACCAGCGAGACATTCGATGTTCACATATGGAGACTTGGTGCCGGGATAGAAACCGAACCCGAGGACGAAGTCTTCGTACGAGCGGTCGAGTTGCTCGCCGGCCGCTCTTGCCAGCAGCGAAAGCGAACTGCTTGCGGTTGTGGTGCCGTTAGTTGTGTGAACAAAGAGTCGGTGGTTGCCGCGGTTCGCGGCGAGAACGATGCCGTTGGCGGATTCGGCGCACGCAACGACATCGTCGGGTGCGCCGTCGAGGAGGCCTTCCGGCCCGCGATGGGTTGCGCTCGCCGCGGCGGATGCACAACCGAAAAAGATTGCATCGGGGGTCGACGCCACGGCGGGGGCGATGCCGATGACCGCGAGACGTGGCGACACGCGATTGATCGGCTGATTGTTTGCGTTTGCAATCGCGAGAGCTCGTTCGAAGACGGAAGTATCGGGTCCGTCGACGGCGAGAATCGCGAACATCGCCGAATTGTCAGACGGGATCGACGTCGAGACGACGACGGGTGGAACGAACGACGAGGTCAGCAAGCAGGCCGAGTGTCGTCACCTGCAGCGCCGCGAAGAAAATCAGCAGCGTGTTCGTTGAGAGTCGGAAGTCGCGGTTGGTCCAGTCGTACCCGAGCTTTCCGAGCCCGATTGCGAGAAGAAGACCGCCGACAGGGAGGAAGACCTTCAATGGGTTGTACGACAGCGTCATGCGGATGACTTGCAGGATGTATCGCTTCGTGTCGCGCCACCAATGGAACTTCGATCGACCCGCGCGCGGGAAATAATCGATCGGCACGTAACCGACGCTGTAGCCATTGGCGAGGAACGACATGGTGAGCGTCGTCACGCACGAGAACCCGTTCGGCAGGTGGTGCGTGTACTGCACTGCGACATCGCGACGGAATGCGCGGAGGCCCGAGTTGAGGTCTTTGATGTCGGTTTCCGTGAGGTAGCTCGCAAGTTTGCGGATGAACCACTTGGCGGGCTTGCGGAACAACTTCAGCGTTCCTTCTTCCGTGCGGCGTGCACCAACCACGTGGTCGTAGCCCTGCATCTGGTCGACGAGCCAGGGAATTTCGTCGTTGGGGTAGGTCATGTCGACGTCGGTCCACACGACAACGCGACCAACGGCGGCGTTGGTGCCCGTGCGTCGGGCGGCGCCCGAGCCGCGATTCGCCGGGTGGCGGATGAGGCGGATGTCGGGGATCGTTTCGAGATCCTTTTCCGAGCCGTCGTCGGATCCATCGTCGATGACGATGATTTCGTACGAGTACGTCGATTCGTCGAGGGCCTTCTTGATTCGCGAGATCTCGTCGCGCAGGTGTCCACGTTCGTTGTAGATCGGCAGGACGACGCTGACGTCGCAGAGATTCTCAGAGGGGCTCATATCAGCACGAATCTACCCCTGTGCGCTTCCACAGCACGATGTTTCCGCGTGCCTGCTTCGTGCGAGATGCCGCATCGTTTTCTCGAGCTGCGATGGCCCAACCGGAGTCTTCCGGAGCCCGATCCACGGAACCGATCACGCACCGCAGTGGACCTCTGTCGATCCACATGACATCGGCGTGTTCCACCTGGATGGGATGGAGAAGGTAGCGATAGTCGAAATACGTCTGTCCGCCGAGTCCACCCGAATCGAAAACAATGCGCGTCGAACGCGAGTGACTGGGTGAGAGTTCGCGAATCGCATCGTCAAGAGTGATCTGGTCGAAGTAGTCGCGGTAGGGAACGACCGTCCTCACGGCGGTCACTGTGGTTGTTGCAAACGCGAGTACGGCGAGCAATGCGAGAAAGATCGTCGTGCTTCGTCGGGCGACAATGAGAAGAATCACCGACAATGCGACGAATGCGACGGTGAGGGACAGGTAGCCGGCCGGTCGGAAAAGGCGCAACGCCCAGTCGAGTGCGATCGAATTGGGGATCGCGAAGAACTTGTGCTCGGAGAGCATCACGTGCAGCTCGTCGCGCTTCGCAGCCGCGGCGAGGGCGGTGGTGCACCCGATGGTTGCGACGATGCTCCATACCCATGCGCGCCGCGCACCAGGAGATCCGGTTTGCAGCGCCGCGACACCGAACAACATGAACACCGGCGATACAGCTTCGAGGTAGCGGCCGTAGACGAGTTGGTCAGGGCGGATCACCTGGAGAATCTGAAGAGCAGAAGCAAGTGCAACTGAGCCGGCGGCGGCGAACACGAACGACGGTGCGAGCCACTGCACGTTCTTTGGGCGGCGGATTCCAAAGGCAATCGACCGAACGTTCATCATGAGGCCAACACCGGCGAGTCCGAACGAAGTAGCGAGGACGTACCAGAGTTGGCCGGTTGCCGACCGGAGCAGGCTGCCGAGGTTCGACGTGTTCGTCAATTTGTCGAGCATGCGTCCCTCTTTGCCCGCGGACGCGGGATAGAGATCGTTGCGCAACGAAACGTTCAGCCGGGTGAAGACGATCCACCCGACCACCGCTACAACGATGCCGAATAGTGCGACTGGGGCGATGCGGCGGGGCGTGGGAAGGCAAGCGAGCGCGAGGAACACCACCGCGAGAAGCGGAACAAGGGTGAATCGACCGTGGGCGATGACCATGAACGACGACGTGATACCGATCAATGCGGCAGTGGCGTAGCGCGGCTTCGCGACATGCTCGAACACCAGGAGTGTGATGACGACGAACGCGAGGCGACTGAGTGTTTCCGACCAGGCGAAGAGTGCGTTCGCAGCCACGGCGGGCGTCAGCGCGATGATGATCGCGATTGTCCTCGACGTCCGACGTGATAGCGCGAGGTGTCGGAATCCGAGTCGTGCGAGCGCGCCGGCTGTCGCGACAACCATGCCGATGTTGACAACGAGCGAGATGCGGTACTGCGCGTTCATGTTTCGGCCGATGACGGCAGCCCCCGCGGTGATCAATCCGTAGCCCGCCGTGTAGAACGAACGGAAGTCGACACCGAAGAGTGCTTCTTTGTGCCCCGTCAGAACCCAACCGTTGAGAAGGAAACCGAGTTCATCGGGTCGAACCGATGCGCCGCGTGATGCGAAGGTGGCCCAAAGGAGTATGCCGACGCACGCAACACCGACCCCCGCAACGAAAACGTGGAGCTTGCTCTTCATGTTTCGTTGGTCCACTACCAGCCGCGCTCGACCCATTCGGCGAGGTGTGGACGCTCGGTGCCGATGGTGGTGTCGAGTCCATGGCCGGGGAGAACGATCGTGTCGGCCGGAAACGTGAACAACTTGGTGTCGATGGAGTGGATGATCGTCGCGAAATCACCGCCCTCGAATGTTGCATTGCCCGGACCACCGGGAAACAGCGTGTCGCCGGTGAACAAGAGGGGAGTTCCCTCGACCTGGAATGAGATGGACCCTTCGGTGTGTCCCGGATTGTGAATTGCGTGCAGGCGCAAGCGGCCGACTTCGATGACTTCCTTGTCGTCGAGGAACACGTCGTATCCGACGTCCTTCAAACGAGGCGCGTCGAGTGCGGTGACCGCGACTTCGTAGCCGGCTTCGCGCATCGCGGGCACGGCCTGAATGTGATCCCAGTGGCCATGCGTCTCGAGAACCCTGCGCACGCCGAGATCGCGGCACATCTGCAAGAGCTGCTCGTGTTCGTTTGCGGCATCAATGAGAACCGCGTCGCCGGTCGACTTGCAGCGCACGACGAAAACATTGTTCTCGAATGGTCCGACGACGATCTTGTGAACTTCGACATCGGCGTTCGACCAGTGGAGCACCGGAGAATTCACGTCGTCATTCTCACACAGCACGCTCGTTCAGGCGGAGATGACGTTCACCGCGCGACCCTGGACGCTCATGCCCAGAGCAACCGTTATCTGGCCGGGGTCGAACGTGACGAGCGACAACGGCCCGGGAAGACGTTGCACGGCAGCGAGGTGCAACGCCTTCCCGAGCGACACGGGCTGGGCCCGCGAAATGAGGGACGCTTCGTCGATGCACCGTTGGTCAACGGGTACGACGTGCAGGTAGTCCCAGGTTCTGCGAAGTGAGTCCTCGAGTTCGTCGCGCAGCACAGGTTCTTCGGTGATGCGGTCGATTCCCGCCAGGCATTCGGCGAGAGCCATCGCTGATGCACACCATGTCGAATCGTCGCGCATCGCATCGACGACGACCTGTCGCTGCGCGCACGACACGTGCAGCGCGAGCAGTGCGGTGGTGTCGAGGACGAGGGTCATCGCAGGTCGCGCACCACTTGGTCGAATCGCATGCCGCTGTACGTGTCGATCGGCTCGGGCAGCACCGCCCTCGTGTCACGTGCCGCGCGTCGCGGCGCAATGACGAAACCGCGCACCACCAATTCCTCGATCGTGGTACCGGCCGGGGCGTCGAGCGGGCCGATCTGGGCAACGGGTCGACCCGAATCGGTGATGACGAGGCGCTCGCCGGCCGCCGCCCGTCGGACCGTTGCGGCCAAGTTGGCCCGCAGTTCGCGGGTGCCGAGACGGGGGATCCCCGGGGCGCGGTTCGTTTGGGCCACACGGCGAGGGTAGCGGATTGGTGTACACGTGCGTACACATACAGGTTCGCCCGTCGCGTTCCGGATGCGCCAGTCTTTTGCCATGAACTTTGCATTCAGTGAGGAACAAGAAGAACTCCGCAAGACCGTGCGCGCCTTCCTCGAGGCCAAGTCTCCCGAGACCGCGGTTCGCGAGCAGATGGAAACCGACCAGGGCTACGACGCAGCAGTGTGGAGCCAGATGGGCGAGCAGATGGGCCTGCAAGGCCTTGCGATCCCGGAAGAGTTCGGCGGTTCGGGCTACAGCTACGTCGAACTCGGCGTCGTGCTCGAAGAGATGGGCCGCGCGCTTCTCTGCGCTCCGTATTTCTCGACGGTCGTTCTCGCAGCGAACACGTTGCTCCAGTCGGGTGACGAAGCCGCGAAGAAGGAATACCTCCCCGGCATCGCAGCCGGCGCAACCATCGCGACACTCGCAACCGCCGAGCCCTCAGGCAAGTGGGACGAGTCGGGAATCCAGATGACCGCTTCGGGTTCTGGTTCCGATTGGAAGCTGTCGGGCACGAAGTCGTTCGTCATCGACGGACACATCGCCTCGCTCATCCTCGTTGCAGCCCGCACCGGCAAGGGCGTCAGTTTGTTTGCAGTCGATGGTGGCGCAGCAGGTCTCACCCGCACGCAGCTCTCGACGATGGACCAGACCCGCAAGCAGGCGAAGCTCGACTTCAACAACACCCCGGCTCGCCTCGTCGGCGAAGAGGGCAAGGGTTGGAGCATCCTCTCGAAGGTGTTCGACCTCGTCGCCGTCGGTCTTGCCGCCGAGCAGGTGGGCGGAGCCCAGAAGGTTCTCGAAATGGCCGTCGAGTACGCGAAGGTTCGCGTGCAGTTCGGTCGCCCAATCGGATCATTCCAGGCCATCAAGCACAAGTGCGCCGACATGCTGCTCGAGGTCGAGTCGGCTAAGTCCGCCGCTTACTACGGCATGTGGTGTGCAGCAGAAATGAACGACGAACTCGCATCGGTCGCTTCGCTCGCCAAGGCCTACTGCTCCGAGGCGTACTTCCACGCCACCGCCGAGAACATCCAGATCCACGGCGGCATCGGTTTCACGTGGGAACACCCGGCTCACCTCTACTTCAAGCGCGCCAAGTCGAGCGAGCTGATGTTCGGTGACCCGACGTACCACCGCGAACTGCTGGCTCAGCGGATCGGCATTTGATCACCGGCGTTTTCATCGCCGCCGCGGCGGTGTGCGTATTCGTCATCGCCGCAGTTGTCATCGGTCGCGAGGCGCGACGGCTTGATGCCGTTGCGCCTCGTGCCGTTTACGACCCCGACCAAGCGGTCGAGTTCGTGGCAGACCTGCTTCCCGCAGAGACGCAGGCGCGTCTCACGCCCGACGAGCTTGCTGCTCTTCTGATGCTCCACATGCGCTGGTTGCATGCACGTGGTCTGCAACCCGACCGTCCGGTCGACCAGCGACAAGAGATCAACGATCTGGTGCTCATCACCGAAGATCAGTTGACGGCCTATTTGCTGTCGGAGGCCGACAAGGCCGGAGTCGAGTTGCTCGACGACGTCGACGTCGTGCGGGTGGTCGAGGGGCACTTGGCTTATTTCGAAGCGATTGGCGCAGTTGGCCCCACCGCTTCATCGACCGACCTCTGACCCGGGCGGTTCGATTTCCACACCGGCTGGTAACGCTGGAGTGCGACATGTGCGTAAGGGTCGTTTTCGAGCTTGTCACGCCAGCGTGCACCGAGTTCGGCGACGTCGGCCGGCCGCATCACCGGTTCGCGGGTCTTTGATTCGAAGTGGTGGCACGTGGCGAGCGGTGTCCACACTGTGCGCTTGCCGATCATCGCGAGTTTCAGCGCGTAGTCGATGTCGTTGTAGTTGCCGGGGAACTTCGTGGAGAGTCCACCGACCTTGTCGAAGAGTTCATGTGGCGTGAGAGCACACGCCGCGATCACCGACGACACTTCTCGCGCGACGCGCAGCATGTTCGATGCCCCGGGGATCGCGGCTTCGTGTCCGCGGTAGAGGTCGTAGGGAACCGGGTTGAAGAAGTGTCCCGCGCTCTGGATGGTGCCGTCTTCGTACAACAACATGGGCCCAACGAGGCCGACATCGGAGTCCTCGAAGTACGTGAGCATCGTCTCGACGATGTCGGGCGAAACAATTTCTGTGTCGTCGTTGAGGAGCAGTAGGAAATCGGCGTCGGTTTGAATGGCTGCGAGGTTCACCTTTTCTGCGAAGTTGAAGGGCCGGTCGAATTCGATGAAGCGCAGTGCGTCGCCGCCGGCCCGTTCGATTTCTTTGCGAGCAGCGTTGGGTGTGTCGTGGTCGACAACCGCGAGGAATTCGAGCCTCGGATACGTCGACTTCGTTCGCATCGCTTCGATCGCGCCGGCCGCGAGAACGCGCTCGACGCCCCACACCTCGGCGGTCGTACCGCGGGTGGGAACGATCACGGCCACCGAAGGTGACTTCGCACGGGCACGCACGACGTGAACTGCGGTCGATTCGTCGTTGGTCGTGCACGTGGCCACGATGCCGAGTCGACGACAGTGCTCGTCGACCGCACGGACGTCGATCTCCGGGGCACTCGTTGTCCACGGTGATTCGTAAACGAAGACATTGATGTGCCGGGGGTTCGTCGCCGCTTCGGCGAGGCGCAGGCTGCGGTCGTGCGCACTGATCGAGCAGAGGAGATCGGCGCCGCCGGCTTCGCTGACCAATTGATCTGATGCAAGGACGACGTCACCCACGTAGTTGTGGCCACGCAGACGTTCGGGTGACCAGCCGGGGCGCAGCACCTGGAACGGCTCTTCGTGGCGGTCGTCGGTGGAATGCAGCGAATCGCCGTAAACGAAATCGGCACCGGTTGAGGCGACGAATCGTCGAACCTCTCGATGTGCGCCGCGGCGCAACGTGCAGTGTTCGGGAACGAAGCCGAGCAGTGACCCGACGCGAACGGCACGGACGCTCATGTCGCGACCCGCTTGATACGTGACCTGACGCCGATGGGGAGGTGTCGATAGAAGAAGCGGAACGGACGGACCCACCACTTGTGCACCCACACCTTGCGCTCTTCGGCCGACTTGTACGTGGGGAAGGCATACGGCGCATCACTGATGCCGTTTTCACGTCGGTACGCGCTGGCACTTGCCTTCGCGCGTTCGGCAAACTCGGCATCGGTGGACACCAACCGTGCGAGTCGTGCAGCGATGTCGTCGCCTGCAGGACCCATGCCCGCGAGCCTACTGCCGCTACTGTTGGGCTCATGGAGCGCCCCATTCGGTTCGAACACACACGTTGGCTCGGCGACAAGCGCACGCAGCTCGTGTACGACCTCGACACGTGGACCGAGACGGCGGTCATCGACGACATCGTCGCCAACGAAGTGGGTCTGTGCTTTGGTCCCGACACTCTGGTCGAGGCTCGCAATCGCGGGTACACCGAAGCGAAGCCCGGCACGAAGCGTCGCCTCCGCAAGCCGCGCGCATAGGTTCGATCGAAAGGGTCGGCACGATGGCGGCCAATGATGACGCTCCCGTCTCGACGATGGCGAGCAACGACTCGTTCCTGTCGGGCGGTCTGCGGCTCGCCAGTTACTACGCGCGTCCGAACGGTGTTCTCGGAACCCTGCCCGGTTTGATTCTCTGCCATGGCTTTCCCATCGGTCCACTTGACGCTCGTCAGTCGGCGGGAACGTTTCCCCAGTTGATCGACCGCATCGCGAACGAAGTCGGCTTCGCGTCGCTCACCTTCACGTTCCGCGGTTGCGGAGCCAGCGAGGGCGACTTTTCGCTGCAGGGCTGGGTCGACGACCTGCGCGCGGCCATCGATCACCTCGTCGAAATCGGAAACGTCGACAGCATTTGGTTGGTCGGCACCAACACCGGTGCGTCAATCGCTCTTTCCGTTGCGGCCGACGACCCGCGCGTCACCGGTTGCGCCGCGCTCAGCGGTCGCGCCGATTTCGACGACTGGGCCGAACAGCCCCGTCGATTCCTCGAACACGCGCGCGAAATCGGCGCGATTCGTCGTGCGGGGTTTCCGTCGAACTTCGACGAATGGACTCGTGAGTTGCGCCGCTTTCGCCCCATCGATGCGGCGCGACGCTTCTCGCCACGTCCGTTGCTGGTGCTCCACGGTGACGATGACGAAAGTATTCCCACCGCCGATGCGCGCGTTCTCGCGCAGGCCCACGGTTCGGCCGAGCTCCGCGTCATTCCGGGGGCCGGGCACCGTTTGCGTCACGACCCGCGCGCACTTGCAATTCTTCTCGGCTGGCTCGACCGCCAACGCTCGAAACTCTGAACAGGTCTAGCGGTAGCCGTCGATGTGCGTGCTGTGCCACGCCCAGGCAGTTTCGATGATCTCGTCGAGGCCGTAATGCGCCTTCCAGCCGAGTGTCGTTTCGGCGAACGAAGGATCGGCGAACACAACTGCGGGGTCGCCGGCGCGGCGTGGAGAGAAGATGTGTGGGACTTCGCGACCCGACACGCGTGAGGTCGCGTCGAGAACTTCGAGGACAGTGCTACCGGTGCCGGTGCCGAGGTTGCAGGCGATCGATGACTTGCCCGAGTCGAGGTAGTCGAGAGCCTTCACGTGTCCGTCGGCGAGGTCGACGACGTGGATGTAGTCGCGTTCGCCGGTGCCATCGCGCGTGGGGTAGTCGTTGCCAAAAACTTCGAGCGGTCCGCGCCGGCCGAGCGTTGCCTTCATGACGATGGGCACGAGGTTGGTGGTAACGGCCCAGTCTTCGCCGATGCGTGAATCGAACGATGCTCCCGCCGCGTTGAAGTAACGAAGGCACACGCTGCGCAGGCCGCGTGTTTCGCCCATCCACTTGAGGACGCGTTCGATCATGAACTTGGTCTCGGCGTACACGCTTTCTGGGTGCGGCTCGAGGTCTTCGGTGACGGGCACTCGGGCGGGGCTTCCGTAAACGGCCGCGGACGACGAGAACACCATCTGTTCGACACCTGCCGACACGACCGCATCGATGAGTGTGGTTGAGCCCGTGACGTTGTTCGTAAAGTAACGCACGGGATCGGTCATTGATTCACCGACGCTCTTGTATGCGGCGAAATGGATGACTGACTTCACTTTGCGTTCGCGACAGATCGACGTGACGAGGTCGAAGTCGGCGATGTCGCCGACGATGAGTTCTGTTCCGAGAAGCGCCTCTTCGTGGCCGAGTTCCATCGAGTCGAGGACGATGACGTTGCGACCGGCCTCGCGAAGTTGACGCACCGTGTGCGAGCCGATGTAGCCGGCGCCGCCGGTGACGAGAATCGTCATTTCGTGGACTTCGCAGCCTTCTTGAGCGGGCGCGACTGCTTGTCGCGATCGGCGGCCTTTTCAGCTTTCTTCCAGCTGCGGACCATCAACAAGGTTTCGGGCGATGTGATGTCGGCAACGGTGCGCGGATTGTCATCGCTGAACACTCCGGCTTCGGTTTTCCAATTGCGTGGCTTCACACCCATGCGCTTGCCGAGCAGCGCGATGAAGATCTGAGCCTTTTCTTCGCCGTAGCCGGGCAGGACCCGCAGGCGTTCGGTGAGCACTTTCGCGTCGGTGACTCCGTTCCAAATGTTGTCACCCTTGTTCTTGTACTGCGATGCGATGATGCCGCACAGTTCGTGAATACGGCGGCCCATCGACGCAGGGAAGCGGTGCACCGCCGGCTTCTCGCAGCAAACGGCAACGAAGTCGTCGACGTTCATCGCGGCGATCTTCTTTGGGTCGAGGTGGCCGAGGCGCTTCTTCAAGGTCGCGGGGCCGTTGAATGCCCACTCCATCGGTACCTGTTGGTCGAGCAACATGCCGATCAGCAGCGCCGTGCCGTTCGAATTGAGCAGTTTGTCCGACTGTGCGTCGCCTGTGATGTAGAGCGTTCCCATCGACTGCGAATGTAGCCCGATCGTGCGACTGAGGGCCCGATCAATCGACGAGAAACGGTGAAGGTGTGTTCGGCGAGAGGCCGTACTGCGTGAGCGCCTTCGACACTGTTTCTGCCGGAACCTTGCCCTGGGTGTGCAGGGTGTGGAGAACCGTGACGACGATGTTCGCGGTGTCGGTTTCGAAGTGGCGGCGCAGTGCCTCGCGCGTGTCGCTGCGGCCCATGCCGTCGGTGCCCAGTGGAACGAACGGATGCTCGGTGACGAATCGGGCAATCTGTTCAGGAACGATGCGCATGAAGTCGCTGACCGCAACGATGGGTCCGGCCGCGGCGTTCAAGAGTCGCGAGACCAGCGGTGTTGCGGGCGGATGATCGGGGTTCAGTCGCGCGATCCGTTCGCATTCGAGGGCTTCTTCGCGCAGTGCTTTGTACGACGTGGCCGACCACAATTCGATGCCGACGCCGAAGTGTTCGAGTAGTTCTGCGGCAGCGTCGCGAGCGGCGGAATGCGCGGAACCGGAGAACACAATGGCAGCCTTCAGCTTGGCGTGTGCCGGAGCATCGGCGAACTTGTACAGGCCGCGGGTGATGTCTTCGTTGCGCACGTGCGTTGGCATCGCCGGCATGTTGTAGTTCTCGTTGTACAACGTGACGTAATAGAAGATGTCTTCGGGGTTTGCGCCGTACATGCGGTGGATTCCCTCTTCGACGATCGCCGCCATTTCGTAGGCGAATGCCGGGTCGTACGCCTGACACGGAGGAACGGTGCTTGCAAGCACGAGGCTGTGGCCGTCTTGGTGCTGGAGACCTTCGCCAAGCAACGTTGTGCGTCCTGCGGTTGCGCCCATGAGGAAGCCGCGCGTGCGCGCATCGGCTGCTTGCCAAATGAGGTCGCCGACACGCTGGAATCCGAACATCGAATAGAACGTGTAGAACGGCACCATCGGCACGCCGCGGGTCGCGTAGCTGGTTCCGGCCGCGATGAACGACGACATCGAACCGGCCTCGGTGATGCCCTCCTCGAGGATCTGACCGTCGGACGACTCGGCGTACGACATGAGCAGGGCATGGTCGACCGGTTCGTACTTCTGGCCCTGGCTTGCGTAGATGCGCAACTCGCGGAACAACGAGTCCATACCGAACGTGCGGGCTTCGTCGGGAACGATGGGAACAACGCGTGAACCGAAGTTTTCATCGCGCGTGAGGCTGCGCAGCAAGCGCGTGAAGCCCATCGTGGTGCTGACTGCCTGGTCGCCGCTGCCGCCCTTCAGTTCGGCGAACGAGTCGGCCGATGGCAATGCGAGCGGCCGGCGCACCGTGGTGCTGCGCTTTGGAACGGAACCGCCGAGCGCACGACGGCGCTCCATCATGTACTGGTATTCGACGCTCTGTTCCGACGGACGGAAGTACGGCGGTTCGTCGGCTTCGAGTGCGCTGTCGGGAATTTCTTCCTCGAGGTGCAGGCGCTCGCGCAGGGTGCGCAACTGATCGGCCGTCATCTTCTTGATCTGGTGTGTCGCATTGCGGCCTTCGAATCCGGGGCCGAGGGTCCAACCCTTGATGGTCTTGCAGAGAATCGCAGTGGGGCGACCCGACCCGAGGTTCTCTTGGGCGGCGCGGAAGGCGGCGTACAACTTGCGGTAGTCGTGGCCACCGCGCGGAAGGTTGACGAGATCGTCGTCGGAGAGGTGCGTGACCATTTGGCGCAGACGTGAATCGGGTCCGAAGAAGTTCTCGCGGATATATGCGCCACCTTCAACCGAGTAACGCTGGAACTCGCCGTCGACAGTTGTGTTCATCTTGTTGAGGAGAACCCCGTCGACGTCGCGGGCCAACAGTTCGTCCCACTTCGATCCCCAGATGACCTTGATGACGTTCCAACCTGCACCGCGGAACGACGCTTCGAGTTCCTGAATCACTTTGCCGTTACCGCGAACCGGACCGTCGAGCCGTTGAAGGTTGCAGTTCACGACGAACACGAGGTTGTCGAGCTGTTCACGCGATGCGAGGGAAAGTGCGCCGAGAGTTTCGGGCTCGTCGCATTCACCGTCACCGAGGAATGCCCACACGCGGCTGTTCGACGTGTCGTCGAGTTTGCGGTTCAGGAGATAGCGGTTGAAGCGCGCGTGGTACAGCGCGGTGATGGGGCCGAGGCCCATCGACACGGTGGGGAACTGCCAGAAATCCTTCATCAGCCACGGGTGCGGATAGGAGCTCAACCCCGGATGCTCGCGCAACTCGTGACGGAAGTTTTCCAGGTGCTTCTCGTTCAGCCGGCCTTCCAGAAACGCCCGCGAATACTGCCCCGGCGAAGCGTGGCCCTGGAAGTACACCAGGTCGCCCGGCTCCCCGTTGATCTTCGCGCGATAGAAGTGGTTCTGCCCCACTTCGATCAACGACGCCTGCGACGAAAACGTGGCAATGTGCCCGCCGATGCCCGTGTCGTACTTATTGGCGCGCACCACCATCGCAATCGCGTTCCAGCGCACCAGCGCCTTCAACCGCGTTTCGATCGCCAGGTCCCCCGGATAGGGAACCTCTTCATCTCTCGGAATCGTATTCACATACGGGCCGATCGCCGTAA
>CAYFLC010000012.1:0-19844 GCA_964343885.1 uncultured Bifidobacterium sp.
TCTTGCGGATGACCGATGGCGAACTGAGCGTCGACACACCGCGGGTTCGGGGGAAGTAGTCGACCCCGAACTGGATGACGTTCTTGCCCAGATTCTTCGCACGGATCACGAGTTCGGCGTCGATGAATGAGCCCTCGCTCTTCAGTTCGAATTCACGGAAAAGCGAACCACGACACAACTTGAACGCAAAGTTGATGTCGCGCATCTTGACACCGAACAGCAATCTGACGAGGCCGTTGTAGAAGGCGGAATACACGGTTCGCACGTACCCCTCGCCCGTTCGGTCGAAGCGGTAGGCGCTGACGATGTCGGCCTCGTAGTAACGCAACAAGCGCACGGCCTTGCGCACCTCGAGCATGTCGAAGGGCAGGTCGGCGTCGGTGTAGAGGATGAGGTCGCCAGTCGAATTCGCGAAACCGGTTTTCATCGAACCACCGAGCTTGCGGTTCACTGGGTGGTGCACGACGCGCACGCGCGAGTCTTCGGCGGCGAACTTGTCGGCAAGTTGCGGAGTCGAGTCGGTGGAAGCATCGTCGACGATGAGCAGTTCGTAGGTCCCGATTTCGCCCGAGGCGACGAGTTCCTCACAAAGTTCGCGCCCCGCCGACAACGCACGCTCGATGTAGGCCTCTTCGTTCCACATCGGGAAGAAGATGGAGAGCTTTTCAAAGTGGGGGGAACTCATGCGCGGGTCAGGCTACTGCCCGTAGTATCAGGCGCAATGTCGGCTTCTTGGTCCCGAATTCTTGCTGCGACGTGGGTCTTCGTGGCGGTGGCACACGGATTCGTGTCGGTCGCCAGTCGCCGCACCGGAAAACCTCTCTGGTGGATCGACGATCACGGAATCTTCGGTTCGGCCACCCCGGCAGTCGGCGCCGCCGCCGTTTACGTCGTGATGCTCGTCGGTTTCATCGTCGCCGTTCGCCGCGGTGCATTCGCACCGATCGCATCGGCCGGTATTTCCGTCGTGCTTGCCGTATCGGCCGCAGCCGATCTCTCAAGCGTCCCGGGCGCGGCAACGATCTCACTCGTCGTTTCTGGTGCCGCCCTTCTTGGCTCGCTCGCGTGCCTAGCGGGTCGCAACCCGAACTAATCTCTCACCGAACCACACGACTCATGGGGGTATGGGATGCGAGGTATCAAACATCCGTTGTCGGGCGCGACGTACGACCTGACCGAAAGCGGCACGATCATCGTCCGCAAAGACGGAGCGTCGGGTGAATTCACCAAGGACGGCGTCTACATGGGCGGCGACATCAAGCAGTGCGACCCGCACCTCTGCGTCTGGATTGCCGGACGACAAGTCGTGATCGACCAGGAACAATCACGCAACCACCGCGCGGTTGCAGCACAGAAGGCGGCAGCACAATGACCATGACTTCACCCGCACCCGGCGAAGCCCGCTCGCCCGGACTCTCGTATCAAGACCTCCACAAGAACGACTCGCGCCCGGTGCCCGAAGTTTTGCGCTGGGTCAACTGGGAATTCATGGGCGATGCCGACCTTCCGGTCGCCGCTTACACCAGCCGCGAGTGGCACGAACTCGAGAAGGAAAAGGTGTGGAAGCGCGTCTGGCAAATGGCGTGCCGCGAAGACGACGTACCGAACGTCGGCGACACGCTGCGCTACGACATCTGCGAGAGCTCGATCCTCGTCATCCGCACGAAGCCGAACGAGATTCGCGCCTTCCACAACGTGTGTCTGCACCGCGGCCGCCTCCTTCGAGAAGTCGACGGACCGGCAACCGATCTGCGCTGCCCGTTCCACGGCTTTTGCTGGAACATCGACGGTTCGCTCAAGCAAGTGCCCTGTGAATGGGACTTTCCGCACATCAACAAGGACGAATGGAACCTCCCCGAAGTCAAGGTCGGTACGTGGGGCGGATTCGTGTTCATCAACATGGACTTGGATTGCGAACCTCTCGAGTCGTTCCTCGGTGACCTGCCGTGGCATTTCGAGCGTTGGCCGCTCGAGAAGCGCTACAAGAGCGTGCACGTGGCGAAGATCTTCAACACGAACTGGAAGGTTGTGCAAGAGGCTTTCAGCGAGGCCTTCCACGTCGTGGCCACGCACCCACAACTTCTCTCGAGCATCGGTGACGCCAATACCCAGTACGACTGGAAGGGCAACTATTCGCGCGCGATCACTCCGAACGGAACACCGAGCCCGCACATCAAGTTCACGCCGACGGAACAAGAAATGTTCGACGCCGTCGCCGACAAGCGACTCGACGAAGAGTCAACGGTGATCCTGCCCGAGGGAACCACCGCACGTCAGACCTTCGGCAACGGGGGCCGCGCCACAATGCGCGAGATCTTCGGCGATGAAGCCGACAAGTTCAGCGACGCCGAATTCAGCGACAGCATCTATTACACGCTGTTCCCGAACTTCCATCCGTGGGGCGCGTTCAACCGCATCTGTTACCGCTTCCGCCCGTACGAAGACCGCCACGACATGTCGATCATGGAGTGCATGTACCTCGAGCCCTACGACGAGTCGAAGCCCAAGCCGCCATCGGCACCGATTCACTGGCTCACCGCCGAAGACGACTGGGCCGATGCCCCGGAACTCGGCAACCTGGCCCGCGTGTTCAACCAGGACTCGTTCAACCTTCCCAAGGTGCAGCGCGGCCTGAAGGCGATGACCAAGCCGGGCGTGACTCTGGCGAACTATCAGGAAACGAAGATTCGCCACGTCCACATGCTGATGAACAAGTGGTTCCAGAAGCCGTAAACAACTGAACGTCGGCGCGCGGTAGATACCGTATGCGCCATGTCTGAAGCGTCGCGCAGCAAGGTTCTCACGTCCCTGCCCTCGGGCGAGCGTGTCGGCATCGCCTTCTCGGGCGGCCTCGACACGTCGGCCGCGGTCGCATGGATGCGCGAACGCGGTGCGCTTCCCTATTGCTACACCGCCGACCTCGGCCAGCCCGACGAACCCGAACTCGACCAGATTCCCAGCCGCGCCCTGCAGTACGGCGCAGAAGCCGCACGCCTGGTCGACTGCCGCGAGGAACTGGTGCGCGAAGGACTCATCGCCCTGCAGTGCGGTGCCTTTCACATCACCACCGCAGGAAAGACCTACTTCAACACCACGCCGCTCGGTCGCGCCGTCACCGGCACGTTGCTCGTGCGCGCCATGCAGTCCGACAACGTCGACATTTGGGGCGACGGCAGCACATACAAGGGCAACGACATCGAGCGCTTCTATCGCTACGGCCTCATGGTCAACCCCGCGCTGCGCATCTACAAGCCGTGGCTCGACCCCACGTTCGTTTCGGAACTCGGTGGCCGCAGCGAGATGAGCGAATTCCTCACGACTCGCAAACTGCCCTACCGCGCAAGCAAGGAAAAGGCGTACTCAACCGACGCCAACATTTGGGGTGCGACACACGAAGCGAAGCTGCTCGAGGAACTCGACAACGGCATGGATCTCGTCGAGCCGATCATGGGTGTTGCTCACTGGAAGTCCGACGTCGCCATCACGGAAGAAACCGTCAGCGTCGAGTTCGTCGAAGGGTGGCCCGTCGCCATCAACGGCAAGCAGTTCGCGTCGCAGGTCGACCTCGTCAACGAAGCCAACGCCATCGGCGGTCGTCACGGCCTCGGCATGTCCGACCAGATCGAGAACCGCATCATCGAGGCCAAGAGTCGCGGCATTTACGAAGCACCGGCACTTGCCCTTCTGCACATCGCCTACGAGCGACTTGTCAGCGGAATCCACAACGAGAACACCATCGAGAACTACCGCACGATGGGCCGTCGCCTGGGTCGCCTCCTCTACGAAGGACGCTGGTTCGACCCGCAGGCACTGATGCTTCGCGAGCCGTTAATGCGTTGGGTCGGAAGCGCCGTCACCGGCATGGTCACCGTTCGCCTGCGCCGCGGCGACGACTACACAATCGTCAACACGTCGGGTCCGCACCTCACCTATGCGCCCGAACGCCTCAGCATGGAGCGCGTCGAAGACGCAGCGTTCGGGCCGCTCGACCGCATCGGCCAGTTGACCATGCGCAACCTCGACATCGACGACAGTCGCGAGAAGCTCGACGTGTACCGCAAGACGGGCACGCTCGGCGCCGGCGGTCTGCTCGCGCTCGGCGACGGCGAATAGTCAGCGCGCCAACAGGCGCGATGCAATTCCGGCCAGTAGCGCCGTGCGGAACGGAATCGAATCGACGATCACGTGCTCGTCCACGCCGTGTGCTCCGCCACCAACCGCCCCGAGACCGTCGAGTGTCTTCACGCCGATCGCGGCCGTGAAGTTGCCGTCGGAACCTCCGCCAACGGCAACACCGTCGAGTGAAGTTCCGTCGATCTCGCGGGCGACGTCACATGCCAACGCGAAAAGCTCCGTCGACATCGACTCGTGCATCGGCGGGCGGTGCAGGCTGCCCGACACCGTGATCGTCGCCCCGTCGACCGCGGGACTCAGCGAGTTCATCAATCCCTCGACGCGCACCTTTTCGTCGGGCACCACGACGCGGGCGTCGACGAGGATCACTGCACGGTCGGGAACCGTGTTGTCGGTGGTGCCCGCGTTGGCAACCGTCGGTGTGACGGTGGTACCCAGCACCGGATTGCCGAATTCGTTGATGCGCTGCACCTGATGCGCGAGTTCAACCAGTGCGTTGATGCCCTTCTCGGGTTCGAGGCCCGCGTGCGACGCGCGACCCTCGATGGTCACCTCGAACGTGCCGGTTCCCTTGCGCGCGGTTTTCAACGCACCACCGTCGGCGCTGGGCTCGAGCACGAGCACCGCGTCGGCCGCACCGGCAAGTTCTTCGATCAGCGCGCGGCTGGTCTTTGATCCGATTTCTTCGTCGGCGGTGAACAACATCGACACACCCGAGATGTCGGCGCCGGACTGTTTCAGAATCCGCACGGCAGCAACCGCCTGCACGATGCCCGCCTTCATGTCGAACACACCAGGACCGCGTAACTCGCCGTTCGCATTCGTGAATGGTCGCTGTGCCAACGTTCCCGCCGGGTGCACCGTGTCGTGATGACCGAGGAACAACACCGCGGGACGCGACGTTGCCCGCACGACCACGTGTGGACCGACGGCCGAATCGACAAGCTCAACCGTGAGTCCCGTTTCAGAGGCGATGAGTTCGGCTAACGCCTTTGCACTTGCGGTCATTCGGTCGACGTCGCGCGACGGTGATTCAATCGACACCAGCGCACCGATCTGGCCGACCATCGCATCGAGCGATTCGGTCGCTGCGACAAGAAACGGGTGCACCCGAAAAGAATAGGGTGAGCCGATGGAATTCATCGCGAACTTAATGGATGCCGACGTCGACCCCGTCGAGTGGGCACAGGTGCGCGAGGGCGAAGGATGGCAGGTGCTCGGCTGCGCCGACCACTTCTTCAGCCCCAACAAGACATATCCCCACGTGTGGGTCACCCTCACCGCCATGGCTGCGGCCACGACCACAGCGAAGCTCACGACGTCGTTCGCCAACAACCTCTTTCGGTCGCCGGTCGAGTTCGCGCAGGCCTCGCTGCAGTTGCAGCGGGTCTCGAACGGCCGCTTCGAAGCCGGGCTCGGTGCGGGCTGGGAAAAGGCTGAGGCGCTCGGCGCCGACATCGACTATCCCGAGCCCGCGGTCCGTGCCGAACGATTCATCGAAGCCGCGAAGATCGTTCGCCAGTTCTTCGATACCGGCGCATGCAAGTTCGCGGGCAAGCACTACAACATCGACGTGCCGCGACTCGGGCCGATTCCCGCGGTTGGTGCTCCGCCACTCGTCTGCTCGCTCGGCGGACCGCGAACGATCAAGAACATCGCCCCGATTGCCGACCGCGTGGAAGTAAAACTCATCTCGAACATCACGCGTGACGGCGCGGTGAACCTGCCCGCAATGGCGACGGTTCCCGAATCACACCTGCACGACCTCGTCAAACAGATCCGTGACGTGAACCCGACCGTTCCGTTGAGCGTGTTCATCCTCTGCGCAGCCGGTGACGACGAGCGGGCAAAAGGCGTCGAAGCATTGCTCGGCGATTCCTTCCTCGGCGGCTTCTACGGCGCGCCGGGAAAAGTTGCCGAGTCGATGATGAAGTTGGCCGACGCGGGCGTCGACCGCGTCGAAGTGAGCCCCTTCACCGAATCAAGCTTCTCCGCCCTGGCGAAATACCTCTTCTGATTCAGAGCGTTGTGACGGCGCGCTGGTAATCGAGGCGCGGCAAACGCTCGAACCACGGGTTTTCGCCCGGCTTGCCGATGTTCATCACCATGAGCGCGCGCAAGCGCGTGCCTGCCAACAAGTCGGCATCGATTCCCGCCATGTTGCCGCCGAGCATTGGACCGGCGGCAAGGCCGAGCGAACGCACACCGAGAATGAAATAGCCGGCCTGCAGCCACGCCTGCGAGATGGCGAACTGCGTGCGGTACGCCTCGTCGGCGAAAAGATCCTTCGCACCAGGGAAGATCGGGAACACTTCGGGCAATGTCTCGTGGAAGTCGAGATCGGCAGCAATCACCGCAACCAGCGGAGCCATTGTGGCCTTCGGCTTGTTGCCGTCGAACAGGTTGTTGATGACCTTCCCCTTCGCCTCAGCACTGCGGGCGAGCACAAGGCGCATCGGCTGAGTGTTCATGCTCGTCGGGCCCCACTTCGCCAGCTCGTACAGCGCCTTCACCTGATCGTCGGTCACCGGTTCGGGTGAAAACGTGTTGGCCGTGCGGGCCTGGCTGAAGAGAAGTTCCTGGGCGTCTTTGCTGAGTGCGTACATGGCGGTGCACCCTAACGGCAGTTACTTGCGCTCGCAATTAACGACCTGAAACGGTCTAACCCGATTCCGATCGGCACGACCTGCCAGACTCGACACGTGTCGGGGGACAAACAAATTGAACCGTTGCCGCGCATTGCCCTGATCGGCCTTGCGACGTCGATGTTGGGAATGATGGCATTGCCGTTCGCGGTGACGGGCACGAACCTCGCGGTTCCCCTCATCAAGAAAGACTTCAATGCGAGCCTCTCCTCGCTTTCGTGGGCCCTGTCGGGGTATTCGATCGTCATCGCGGCCCTGACCATGCTCGGTGGCGTTGCCGCGGCTCGTTTCGGAACATTGCGAGCCTTCCAGGTCGGTGCCGTCATCTTTGCCAGTGCATCGATTGTTTGCGTGTTCGCACCGAACGTCGCAATCCTCGTTGCAGGTCGGGCACTTCAAGGCGTCGGTGGTGCATTCGTCGTACCCGCGTCGGTGGCCGTGGCACTGGTCGGGTGGCCCGACAGTCGACGCGCATTCGCAATGGGTGTGTGGACCGGCGCATTCCCCATCGGTTCGACCACCGCACCCATCATCAGCAGTGCGCTCATCACCGGTGGTCAGTGGCGACTCATCTTCGTCGTGCCGCTCGGCCTGATGTTGATCACGCTCGGCCTATCGCTCATGTTGCGCGCCGGCGGACAACTGAATGCCGCAGCCGGCGCAGCCGACGTTGCACTCCCCGACATCATCGGCATGATCGCGGGCACTTTCGCCACGGCGCTAACGGCACTCGGGTTGGTCGAAGGCAACACGTGGGGTTGGACGAACTGGAAGACGATCGGTGCGTTCGTGATCGCCGTTGTGCTGATACCGGTCCTCATCGTGCGCTCGACTTCCCACCCGCGGCCGTTCCTTCCCGTCAAGTTGTTCAGCATCCCCACGTTCAGGGTTGCCAACATCGCCAACGTCGCGGTGTCGATGGTCGGTATGGCCGTCTGGCTGTTGTGGCCGCTCGTCCTCGGCGGACTGTGGAAGTACGATGCCTGGGGCATCGGCCTCGCGATGTCGCCAACACCTGTGTTGGGCGGTGGCGGTGCGATTCTGTCGTCGCGCCTCGTCGAGCGCTTCGGTTACCGCAAGCTCCTCACCACAGGCGCGGTTTCGTTGCTTGCCGCAACCACTTGGTTCGCCTTCACGACCAGCGCAACCCCGAACTATTGGGGTCGCATGTTCCCGGGCCTCATCATGACGGGCCTCGGGATGGGGCTTCTCTTCTCGTTCCTGAACGCCGCGGCCTTGGTCGACCTGAAGCCCGCCGACTTCCCCACCGGCAACGCCACCTTCAACACGGGCCGATTCCTTTCGGGTGCCATCGGCGTTGCGGCAGTTGTTGCGACGATGAGTGGCGGGGGCGACGACCCCGTCGCCCCGTTCCGTCGCGCCTACGGGTTCCTCTTCGCGATGGGCATCGTTGCCTTCATCGCGATCGTGGTGCTGTGGCCACGAAAGCCGGCCGAGAGATAGAAGTGCCCGGGGTGGGGCTCGAACCCACACGGCCCTTTCGGGCCAGGGGGGTTTAAGCCCCCCGCGTCTGCCAATTCCGCCACCCGGGCAACGGCGTCAGGCTACGCGGCGAACCTGCGTTGAGGTTTCGGAGACGAGAAGAGACGCGACCTCGGACCACAGCGCGGCGCGCACGGTGTCGGACTCGGGCGGCTGTAGGCCGTTGACCACGATGACGCCTTCGATCATGTCGGCAAGAACGGCAGCCATGGGGCGGCCCTTGACCGCCACGGCCACCAGGCCCCCGCCGGGGCGGCGCCGAACGGTGCGCTGAACACCGACGATGCGCGGCGGGGTGCGGAAACCTGGGGCGATGAGACCAAAACGCACCGCAACGGCGCCGAGGAGATTGGCGGCGTTGACAAAGTTGGCTCCGCTCGTCTCGTGCATGGCGACATGGTGACAGCGGGGTGTGACACGCCACTTCTAGTGTCGTGACGTGGCCGACGACGTCTTGAACCCCATCCAGCAGATGGTGCTCGATGCGCTGGCGAAGAAGCCCGACTTCTGCCCTTCCCCGCCCGAACTTGCCGAGGAAATCGAGGCGCATCTCACCGACGCGCTCGAGCCGTTGTCCGGTTTCTACACGCCCGACAATGCATTGTTCGTGACGAAGCACAAACTCGGCAGCGTTCACGCCTGCGAGGCGCACCACGTTGCATCACGCGACACATTCGCTTGGTCCGTCCCGTCGGTGCGCGGAACCGTCGCTCACAAAGCAATCGAGTTGATGATCAACGTGCGCACACCGCGCAGCCCCGGCGAACTCGTCGACGATGCACTCGACCGCATCGTCGAATCCGAGCGCGGCACCGCATCCGACTTCATTGCCTCGCTGTCCCCCGCCGAACAGGCCGAACTGCGTTCCGCCGTCGTCGACCTTGTCACCAAGTACGAAGACTCGTTTCCTCCGTTGAAGACCTCGTGGCGACCCGTCGTCGAATCGTCGGCGAAGGTCAATCTGTTCGGCGGAGCCGTCGTGCTGTCGACACGTTCCGACCTCACCATCGGCCAACCGGGCAGCAAGGTCATCATCGACCTGAAGACCGGCCGCATCACCGCCGGCCATCGCGAAGACCTGCGTTTTTATTCGCTCGTCGAAACGGTGAAGTCACGACAGACACCACGACTCACTGCAACCTTCTCTCTTGATTCACAGCGCATCGACACCGAAGACGTCAATGTCGGCACATTGCGCGCGGCGGTGCGTCGCTTGGTCGAAGGTGCGCAGTTGATCGACGAACTCGACCGCCAGAAGCGCACACCCACTCGCACGCCCGGTGCGCCATGCCGTTGGTGCCCGATTGCGGCAACCTGCGATGTCGGCACCGCCTACCTGAACGGCGAATCCGACGATCCCGACGGTTTCTGAGTCGTTACTTGTTCGCGGTATCCATCAACGCGAACGGAATCCCCAGACCCGCGGTTGCCCTTGCGGTAGCGATACGACGACCGGGTTGCACCGCGTTCTTCGGTTGACCGACCACGTCGGGGCCGACGTGATTGCACACCGCATCGAGGTCAACCACGTTCACGACGAACCCCCACAGCGCAGGTTTCTCGATCGGCGCGCCGCCGGCCACCACTTCGACAATCACGCTGCCGACTCGGTGGAAACCCTGCATCACCCCGTTCCCCGCATCGCGCACCCGCTTGCGTTGCGCACCGGTGAGACGGGTCACCTCGTCACAGGTTTCATCGAGGTTGTTCGTGCGCAGCACCACATGGTCGACACCGAGGCAACCGATGGTTCCGGCCGGACCGCTGAACGGTTCGTCTGCAAGAACCCAATCCATCGTTCCGGGCTCGATCGCCGAATCAACGACCAGTTCGACATCGACCAATGAAAAAAGGGCCCGCGACCCCTCGGATGAGAGCTTCGCGAACCCCATTGCCTCCCACGGTTCGGGAGACCCACCCACCACCAACGCGGCGATGGATGTCATGAAAGAACTCTTGGAACGGCGCGGACTAGCCGCGGCCCATGTTCGGGCGCTTGCCGTGGTTGGCCTTCGAACGGCGGAGACGGGCCTTGCGCTTCTTGGTCTTCTTCGACATAGGTCTGTGAGGTTATCGGCAGGGGCTAGCGACGCCACCTGTTTCGCGCCTCGGTGTCGGACGGTTTGCAGGTGTAGCTGACCCCATTCGACGACTGGCCGGTGGCGCCGTAGGGCGAACAGAACGCCCCCGGCGTCACGTACGAGGTCACTTGAGCGGCGGTGGCCTGGGTCGTCGACTGAGTCGTGGTTTGTGACGTCGCGACCGGCGGGACGGCTGCGTTCGGAGCCGTCACCACGGATGAGGTCGTGGCACAGCCGGCGAGACCAGCTTTTACCGCGTCGTACTCGACTTGGTCCATGCGCAGCGACCAGCGCACTTTCACCGCGACCCAGTTCGACAGATATGTGCAGCGATATGACGCGAGGGGCGGCAACCACTCGGACGGGTCTTTGTCGGACTTCGCCTGGTTCACCGAATCGGTGACGGCCATCAACGTGCGCGAATCGGTGAGGTCGTTTGCGTAGAGCGTGCGTTGTTGCGTCGTCCATGCATACGCACCCGACTGCCACGCCTCGTTCAACGCAACGACATGGTCGATATCAATGTCGGTCGGATTGGTCCAGGTTGCGCCGTCGTACGGAGACACCCACTTACCGGCGATCACTTTGCAGCCCGAGCCAACCGTCGCCTTCACGAGGCTGTCACGGATGAGAACGTTCTCCCGCGCGTCGCATCCGTCGCCGTCGAGGTCTTTCCAGTGTGGGAAGAGTTCGCGGTCGTAGCCCGCCGTGTATTCCGGGCCGATGCGGATCGACGACAACAAGGTCGTGGCCCCGTTGGGTGACGATCCGGCCACGGTCGTTGTCGAACTCGTCACCGGTTTGACCGTGGTGGTCGTGGACAACAGGCTGGATGTCGACGGAGTAGCCGTCGACTCCGTCGGCGCAGCTATCGCACACTGCGCAACGACGACACGTAGGCGATACGCCTCGGCCGGGTCGACCGACAATCCCCACGCAGCCTTCACGGCGATCCATCTCGCCACGTAGTTGCACCGCGAGTCACCGGCGGGCAACCAATCCGAAGGGTCGCCGTCGCCCCTTTGCATGTCGGCGGCACTGTTCAGGCCCTTGGTCGAAGCGCGCACGGCCGCATCGTTCATGAATTTGTTGCGGCGCGTCGCGCTCCATGCATAAGCGCCCGACTCCCACGCTTCGCGAAGCGGAACAATGGGTGGGGACTTCACATTCGCCTTCTTCTCGCCGAACATTGCGGTCCTGAATCCGGCAGGGCGTTCGGCCTTGACGGTCAGCCCACTCAGCGGGTCCGCGGCCGACACCGAGGTTGGACACGTGATGATCAACGTTGCGCCGGCAGCGACGACGAGCCAGCGCAACGGTTTCATACGGCGACGCGCTGTTCAATCGAGTCGCGATTCTCGCCGAGATCCATCTCGATGAAGATGCACTCACCGGGGCACACATCGGCCGCCTCGATGGCAGCGAGATGATGCCGCAGCGGAACGTGGGCGAGGCTTCGTGCACCGCCCGGATCGTTCAATGGCGAACCCTCTTGCGCTACGTAAGCGATTCCGTCTTCCAACTGCACGAAAACGTCGGGACAGTGATCGACACACAAACCGTCGCCGGTGCACAGGTCTTGGTCGATCCACACGTGCATGGCGGAAAACTACCCGCGGAAGCAACGGGTCGTCGTACCCTGTCGCTGTGACGAACGACGTGCCACCCATCGCAACTCAACGGCAACATGTGTGGCACCGACCCACCGGCGACGTGACCGACCCGTGGGCCTGGTTGCGCGACCGCAACGACCCCGAAACGATCCCCTATCTCACGGCCGAGAACACCTATGCCGACGCCTGGTTCGCCAAGGGAGAGCCGTCGATCGAGACGATCTTCCAAGAGATCAAGTCCCGCGTCCTCGAAACCGATGAATCGGTTCCGGTGTTCCACAACGGTTGGTGGTACGTGTCGCGAACCGTCGAGGGTCTCGCCTACCCGATCCACTGCCGCGGCCAGTCGCGTGACACGGCCGACGGAACCGTATTGCTCGACGAGAACGTCGAAGCGGGCGAACACGAATACTTCGCAGTCGGCGTGTTCGACCTCGACAAGTCGCACCGCTATCTCGCGTGGTCACGTGATACCGATGGCAGCGAGCAGTACACGCTGCTCATTCGCGATCTCGAGACCGGCATCGATCTTCCCGACCGCATCGAGGGAACTTCTTACGCTGGAGTTGCGTTCAGCGCCGATGCTTCGCACCTCTTCTACGTGTTGAACGACGAGGCGATGCGGCCGTACCGAGTGATGCGCCACAGAATCGGAACTCCCCAAACCGACGACGTCGAGGTGTGGGTCGACAACGACGAGAGGTTCTTCGTCGGTGTCGGAACCGCCCGGTCCGCGAACTTCATCGTCATCGAATCGGGTTCGCGCACGACTGGCGAGTGTCATCTCATTCCGGCGGATCAACCACTTGCTGAGCCCGCCGTTGTTCGGCCGCGCGTCGACGGGGTCGAGTACAGCATCGACGACTGGGGCGACCGCATCGTCATCCTTACGAACCTCGACGCCGAGGACTTCCGCGTGATGACCGCACCGCACGATGCGCCGACTGTTTGGAGCGAACTGATCGCCCACGAGCCCGGCCGTCGCATCGTCGATGTCGACGCTTTCGCCAATTTCCTCGTCGTTCAGGAATGGAGCATGGCCCAGCCGCGCGTCCGTATCGTCCGACGCGACGGCGCGGAATCGGTGATCAGCGTTCTCGACGAGCCCCACGACATCGAGCTCGACGCGAACCCCGAATGGAGCACGTCGACGCTGCGTATCGCCTATCAAGCGATGCTGACTCCTCCCACCGTTGCCGACTACAGCCTCGACAATGCTGCGATCACCGTGTTGAAGCGCGTCGAGACGCCGAACGTCGACTTGTCCGACTACGTGGCGACCCGCGAGTGGGCGATCGCGGATGACGGCACGAAGGTACCCCTCGACATCGTGCGGCGATGCGACACGCCGGTGAACGGAACCGTATCTGCCGTTCTCTACGCATACGGCAGTTACGAGTTCTCGATCGCACCCCGGTTCTCGGTGACGCGCTTTTCGATGCTCGACCGCGGCTGGGTTTGGGCGATCGCGCATCCGCGTGGGGGCGGTGAACTCGGCCGCCGTTGGTGGCTCGACGGTCAGCTGCTGAACAAACGCAACACCTTCACCGACACGATCGCGTGCGCACGCCACCTCGAGTCCGCCGGGTACGCCCGACGAAGGGGCGTCGCTGTCTTGGGCGGCAGTGCGGGCGGACTACTGGTAGGCGCGTGTCTGAACATCGCTCCCGAAGCGTTCGGAGCGGCGGTCGCCGCCGTGCCATTCGTCGACGTGGTGAACACGATGAGCGACCCATCGCTTCCCCTCACCGTCACCGAATGGGAGGAATGGGGCGACCCACGCCGCGAGCCGTTCGCCAGCTACATGGAGTCGTACTCGCCCTACGACAACGTTGCCGTTCGTGATTATCCGCCGATCTACGTGACCGCCGGTTTGAACGATCCGCGCGTCAGCTATCACGAACCTGCCAAGTGGGTTGCCAAGCTGCGCTCACTGCCGACTCCCCCGACCGTTTACTTCCGTTGCGAAATGGGGGCCGGTCACGGCGGGCCCTCGGGCCGCTATGAACACTGGCGCGACGAAGCGCACAACCTCGTGTTCATGCTCCGACAATTGTCGTGACGGCAAGTGCGATCAGCACACAGTTACGAGCAAGCGTTTTCCACGAGATCGGCCGCGGCCGCGACGAACCAAAGCAAAGGCACGGAGGGCGCTGGCCCGACCGCAACACGCGAATCAAGGCCGTGGTGAAGGCGATCAACATCGCCAGCGCAACGACGCCCATTGCGAGGGTGGCGACACGAACGACAAGCAACGTGCCGACCACCAGCTCGGTCAACGGCAGCCAGCGACGTACGGCGGCGTCGATCCGGCCGTTGCCGGTCGCGAAGGGAGTTCCATCGACTTGCCACTTGCCGCCGCTGATCAACTTCATCGCACCCGACCATTCGAATACGACGCCGAGCGCGAGAACGCAGAAATCGTAGAACGACTTCATTCGACCGGAGTCACCGCGACGACTTTGCCGCGGTAGAACGCCATCGCACTTGCATCGCGCAGCGCGTCGAGGTTCGTGACACGACCCACCGCGAAGTGATGGTCGCCGTGGATGCCATTCGATTCGAGATCACAGTCGATCGCCACGATGGCGCCCGCGAGTGCCGGACAGCCGTTCGACGACGGGGCCCAATCAACACCGGCGAAACGGTCGTCAGACTCCTTCGCGAATCGCCAGCAGAGTTCGGCCTGATCGGCGGCCAACACGTTGATGGCGAACTTTCCCGTTTCGGCGATCGCGGCCCACGTGCGCGACGAAGTGCCGGGCAGAAACCCCACCAACGGTGGTTCGAGCGAGACCGACACGAACGAACCGATCGTGATACCCAGTGGTGTCCCATTCGAATCGAAACCGGTCACTACGACGACGCTGGTCGGAACCTGGCCGAGAACCTGACGAAAACGCTGGGAATCGAAACCGCTCACGCGCACAAACTAGACGAGAACCTTCCGCCCACCTGTATGGGTCAGAGGAGAACCGTCTGGCCTTCATGCGCTGCGAACACGTGGCAACCCGATGACGCACCGACACTGCGTAGACAGCTCAAGCGAGCATCGAGTGCGTCGTCGGAACGCGACGGATCGTGGTGGAACAGCGCGAGGTTCTTTACTCCGTGCGTGGTGGCAACCCACACTGCGTATTCGGCGGTGCAGTGGCCCCAATCAGCCTTCCGCTCGAATTCTTCGGGGGTGTACTGCGAATCATGGATCAACAAGTCGACACCGTCGACCAATTCACGCGCGGTGTCGGTGATGCCGTGGGATCCGTCCTTCGGCTGCTGATGATCGGGCAAATACGCGATTGAACGACCGTCGAAGTCGAGGCGGTACCCGAACGTGGGCCCGACGTGCGGAATCGACCGCGCGCGGACGTTCACGCGATCGATCATGAACTCGCCGGGTTCGGTGTCGACGAAATCGATCGTGCCGGGAATCCTGTCGAGGCCCACGGGAAACAGCGGCGGACTGACGAGCTTGTCGTACATCGCCTTCAACGTCATCCCGTCTTCCTGACGCGGCCCGTGAACGGTGAGTCGCGTGTCGGGATTCAGCAACGGCGCGAAGAACGGAAGACCCTGCGTGTGATCGAAGTGCGAGTGCGTGAGAAGACAAGTACCGACGAACTTCGTGTCACGCGTCAAACATTCTCGACCGAAATAACGAAGCCCTGTTCCGAGATCGAAGAGAATCGGACGCGAACCGGGCGAGAGCACCGAGACGCACGAGGTGTTACCGCCGTAGCGGATGATGTCGTTGCCGTGGCACGGAGTGGATCCGCGCACGCCGTGGAAAGTCACGCTGAACGCGCGGCCGCGATTGGCCGTCGACGAAGCATCCCCCACTGCGTTCCCCATAGGGTTGGAAAGGTACGCCCCGGCAGTCGGGAATGTAAATGGGGGCGGCCAGTGACGTTCGTCGCAACGAGTAACTTGCCGACATGGGTTCACCGTCACCGCAACAACTCACCGTCAACGCACGAGGAGTCGACTTCCATTGTCTCTCGATGGGCGACGGGCCACTGGCGCTTTGTCTGCACGGATTCCCCGACAGTGCCAGGACATGGCTTCCCCTCATGTCGAAGTTGGCCGACGCCGGCTATCGGGCCGTAGCGCCGTACATGCGTGGCTATGCGCCCACGTCGATTCCCGCAGATGGTTGCTTCCAAACCGCGGCCCTGGCGACCGATGCCGTCGCCCTTCACGAAGCACTCGGGGCCGGAAGCGACGCCGTCATCGTCGGCCATGACTGGGGTGCACCCGCAACGTACGGAGCCGCACTGCTCGCCCCCGACCGCTGGCGCAAGGTTGTGGGAATGGCGGTTCCACCCGGCGGTGCGATGGGCGCGGCGTTCGTGACGAACCTCACGCAGTTGAAGCGCAGTTGGTACATGTTCTTCTTTCAGCACCCATTGGCCGATCTCGTGGTCGGCGCGAACGATCTGGCGTACATCGACATGCTGTGGAACGACTGGTCACCCGGCTTCGACGGTGCCGATTCATTGCGCGCCACGAAAGATGCATTGCGCTCACCCGAGAACCTCGCAGCCGCCCTGGGGTACTACCGGGCAACGCTCGGTGCGGGAAAGCGCGACCCCGATCTCGACGAACTGCAGGCGCGCATGGGTGCGGAAGTGCCGACCCAACCTCTTCTCTATCTGCACGGCGAGAACGACGGCTGCATCGGCCGCGAGGTTGCCGAGTTCGCTGCCGCATCCACTCCCCCGAACGTCGAGGTCAGGTTCGTTTCCGATGCAGGGCACTTCCTGCAGATCGAACAACCCGGCGTCGTGGCGGAACATGTGATTGGGTGGCTGGCATGACGAAGCCGGTGCTACCCGATGGACTGATCGCGATCGTGAAACACGAATGCGCCACGTGCGTGATGGTCGAACCCGTTCTTGCCGCGATCGCTGCACACGGTCCACTCACCGTCTACACCCAGGATGATCCGGCCTTCCCAGCTTCGGTTCCACATGTGCACGATGCCGACCTTGCGGTGTCGTGGCACAACGACATAGAAACGGTACCGACGCTGATTCGTATCGAGAACGGTGTCGAGACTTCGCGCACCTTCGGATGGAGCCGCGACGAGTGGCGAACGATCACGGGAATCGCGACACTGGGTGACGGTCTTCCGGTGATGCGTCCCGGCTGCGGTTCACTCAGTGTCGACCCCGACCTCGTCGACAAACTGCGCGCTCGATTCACCGGTTCGGTGCTCACCGCGCGACAAGTTGAAATGGCTTCGGCCGAAGACGAATTCGAGTCAATGTTCAACCGTGGCTGGACCGACGGCCTGCCCGTCATTCCACCGACTCCCGAACGTGTGCTGCGCATGCTCGCCGGCACCACACGTGCACCCGACGACATCGTCGCAATTGCGCCGCCCGATCTTGTGCCGTTGACCGTCGAGAAGATCGCGATCAACGCGGTGATGGCAGGGTGCAAACCCGAGTACATGCCATGGGTTATCGCCGCGCTCGAGGCGGTCTGCAACGACAAGTTCAACATGCACGGCGTTCTCGCAACCACGATGCCCGTCGGACCCGTGATCGTGTGCAACGGGCCGGGCACCAAGCGCATCGGCATGAACAGCGGCATCAATGCGTTCGGCCAGGGCAATCGCGCCAACATGACCATTGGTCGAGCGGTGCAACTAACGATTCGCAACGTCGGAGGCGGCCGCCCCGGCGAGGTCGACCGTGCCACGCACGGCAATCCGGGAAAGTTGAGCTTCTGCTTCGCGGAAGACGAAGACGGTTCGCCATTCGGCACGCTTGCAGCCGAGCGCGGCATTGCGCCCGGCACCGACGCTGTCACCGTGTTCGCGGGCGAGGGCCCACGTTGCGCGGTCGATCAACTCGCACGAACAGCCGATGAACTGACCAATTCGTTCGCGGCGTGCCTGCGCACGGTCATGCACCCGAAGTCGGTGATGACCTTTGACGTGCTGTTGGTTGTCAGCCCCGACCACTCCCGTATCTATGCCGAGGCCGGCTGGGGTCGCGATCGCATTCTCGCCGAACTGTACGAACGACTGCAGATCGACTCGAACACGATCCTGCGTGGCGTCGACGGTATGGCCGAAGGTCTGCCCGATCGCTTCCGCGACCGTGTTGTGCCGAAGTTCCGCCCGGGCGGGATCCTCTTGGCACATGCCGGTGGCGGAGCGGGACTCTTCTCGTCGATCATCGCGGGGTGGGCCAACGGAGAAATGGGCAGCCAGCCAGTCACCCGGACCGTTCATCCGTGAAAGAATGGAGCCATGACCACGGCGCGGCTTACCGTTCTCGATCCCACCAGCGAATCGCGCCCCGCACGTCGCGAGCGGCTCGCTCGGCCAACTTCGATTGATGGGTTGACGGTCGGACTTCTCGACATCCGCAAGCCGCGTGGCGATGTGTTCCTGAACCGCATCGAAGAACTTCTCACCCAGCGCGGCGCACGCGTGCTGCGCTACGCAAAGCCGACGTTCACGAAGCCGGCACCGGCCGACCTGCGCCACGAGATCGCATCACAGTGCAATCTCGTGATTGAAGCTCTCGCCGATTGAGGCAGCTGCACGTCGTGCAGTGTGCACGACATCGCAGATCTGGAACTCCGTGGTGTGCCGTCGATGTTCGTCGCGTCGACTGAGTTCGTGACGGCAGCCATCTCGCAGTCCGAGGCGATCGGATTCCCCGATGTTGCACGCGTCTTCGTCGGTCACCCGATTCAAGATCGAACCGATGCCGAGATGGTCGCGCTCGCCGACGCGGCGTTCCCCGAAATTCTCGCCGCTATCTGCTCTACGAACTGAGCCGGTAGAAACCTTCGGATTCTTCGATCAGCCCGTCGTCCACGAGCGACCGCGCGAGTTGCTGCGCCCTTGACGGATCATCGATTTCCATCACCGTGGCCAATGCCCCGATGACAACACCGCCGGCCGTGAGCGCCTTCATCAACTTGCCCCGCGCCTGGCGATCGGATCCCTCGAACCGTCCCTGCGGGCGACTCGTGAATGCCGTCGTCCGTGCCGGGTCTTCACCGCGGCCATTCCACCGGCACTTCGTCGCGATGGGGCACTCGTGACAATGAGGTGATCGCGCGACGCACAGCGTCGCACCGAAATCCATGATCACCTGGTTCCAGTCTCGTGCCAAACCCGAGGCCAAGATCTCGTCGGCGAGCATTTGCGTCTCGCGCGGCTTCAATGCACGACCCTCGACGCGCGAGATGACACGTGCGACGTTCGTGTCGACCACCGCGGCGTCGTCACCGAAAGCAAATGCCAGAACGGCGCGGGCGGTGTACGGGCCGATGCCCGGAAGTGCCATCAGCGCGTCGAGATCACGGGGCACCTCGCCGCCGTGGCGGTCGACGATCACCTTTGCCGCTTCCTGGATGTTGCGGCAACGACGGGGATAACCCATTCCCTGCCATTCGACGAGCAGGTCTGCGAGCGGACGTACGGCGCATGCTGCGGGAGTGGGCGCGAGAGCGACGAAACGTTCGAAGCGCCCGTGAACACGTCCCACGTTCGTTTGCTGCAGCATGATCTCCGACACGAGGACGTGCCAAGGGTCGCGCGTTCTGCGCCACGGAAAATCACGCAGGCGCGGGAGACCCCACGTCAGCAGGTCGTCGGTGATTCGGCTCAGGCTTCCCAAGCAGCGTTGGTGTCGTACGGACGCTTGCGCTCAGGAGCGTTTGCTTTCTTCCAGACCATGACGCGGCGGCGGAAATAACACACTTCCTTGCCGTCCTGGTTGAAGCCCTTGGTCTCGACCGTGACGATGCCGCGGTCGGGTTTTGACTTCGACTCGCTGACATCGAGCACGCGTGTCTCGGCGTGAATCGTGTCGCCGTGGAACGTGGGGAACTTGTGCTGC
>CAYFLC010000013.1:0-19600 GCA_964343885.1 uncultured Bifidobacterium sp.
GTTCTCGGCGACGACGAAATCCTCTGGAAAGACCTCGATGACCGGGCCGCCCGATTAGCGTCGGTTTTTGCGAACCACGGCATCACACACGGGTCTCGCGTTGCTCAGTTGCTCTTCAACGACGCCGCCTACCTCGAAAGTGTGTACGCATGCTTCAAACTGCGCGCGACACCCGTCAACGTGAACTATCGGTATCTGCGCAACGAAATCGCCTACATCCTGAATAACTCAGAGTCCGAGGTGCTGCTGTACCACGCGTCGCTTGCCGATCGTGTTGAGGACATCGTCGATCTCGTCCCCAGCTTGAAACACTTGATTTGCGTCAACGACATCGGTTCCGCGTTCGCTACGCCCGAAGGCCAATCCGATTACGCCGCTGCAGTTTCATCTGCAGTTCCGGCGCCACGCATCCAACGTTCGGGCGATGACATCCTTTTCCTTTACACCGGAGGCACGACCGGTATGCCGAAGGGTGTCATGTGGCGGCACGTCGATCTGTTCGGAGCATTGGCCTCGTCGGGATATCAAGCACTTGGGTTGCCGATGCCAGCGAACGAAGCAGAGGTAGGGGCAACGGCCCGACTCTTGAACGAAGAAGGCAAGAGCCCCACGAATCTGTGCGCACCACCGTTGATGCACGGCGTCGCACTGTTTCTCGCCATGTCAAGTTTCGTGCTCGGCGGAAAGGTCGTTCTGCTGAAGTCGAGAAAATTCGATCCAGCGGAGCTCGTCAACCTCAGCGCCCGATACCGGGTCAATCAAATATCGCTGGTTGGCGACGCGTTTGCGAAACCGATCAATCGTTATCTCGAAGACCTCGAAAAGGCCGGCGTGTCGGTCCCGAATCTCGACTGCGTCGTTCGCATCACCTCTTCCGGAGCAACGCTTTCCGGGGACCAGAAACTCGGACTACGTCGCTACATGCCGAATGCGACGATGATTGACATGCTCGGTGCGAGTGAGGGTGGTCCGTTCGGCATCGACCTCACACCTCCCGACAAACTGCCTCTCGATACGGCAGTCTTCATTGCTCCCCCCAACGTCGTGGCCTTCGACGACGAGACGTGGGAAGTCATCCCTCGCGGCTCCGGACGTGTCGGAGTGCTGGGCGTCGCCGGCGCAATACCTGCGGGGTACTACAAAGACCCGACGAAATCAGCGAATACCTTCCGAGAAATCAACGGAGTTCGCTACAGCGTGCCTGGCGACTATGCGGTCATCGACGCCGATGGAACGATGCATCTCCTCGGCCGGGGCTCTGTCTGCATCAACACGGGCGGCGAGAAGGTCTACCCGGAGGAAGTCGAAGTCGTTGCTCGGGCCGTTCCCGGCGTTGCGGACTGCACCGTGGTTGCAGTTCCCGACGAACGATTCGGAAACGCGGTCACGGCCGTCGTATCGCTCAAGACCGCTTCGTCCATCACGGCCGACGAACTTGTTTCGGAAATGCGAAAGTCACTGGCCGCGTACAAGTGCCCGAAACACGTTGTGTTCGTCGACACCGTCTACAGAAGTCCGAGTGGCAAGGCCGATTACAAGATCACGCGGGACGTCGCCTTGAAGGCCCTGGGTTTGGCGGATTGATCGAAGCGACTACGCCGCTTGCGAAACGATCCTCAGAGATTCTTCAGCACACCGGCTTCGCGCGAGCGTGTTGTCGCCGCAGCCATCTTTGCTCCGTCGTAACCAACGCGAAGGCCAGGAGTCACCTCGATGATGATGCGGTCGGGAGAGTCGAGCATCTTTGCGAACTCCGCAACGCGAGCGTCATTGCCCGCGTACAGGCGCTCTGCAAGTGCTTGGTAGAACCAATCTTTGGTGGCTCGATCGTCGAGTACTCGAGCTGTTCCCTTGTATGTAACGGTTCGGCCGCCACCCATCGCTTGGCCCGTCGATGTGATCACAATCGCCACGCGAGGGTCGCGTCGAATGGCTGGAACGCGCTTACGGTGCGCGGCTGATGTCATCCAAAACTTGCCGTCCTTGCGGAAGTAACTGAGGATCGACGCCATCGGTGACCCGTCTTTGGTTGTCCAGCAGAACGTGAGTTCCTTTTGCTGTTCGTGCATCAGGTCCTCGGTGTCGGGATCCAATCCGTAAACGGTGACGTCTTCATAATTGGTGATCAGCTTGTCGGCCATGTCGCAAAACTAGCAAGCGTCACTCGGCGCGTGTCAGTTGCGCGCAGGCCGTTCTGGCAACGCGAAGTGTCCGGCGTTGGCAGAAATGCCACCATCGCAGAACAACGTGTCTCCGGTGATGAACGCGGCCGCGGGTGACGCGAGAAAGTAAAACGCCTCGGCCAGGTCTTCGGGCCGACCCCATCTCCCCAGCGGGATGCGATTGACCATCGCCTGCTTCAGTTCGGGAAGCTCGTTCAACCGTACCGTCAAGCCGGTTTCGGTCGGACCAGGCGCAACGCCGTTCACACGGATGCCAAAGGGGCCGAGGTCGAGGGCGGCCGCGCGAACGAGGTTGATGACCGCTGCCTTCGAGGCGTTGTATGCCCAATTGCCGGGATCACCGCGGAGGCCCGATGTGGAACACGTCGGCAGGATGACTCCATGTCCTTGCACCTTCATTACGCGAGCTGCTTCATCGATTCCGATCGCCACACCCACGACATTGATGTCGAGAATCTGGCGTAGGGCGTCGATCGCGCCCTCTTCGTTCCACGGTTTGCTTCCCGTGACCCCGGCATTCAAAATCGAAGCGTCGAGACGCCCGAAGTGTTCGATCGCGGCATCTACGGCAGCTCGATTCACCGATGTCTCGGTGACGCTCCCGACGATGGCGACGTACCGCGACGGGTCGCTCTCGGACTTGGTCCATTCGAGACTTTGAGACGTCAGATCGACGACAACAACCCCGTATCCGCGGTCGGCAAACAACTTCGCCGTCGCTTTGCCGATACCTGATCCTGCACCCGTCACAATTGCGACTTCACTTGGCTTCATGCGCCCACCCTATGCTGGTGGCATCAGAACACGCGGCACGGACGCCACGTGCGATTTCAAGGGGGCATCCATGGATCTCGGTCTCAAGGGCAAGAAAGCAATCGTTACCGGTGGCAAGCGCGGACTCGGCCTGGCTACCGCGCAACTGCTCGCCAAGGAAGGCTGCGACGTCGCGATCTGCGCGCGCGGTGACGTCAGCGAGGCAGTAGCAAGCATCGCCGCACTCGGTGTCAAGGCGTATGGCGAAGGCATCGATGCTGCCGACGGTGACGCCTACAAGGCGTGGCTTTCGAAGGCTGCCGAACAGCTCGGCGGAGTCGACATCCTCGTGCACAACATGTCAGGCGCATCGGGTCGCGGTGAAGAGCAGTGGGTCAAGAACCTCAACCTCGACGTGCTCGGTCTCGTTCGTGCGAACGAAGTGCTGACTCCCATCATGGAAGCTCGTGGTGGTGGATCCATCGTCTGCCTCTCAACCATCGCAGCGCAGGAAGAATTCGCAGGACCGGGCAGCTTCGGACCGATGAAGGCAGCGATGGTCGCCTACGCGTCGAACATTTCGCAGACGCTCGCACCCAAGGGCATCCGCGTGAACATCGTCTCCCCCGGCCCGGTCTTCTTCGACGGCGGCAACTGGGACACCATCAAGCAGAACATGGCTGACTTCTACAACATGATCGTGAACAAGATGCCGATCAAGCGTCTGGGTGATCCGATTGAAGTCGCGAACACCATCGCGTTCCTGGCCTCTCCCGCGGCCAGTTTGATCACCGGCGCGAACGTCGTGATCGATGGTGGCTTCACCAAGCGCATCAACTTCTGACGCAATTCGAACACGATGTCCGGTCGAATCAACGCCCACCTTGTGGTGGGTGGTAAGTGGCACGATTTCGATTTTGCGCGGCTTCAACTTCTTCAGTTGCTGGCCACGGATGATCGCATTCGTACGCAGGTGTCGAGCGACTACGAAAATCTCGTCGCGCTCGGCGATGCCGACATCATGATCACCTACACCTGCGACGTTCGTCCCACCATTGCTGCCCAAAATGCCATCAGGTCATGGGTCGAAGCCGGTGGCCGCCTGTTCGCGCTGCATGCCACCAACTCGGCCATCGACGGGCCAGATCAGTTCGGGCCCGACTTCGAGACACCGAACGCATTCCCGGTCTTCAGTGAAGTGCTTGGCAGCAGGTTCCTCTCACATCCCGCGATCGAGCCGTATCCCGTGTCGATCTCACCCGGCGCAGAGAGCGACCCGCTCGTTCGCGGAATTCCAACGTTCCATGCGAACGACGAGTTGTACCTCAGTGAGATGACGGCCGAGGTCGAACCTCTTTTGGAAACTCGGTGGACGGGCACGACACAGGGATTCGCCGTTGCGGAATGGTCCGATGACGACCCGCGCTTGGTGATGTACCGACGGGCGCTGGGAAAGGGATGCGTTCTTTATTTGACCCTCGGTCACTGCCGCAGTCACTGGGACATGAAACATGCGCCGTTCCACGGCATGAAGTGGCCGACGATCGATCGCGGGTCATGGGAGCTCGACGAATACCACGAACTGTTGCGTCGTGGATTGAAATGGGCCATAGAACCTGCCCACGAACGCGTCATAAATAGTCCTGCAAAGGAGATGAGCTGATGAAAGCTGCACTGATCACGGGTTTCCGACGGATGGAGTTCGTCGAATTCTCCGATCCGACTGCCGAACCCGGCAAGGCGGTCGTACAGGTTGACTCATGCGGTATTTGCGGAACAGATGTGCACGGCTTTCTGTCGAGTGATCCCTACAACCCCGCGATATGTGGTCACGAATTCTCCGGGACGGTCAGCCAGGTCGGACATTCGGTCACCAACGTCAAGGAAGGCGACAGGGTTGTGTGCGGCGTTTCGACAGCCTGCGGTCGGTGCCCTGATTGCGTCGCCGGTCGCACGAATTTTTGCACTTACGCGTTTCTCAACGCACTCGGTCGCGACCCACTGGCACCCCCTCACGGTGCATTTGCACCCGCCATCGCGGTTGACGCTCGTCGTCTGATTCAGACGAACCCGGCGCTCACGGCGAACCAGGCGTCGATCGTCGAACCAGCAACGGTTGCGTACCACGCCGTGATGCGCACTCTGCCGCGTCCAGGAGAAGTGGTTCTCGTTCAGGGATGTGGGCCGATCGGTCTCCTGACACTGCAGGTTGCCAAGGCATCGGGAGCCGGTCGCGTCATCGCGATCGAACCGAATGCACTCCGTCGTGACAAGGCTTTAGCAGTCGGTGCTGACGAGGCCATCACGCCCGACGAAGCGCGCCAGCGCTTCGGCTCGAAAGGCGCCGACCTCGTGTTCGAGTGCGCCGGTGTACCTCCCACTATCCAAGCAGCCGTTGACTTTGTTCGTCGCGGAGGACGCGTCAATTTGGTGGGCTTGGCCTCCGGGGCTGCGACGATCTCTCCGCACACGTGGCTCATCAAAGAGGTCACTTTCGTTGCTTCACTCGCCTACAACCATCATGACTTCATCGAAACGATGGACCTCATGGCCGACGGGAAGGTGAACGTGGATCTGCTTCACGACAAGACCGTTGGACTCAGCGAATTGCCCGAGGCGATTGCAGAATTGGCCGACAACCCCTCGAGCGCTGTCAAGATCCTGGTTGATCCGGCGCGGTGACGCCGCACTTGCTGAATATCGAAGCAAACAGCTCGTCGTATCCGCCGGCAACAATTTGGTCAGAGGTCAATGCCACGGCGTCGGCCTCGCGACCGAGACATTCGGCTTCATCTACGGTGACCTTGGCACCAACCGATTCAGCAATCGCCGAACCCATCGCGACGTGCGCCGTGAGCATGTTCTGGTCGGCCGGAATTGGATCATCACCGACGACCGGTACCGAGGTTGAAGTTGGGGGCAATTGCACCACTGAGTCAGGTGGGGGCAGTGCCTCGTTGGCACCTTCGTCACATGACTTCAACAAATAATCGGTGATGCGCGCGAGGTGGCGACGTGTGTTCACAGAACCCAAGGTCTCGACGGCCTGCCCCAAACCGATGTCACTGACGAAGCGAGCAGTATCCCAGTCGACGAGTTCGAGCGCACCGTAGAGATTGCGCAGCCGTTGCGCGACCGTGGAAATGTCGCCCGCAATACCGCGAGGAGCGACATCGAGAGCCGCCACCAGATTGGCGAGGTCTTCGTCGATCTGATTGCGAAGCGCCGCAGCATTCTGCCCTTTGACGCCCTTCGACAGTTCCCCTGTGCGGGCAACCGCAACATCGAGAGCGCTCGAGCGTTCGCAGATCGCGTTGCGCTGCACAGCGCCCGCACTGCAGGAGGCCGAGCATGCCGTCAATGAAAGACACATGACGAGCAACCAGGGCTTTGCCACCACGCGAGCAGACTACATTCGCGATCCGTCCTGTGGGCTTCTCACCGTACTCATCGCGCGTCTAGCGTGAGCGCATGACTAATGCCGACATTGCCGCGCTCATTCTCAGGGTGGCCGTTGGACTCTGCATCTTTCTCCACGGTGCCAACAAATGGCGGACTCCCGAATCGCGACGCGGAACAGCGGGCTGGTTCGGATCGATCGGAATGCGTCGACCGAAGCTGCAAGCCGCTGCTGCCGCGTTTACAGAGATGATCGGTGGCCTGTTTCTCGTCGCTGGACTCGTCGTCCCCACAGCGGCCGGGGCCGTCGGATCGACCATGGTTGTCGCCATCGTGGTTGCGCATCGTCGCAACGGTTTTTTTATCTTCAACGAGGGCCAGGGATGGGAGTACTGCGGGATACTCCTGGCGGTCTGCGTCGCGCTCGGCGCCTTGGGCGGTGGCACAGCATCACTTGATCATTCGCTTGGCTGGGAGTACTCGGGAAACATGGGGGTCGTCACAACGTTGATCATCGTTGTCGTTGCTCCGTTTCTTCACCTCGCGCTCTCGTACAGACCGAAAACAGCATGAAGCGACTCGGTAAGCCACTCCTCGTCATCGTGTGCTTTGCCATCGCGGCGATGTGGGTCTACGCGCTCTTTTTTGCCAGCAAAGAATCGGTCAACAAAATCGGGGATCGCACTTGGCAAGCCTTTGCCGAGAAGACGTGCGCGCAGGCGGCGGACGAACGAGCCCAGTTGGCCGACCTGCGGCGTGTCGACTCTGCGGGACCCAATGCCCTTTCGGAGCGTGCGGCAATCGTTGACAAGGCAACCGACACCCTCGAGCGCGCCGTCGATGCCATCGCTAGACAAACTGTCGAAGACGCCAAAGGTCAGGCTTTGACACCGCTGTGGATCGCCGACTACCGCACCTACATTCAAGATCGGCGCGCATACGCGAACGATCTTCGGCGTGGGGTTAACCGACCGTTTGCCGAGACACAAGTCGACGGCATCCCGATTTCCGAAAAGCTGTCCACATTTGCCGCCGACAATTTGATGCGTTCGTGTGTGCCCCCTGTCGACCTCTCAGTCTGATCGACTTTCCCAGCCAGAGCCAGCAACATAGCGCCGTATGACACGCGCCGGCGCGCCAACCGCAACGGAGTTATCGGGGATCTCGCCGGTCACGACTGAGTTCGCACCGATCACGACATGTCGACCGATCTTCGCCCCAGGCAACACGACGGTGCCGTGGCCGAGCCAGCTTCCTTCGCCGATCGTCACCGGACGTTCGGGTTGCGATTGCAGGGAAATCGGGATGTCCACATCGAGGTAGCCGTGATTCTGATCGGTGATGTAGACGTGATGTCCCGTCCACACGTCGTCACCGATGTCTATCGCAAGGTGCCCGACTATTCCGCTTCCTCGACCGATGAGGCATCTGTCTCCGATGCGAACAACGGGCCGTGTGACGCACTCTTGGCCGGGAACCATTCCGGCGGATAGGGCCACGTTCGGACCGATCATCGTGTTGCTTCCGATCTCGATGTAGTTCTCGTTGAAGATGGTGGTGGGCGGGAAGCAGATGACACTCCCCTCGCCAAACTTCGCAAAGCGGCGACCGCGAGCCGTGTCAGGACCGATGGCTCCGTGCACCGCAATCCATTCGGCCACGCGATGGATCATGCCGTGTATCCATTCACCACGGCGGCGGCGCAGGTTCATACGGTCGGAATATAGATGACATGGTCGGTTACTCTGCCAACGTGGTTTGTACTCCGATACGCGCGGCATGGCTTGCTGGCGGGCATCCGTTCGACCGTCCGTCCCTCAACGAGATGATCTCCTCACTTGAGGACATTGAATCAACTCTCATCGAATGGCCGGAGGCAGGAGCAATCTTCACCGCTGCCGGCGTCGTCCGCCTTGCCGAGGAGTTCGACGTCTTGGTGCTGTACGACATGCCCGGCATCGAATTCACTCGTGGAGACACACCCCGATTCATTCCGCCGGGCCGACAGGTCATCGATGCATGGGATGACATTCTGCGACGAGGAATTCCGGTTCTGTCGATGCACCATTCGATTGCCTCTTGGCCCACATGGGAGGGGTTCGCAGAAATCATCAAGGGTCGATTCCATTACGCTCCCGCGACATTGCGGGGCGTCTCGTACCCCGACAGTGGATATGCGATGAAAGTGAAGCAAAAGTTCGTCGTTACGGCGATCAACCACCCCGTGTGCGCCGGTTTGCCCGCGAGTTTCGAACTCGAGGACGAGACGTATCAATGTCCCGTATTCGATGATGAGGTCACGGTCCTGATCACAACGGATGCTCCGCGTGACGATTCCTTTCACGCCTCGGCACTTGCGGCCGTGCGAAGAGAGGCGAACACGGGATGGCACCATCCGCCAACATCGGCTGCGGTTGCTTGGACGCACACCCAGAATCGCTCGACGATTGTCTATCTACAGCCCGGCGACGGTCCCGAAGCATTCGGGAACGACCACTATCGTCATCTCACCGCCAACGCCATTAAGTGGCTCGCGGCACAGAAGTCGGCCGAGCAATCCACCCAAGATCAGAAGAGGTGACGTCATGATCGAGCCGACAATTCTGAGAGCAATCATCGAAGTCAGTCACGATTACGCGGCGGGTATCGATCGACGCGATTGGAACCTCTACGGAACCTGCTTCACGGATCCGTGCCGGTTCGACTTCTCGTCGTTCAGCGGTCGCCCCGCTGCGGATCTGTCGCGTGACGCGTGGGTCGACAACGTTCGGCGGACGAACGGCTCTTTCGATGCGACGCAACACCAAATGACGAACCACATCGTGTCGTTGGCGGGCGAGACCCGCGCCACTTGCATCACCGAACTGCGGGCGCAGCACTGGTTTTCCGAGCGATCGATGGAAATTATGGGCCACGCTGGCGAGATGAATTTTTGCGAACTGGGTGGTCACTACACCAATGTCCTTGATTTCGATGGAGAGCGATGGCGCATCAGTGAGTGCAGCCTCGCCGTTCGTTGGCAAACCGGAAGCATGGCTATCTTTGACTTGGCTCGCGCGATCGGCGCGGGAACCATCTCGAAAGGATGATGATGGACCTTTACCGCGCCTTGTACACAACCCGCGCGATGCGACGGGTGAAGCCCGATCCGATTCCGGAAGACGCGATCAAGCGAATTCTCGACGCAGCCATCCGTGCGCCTTCGGGGGGCAACCAGCAAAAATGGCGTTTTCTGCTTCTCACCGATCCGGCAAAGAAATCCAAACTTCAGAAGCTGTACCGCGAAGGCCTCACTGAGTTGAATGCAACCCAGTACAAGGCGGTGATGGACCTCATCCAGAATGGCGACCCGAACGACCCAGCCGTGATACAGGCTAAGAAGACCAACGCTTCCGCAGAATGGCTCGCCGACAACCTCGACAAGGTGCCGTTGATTGTCTTCGCCTGGGGTAAACCCAGCGGCGAAAGTTCCATCTACCCAGCCATGTGGAGCCTGCAACTTGCCGCCACAGCGGAAGGTATCGGTTCTGCATTGACGACCCTGCTCTTCAAGAAGCACACCAAACAGGTCCTCGACATCATCGAAGCTCCCGAACCGGGCGAATGGGTGCCGATGGCAATGGTCACGCTGGGATATCCCACGGGCAAATGGGACATCGCCAAGCGCCAGCCCGCTCACGAGGTCACATTCCAAGAGACATGGGGCAATCCGGTCTCGTGGAAGGTCGATTCGCCACTCTGGCAGTAGCGTCTTATCTCTCCACCCCCACCCTCGGAACCGATAGGCAGGATTCGATGAGCAGTGTCGCACGAAAAGCGGTCACGGTCCCCGTCCTCGCGCGTATGAAGCGTGACGGAGAAAAGATCGCCATGATCACCGCTTATGACGCAACGTTTGCGGCGATCGTTGACGCGTCAGGGGTCGATGTGATTCTCGTCGGCGATTCCGTCGCCACGACCGTACAGGGCGAAGCGAACACCATTCCCGTCACCATGGACGAGATGGAGTACCACGTTCGCCTCGTTCGCCGAGCCAATCCGAAGGCCCTCGTGGTCGGCGATCTTCCCTTTGGCAGCTATCAGGTCAGCACGTCACAGGCCGTGGCGAATTCGGTTCGCCTCATCAAGGCCGGAGCTCAAGCGGTCAAGCTCGAGGGCGGACTCACGGTCGCCGATTCGATCAAAGCGATTGCAGATGCCGACATACCAGTGATGGGCCACATCGGCCTGACACCACAGAGCGTTCACCGCATGGGCGGTCACAAGGTGCAAGGCCGGCAAGACGGATACGAAGCCGGCGGCCGCCAGCGGCTCTTGGAGGACGCGCATGCGGTCGAGCAAGCCGGCGCCTTTGCAGTGGTGCTCGAGGGCATACCCTCCGTCCTTGCCGTCGAAATCACCTCGAAGCTGTCGATACCGACCATTGGCATCGGTGCCGGAATCGGATGCGATGGCCAGGTTCTTGTGATGCACGATGTTCTGGGGCTCTCATCGCGTGAGCTCACCTTCACCAAGAGGTTTGCCGACCTTCGCAACATCAGCCTGGCGGCATGCGAAGAATACGTTCGTGAAGTGCGTGCGGGCTCGTGGCCCGACGACGCACACTCGTTCGCCTGAAATTTGCGGCCTGCATGAAGATCGTCCACGACACTGCCGACGTTCGCAGAGCCATCGAGCAGGCCCGCTCAGCAGGTCATTCGATCGGATTCGTACCCACGATGGGAGCCCTGCACGACGGCCACGCCAGTTTGTTCACGCATGCGAAGTCAATTAACGGTTTCGTCGTCGCGTCCATCTTCGTGAACCCTCTCCAGTTCAACGATCCGGGCGATCTCGCGAGCTACCCGACAACGGCACAAGACGACGAAGCCATTTGCGTCGAACGTGGTGTCGACCTCGTCTACCGGCCGACGATTGATGACGTGTATCCAGATGGATTCGACACACGAGTTGAGCCGGGCGCCCTTGCCGACGTGCTCGAGGGTCAGCACCGCCCGGGACACTTTTCAGGAATGGCAACCGTTGTCTTGAAGCTCTTCAACATTGTCGATCCTGACGATACGTATTTCGGTAAGAAGGATTTCCAGCAACTGGCGATCGTCCAGCGGATGGTCACCGATTTCAATCTCAAGGTTCGAGTGCACGGTGTCGAGACGGTGCGAGAATCCGATGGTCTGGCGATGTCGAGCCGGAACTCCAAGTTGTCAGTAAGCGCCAGAATGGCGGCGGCCAAATTGAGTGCGGCGCTGTTCGAGGTTCGTCGACGTGTCTCACAAGGCACGGATCCGTCCGAAGCGGTGACATCACAGAGAAATGCACTTCTCAGCTATCCGGATATCGAAGTCGAATATCTTGAATTGGTGGATTCGTCATCGTTGCGTGCACCCGCATCGGAATCGAATCACCTTGTCGTTCTCGTGGCCGCCAAGGTGGGTGGCGTGAGACTCATCGACAACGTCGAGATCTCGCTCGGCAATACTTGAGCGATGTCCAACGACGTTCTCGATCCCGAGGCACTCGCCCATGAATACCGGTTGGCTCGCCTTCGTATCACCGACGTGATGTCGGAATTCATGAGTGACGAAGGCGTAGAGATCGGATCGCGTCCCGTGCCTTCGTGTCCCGCATGGACGGTACGTGATCTTCTTTCACACGTCTCGGGCATCGCATACGAAATTTCCTCGGGCAACCCACCCTCAGGTGACTCCGATGCATGGGTGGACGCGATCGTCGAAGCACGCCGCGATCGCACGCCGGCACAACTCCTCGATGAATGGAGTCTTAGCGGACCAAAGTTCGAATCATTGGCTGCCGGCACTAAGCGTCTCGCCATGCCGTTGAGCTACGACACAGTTGTCCACGAGCACGATCTTCGACACGCCGTCGACCGTCCCGGAGCCCGCGACAGCAGTGGGGTTCTCACCTCCATGCATGTTGGTGTGTGGTTGATGACCAACGACCTGAAACGAAACGAATACGGAAGCGTCTCGTTTCGCGCCGGTGGTTTCGATTGGACGGCGGGCGATGGCGAGGTGCAACTCTCGCTCGACCTCGATTCATCCAATCTCCGCTATCCGGTGTGGGAACTTCTCCGATTGACCGGAAGCAGGCGCAGCAAAAAGCAGATGTTGGCGTATTCCTGGTCGGGTGAAGTTGAGTCAGCTCTCGGTTCGCTTCTGCACATGGACCTGCCGGTTTCCGACATTTCCGAATAGCGACCGACAGAGGATTCGATCACCGGTGCAGATTGGTATCGAACTGCGACATCCTCAGTCGCAACGTGTGCACACCGTCCCCTGAGAGCACGCCTCCCCTGCCCAACAAACGACCACTCTGCCAGTTGGCCAAACCCAACTCGGGTCGATTCAGAGCGAATTGTCCATCGACCCAACGTGTGAATCCATCACCAAAAAACGGAGCGTTTGCAGATCGCCAAGCAGATTCAACCTCGTTCGGATCTTCGCTGACGACGGACAGGACGAACTGCGGACTCGCCCCGTTGAAGAGAGTCACGGCTGAACCAACATCGGGGCTTCGCACAACACCGAATTCGGGCACATCGTCCCACTCCCATTCGGTTCCAGGGTCGAAGGAATCTCGAATCACAGAAACGTTCGGCACATCCGCCACAGCACCGATGACATCTTTGTCCTCAGTGTGAATCTTGATTGGCCTTGAGAGCGCAAGAACTGCCTCGCGAAGGGCCTGCAATGATTCAGATCCATCGGCTTCTGTGATGACGAGGGTGTTCAGGGTGTTGCAGACCTTTCGATCGAGCGAGTGGAGGATCGCCTTCTCGAGGCGAGACCCATCGACACGACTTCCCGTGATGATCCAAGCTCCGCCGGTGCCGTGCAGCGACACGGGAACGCCATTTTGACGAGCGACAGCACCCAACTGCGCAACAGCCTCACCCGATCCCCGCGCGACTGCCAAGGAAAGCCGCCGGTCACCGAAAAGCGCCCAACCCGCGGCACGATCGGCAGAGTCGACGAGTGAAACAACATTGTCCGGAAGGCCCGCCGCACGAATCGCCGGATTCATCGCATGATCGCGAATGGCGCGGGCCGTCTCGAGAGCGTCGCTTCCGATGCGAAAGACCACGGTGTTGCCAGACTTCAGTACTCCCATCGCATCTGCGAAAACGTTGGGCCGTCCCTCGAAGACAAACCCAACGACACCGAGCGGCGCGCGCCAGCTTTCGACATGCCAACCGTCATGGACGACCACATCGGTTCGTTCAAGGCGTTGCAAGGACAATCTGGCCCACATTCTGAGTCCGTCGGCCATGTCGCGACGCATTTTTGAGGTGATCTCGAGTCGACCAGTCGCCCGTCCGCGCGCGGCCGCCGAGGAGACATCACGTCGATTCGCTTCGAGAACCGGCCCAAAGGAATTGTCATTGTCGATCAGTTCCGCGAAGTTCTCGAAGAATGAATCGATCCGTTCGGAGGGCACGTTTTGGAGTTCGGTAAACGACGAAACGGCGCGTGCAATCGAATCTTCGACAATCCGACGAACCTCGACCGGAATACACAGCACGACACCCTCGGAAGGCAGCGGAACAAGCCGACCTCCGCGATTCAGCTCGCGAATCGATTCTTCAGGCAAAGGCACAAGCCGGTCGCCAACAAGTATCCGCAGGTCCTCCATGACGCGCCTCAGCGTACGCCATAACCTGTCGGTATGACCGATGACCGCTTCTACTTTCGGCAGTTGCTCTCCGGACGGGACTTCGCAGTGCGCAATGGCCTCGCAGCCCAGATGGTGAACTTCGTCTATCTGTTGGGCGACCGACACGCGGGCGAATGCGTCATCATCGATCCCGCATACGCAATTGATGAACTTCTGGAAGTCGTTGAAACCGACGGCATGAAGGTCACCGGTGTTTTGGCCACCCATTACCATGCCGATCACATCGGCGGTTCGATGATGGGCTACAAGATCGATGGAATCGCCCAGCTCTTGGGCAAGGTCGATGTGCCGATCCACGTGAATGAGGCCGAAGTGCCTTGGGTCATCCGCACAACCGAAGTGGACCAATCACACGTCGTTGCACACGAAGCTGGTGACGTGCTGAAAGTGGGCGACATCGACATCACGTTCGTTCACACCCCTGGCCACACGCCGGGAAGCCAATGTTTCTTGGCGTGCCATTGCTTGATATCCGGCGACACGCTCTTTCTCGACGGTTGCGGACGTACCGACCTTCCAGGTTCCGACCCGGAGGCGATGTACGAAAGCCTCCAGACTCTGGCAAAAATGGCCGACAACACTGTGGTCTTCCCCGGTCATCAATATTCGGCGCCATCCAGTGCCGCGATGTCAACAGTTCGCACTTCCAACTACGTCTATCGCACACGCGACAAGGAAGCGTGGATGAACTGGTTCGGTGGAGGGCAGTAAAGTTCGTCAGACCAATCCGGTGACGATCGATGCAACCGCGGTGCCAATGAGCATCGTGAGGACCAAACGCCAAAATGTCGCCTCGGATAGTCGTCCACGCACGACACGACCGAACCAGATGCCAATCACCAACCCGGGTATCGCAGTCACGATTGCTTTGCCGACACTGCCGGTGATCCTGCCCCCCATCGCAAAGACTGCGATGCTCACCAGAGCCACCACGCAGAACACCGAGTTGATCGTTGACCGAAATACCTGCGGCGCCAGCTTCTTTGCGCGCAGGAGAACAACCAACGGCGGTCCGTTCGTCGACGTTGCGATCGCGAGAACACCCGATGTGAATCCCGCAATCCAATCGAGCGGCCGCCACTGCACTGCACGATTCGAGGCGCGCGACACCAGCACAACCGCGACCAAGACCATGAGCCCAACGACAACCTTCAACTGATCGCTCGTCGAATGTTCGAGCAAGAACCATCCAAGAGGCATGCCCAAGATCGAAGCAATGATGAGCCTGATGGCAAGGCCGGTGTCACGGTCTGCTCGGTCGACGATTGCTTGATATGTGTTTGAGGCCGTGCCGCAAATCGTGCAAACGACGACTGCTGTCTTCACGTCGATCGCAAGGCCCATCAGCGGGACCGCAAGCAGGGCGAAGCCGAAACCCGACACCATCTGCGCTGCTGCCGCCAGAGCAACAACGGTAGCCACGACGGCCAATTCGACACCGTTCAAGGACGGCCTATCCCGAGGATTTCCAATGCTTCGGAAAACACGTGAGTATGCGCGTCAATCTGTTCGATCGTATGAAAAGGCGACATCAGGGCCATGTTGTGAAACGGCGTCATCAGGATCCCCCGGTTCAAGCAGAACAGATGAAAGAACGAATCGAGTTCGTGGTCAATGGCCGCTGCTGCCTGAGCACCGTTGTTTGGTGGAGAACTGAACCAATATTCGGCTCGGCAGCCGAGCTGTTGTACGTGCCAATCCAGACCAAGCGGTTCGTACGCGCTCCGTACGCCATCGGCCCACGCCGCGGCGAGGGGAATCGTTTTGTCGAAGTCCGCACGAGTGAGGGTCGAAGAAAGCGTCGCGCGAACGGCAGCCAAAGCTAGTGCGTTGCCTGTGAGGGTTCCTCCGATACCGGATACGTCGACATCATCTTGCGAAACCGAGGCCTCGATGCGATGAGCGACATCGGTCGTCATACCGTACGCAGCGACGGGCATTCCACCACCTATGGGCTTTCCAATAACGAAGAAATCGGGTTCGAGACCCCACTCGCGCGTGCAGCCTCCCGGGCCGACACAAATTGTGTGAGTCTCGTCAATGACGAGAAGCGTCCCGAAACGGCGCGTGATTTCACGAACCCGGTCGAGGTAGCCGGCGTCGGGCAGGACGATACCGATGTTTGTCAGAGCCGGTTCCATGAGAACACACGCCACATCCCGGTCCGCTAGGGCATCTTCAAGCGCCCGCGCATCGTTGAAGGGAACAACTTTTGTGGTTACGGCCGGATCAATCTGCGGACCGATGGCGCCTGGGCGACTAATCACGTGGCCGTTGCTGTCGAGGATGGCGAGAGTCTCGTCGACCGTGCCGTGGTAGCACCAATCCATGACGCACACCCTCGTTCGGCCGGTCAACATGCGAGCCAAACGAAGTACGAACCGATTCGCATCGGTGGCAGACATCGCAAGTTGCCATTTAGGCAGACCGAAACGTCGCTCCAGTTCAATCGCCACCCAGCCGGCGTCGGGCGACGGAAGCATCGTCGTGATGCCTTTGTTCGACTGTCGATAAAGCGCTTCGGCCACGACCGCGAGACCGTGCCCGGTCATGGCACCGGTGTCTCCGAGACAAAAGTCGATGTATTCGATGCCGTCGACATCGATAAACGAGGCTCCCGTCGCGCCATCGACGGTCAATGGAAATGCTCCGGGCCAGCGCGACATCCATGGCATCGGAACACCAGACAGAAGATTTGCGGATTGCGACCGCGCGATGTCCGCTGAGCGAGGATGCAAACGTACGAAGAGTTCTTCTTCTTGCTTCATTGCGGATCGAAGGCGGCTGCGGTCGACTCGCATGAATGATCAAACTAGCCGAACCTCGTAATGTTGGGGTTGCGTATGAATTCAGTAAACCAGCCTTCGGTCAACGGCGAGCGATTGCTCCACAAACTGCGTGCATTGGGCGATATCGGGTCAACCGGTGACGGCGGATGTAGTCGCCTTGCATTGACCGAAGACGACATGCACGGACGTGATCTCGTCCTTTCATGGATGCGTGATCTCGATCTCGATATCAGTATCGACGCAATCGGGAACGTAGTTGGTACGTGGAACACAGGATCCGGCGCTGCGGTGATGACCGGTTCACACATCGATACGGTCAGAACCGGTGGGTTGTACGACGGGAACTACGGTGTGTTGGCCGGTTTGGAAGTCATCGAAACCTGCAAAGAACGGGGAATCTCGCCCTCTCGTCCCCTCAGCGTTGCCTTCTTCACGAACGAAGAAGGCGCGCGCTTCGCACCCGACATGCTGGGCAGTCTCGTCTACGTGGGAGGCCTTCCCCTGGAAGAAGCACTCGACACGCCGTCGATCGACGGCAAGCGCCTGGGCGACGAATTGCAACGCATCGGATACGCGGGCGCCTCGCCGTGTCCCGGGCCGAGCCCACATGCATTCATTGAATTGCACATCGAACAGGGACCAGTTCTCGAAGCAGAAGGATTCACATTCGGCGCGGTGACCGGCGTGCAAGGCATCAGTTGGCAGGAACTCACCATCACCGGCCAGAGCAACCATGCCGGCACTACACCGATGCATCTACGACGTGATCCGGCTTTCGTCGCGGCAATGCTGGTCGTCTACCTGCGCGAGATCGCCGAGCGGTTCGGTGGCGATCAGGTCTGCACCGTTGGCAAGATCGACGTCCATCCAAATTTGATCAACGTCATCCCAGCGCGTGTTACCTTGACTTTGGATGTGCGTAACACCGACGAGGACACGCTCCTAAATGCGGAACAGCTGATCGACACATTCTGTTTCCAGATCGAACAGGACGAAGGTGTATCGATTTCCAAGCGAACGCTGGCCCGTTTCGAGCCGGTCACATTCGATGAGCGGGTCGTTGAAATCGTCGAACGTCGTGCCACCGAGATAGATGACCGCGTGAAACGCATGCCCTCTGGCGCCGGACACGACGCACAGATGTTCGCAAGGATTTGCCCGACGGCCATGATCTTCGTGCCGAGCCGCGGCGGAATCAGCCATAACCCCGCGGAACACACCGACGACGATCAGCTGGTCAGCGGAGCCAATGTTCTGCTGCGGGCGATGCTCGACATCGCTTCGCTGGACTTCTGATTCCGTAGACTCCGATCATGTCTCGAATCGTCACCGTCGGCGCAGCCCAGATGGGGCCGATTCAACGCGAAGATTCGCGCGAGTCGGCAGTTGCTCGGCTCGTCGCACTTCTCGAACAGGGCGCCAGCAACGGATGTGATCTTGTGGTCTTTCCAGAACTGGCACTCACGACGTTCTTCCCACGTTGGTTTGTCGACGACATTTCTGAAGCCGACCATTGGTACGAATCAGCCATGCCATCACCGGTGACTCAACCGCTGTTCGACGCAGCAAAGAAGTTGAAGGTCGGTTTCAGCCTCGGTTACGCAGAACTCACGGCCGACGGCCACAGATTCAACACTCAGATTCTCGTCGAGCGCGATGGCTCCGTCGTCGGCCGGTACCACAAGGTTCACATACCCGGCCACGAGCACCACGAGCCCGACCGCCCGTTCCAGCATGCTGAGCGTTACTACTTCGAACCGGGTCCGGAAGGCTTCGGAGTCTGGAAGGCATTCGGCGGCCGCGTCGGGATGATGATCTGCAATGACCGACGGTGGCCCGAGTCCTATCGAGTGATGGGTCTGAAGGGCGTCGAGTTGATTCTCTGCGGCTACAACACGCCGATTCACTACGTGCCCGACCCGAGCCAAGACATTCTCCAGGGTTTTCATAATTCGCTTGTCATGCAGGCGGGTGCGTACCAAAACGGTTCTTGGGTGGTTGGGGTGGCCAAGGGCGGTATTGAAGAAGGCGTCGATTCACTCGGACAGTCGGCGATCATCGCCCCGTCCGGACAGATCGTCGCCCAGGCCTACACGACCGGAGACGAACTCTTGGTGGCCCGTTGCGACCTCGATTGGTGCAAGCGCTACAAGGAAACCCTCTTCGACTTCGACCGATACCGCCGGCCCGAGGTGTACGGCTCGATCACGTCTCAGCGCGGCGTCGTTCTCGAGGATTGAATCCCCTTTCCTCCACCCGTTCCGTTTGACAAAATGTAAAATCAACGGCACAACGCTGGGCGGGAGGGGCAATGAGCCAGTCGACGACATCAGAACCGATGGTCGCATTCACGGTGAACGGCACGCCCGTGACCGTGAGCAGGCGCCACCCGCACCTCCTCAGCGCACTGCGCGATGAATTGAACATCACCTCACCCAAGGATGGCTGCTCTCCTTCTGGCCAGTGCGGCTGCTGCACGGTCCTCATTGATGGGAAGGCTGTTGTCAGTTGCCAACAGCCGATTGCGAAAATCGAGGGCGCCCACGTCACGACTCTCGAAGGTTTTGCCGACGCGGAACGCGACAAGTTCGCAGCCGCGTTCGCCGCGTGCGGTGGGCTTCAATGCGGTTACTGCATCCCCGGCATCGTCGTGCGTGCCAAGGCTCAGATCGACAAGAAGGGTGCAGGCCTGAAACGTGAAGACATGGCACGCCACTTGGGTGCTCATCTTTGTCGCTGCACTGGTTACGTGAAGGTCCTCGACGCCATCGAAGCCGTCGC
>CAYFLC010000014.1:0-17729 GCA_964343885.1 uncultured Bifidobacterium sp.
CGGATCTGGCGGAAGTCGCCGCTCCATACGACACGCACTCCGAATCGCGCGACGAGATCCATTCGGGCATCGAGATCGTCGACCTCGAAGATCGCCATGTAGCCGCAGTCGCCGCCGGCCTTCTCAAGCAAACGACCGGCGGTGGTATCGGAGCGAATCGGCGACACGACTTCGAGGAACTGATCGCCGATACGGAACAGTGCATTGTGTAGTCCGAACTCACCGACTCCGGGGTCGCGATAGCAGACGTCGACGTCGAGATGATGGCGGATTTGCTCGACCGCGGTGTCGAGTTCGCGGGCCACAAGGGCGATCTGCCGCAGGCGAATCATGCCCCCACAGAGTAAAGGCTTTATCATCGGCGCGACGGTTCCGCGGCTGTGGGGGTAATGAAAATGGCAACGTTGACGAGCGACTTCGCAGGTTCGAAACCGACGGAGCTTGCCCTGATCGACGAGCATCGCTCGGTCACGTGGGCTTCACTCGACGAACGGGTCAACCGCTTGGTGAATGGTCTGCGGGCACGAGGTCTGAAGAACGGCGACACCGTGGCGATCGTGTCGGGGAACCAGTGCGAATGGTTCGAGCTCGCACAGGCTTGTGCGCACGGTGGCTGGACCTACGTGCCGGTGAACTGGCACTGGGTCGCCGACGAGCTCGCGTACGTGTTCGCCGATGCCAACGCCGTGGCGGTGTTCGTCGATCAGAGGTTCGAATCTGCCGTCGCCGATGCGTTGGGCGATCCTCGTGGTGCTGCCGTGCAGGTCGTGGTGGGGTTGCGTTGCGACACATCGGCAAAGGTGGTCGCCGACTCTCGCTACGTCGACTACGAGACGGTGGTTGCGCAGGGCGACCCATCCGAACCGACCGATCAGATGCTCGGCGGCCCGATGTTTTACACCTCGGGAACCACGGGCAGGCCGAAGGGTGTGAAAGGTGCGTTGTCGGGCGGTATGGCAATGACCCCCGACATCATGAAGCTCGTCGCCTCGGGTTTTGCGAACTGGCTGCCGGTCCCGGGTCGCACGTTGCTGTGCGGTCCCTTCTACCACTCGGCGCAGTGGGCGTTTTCGTTTCTTCCGATGATCGGCGGGTCGTCGGTTGTCATGCAGCACAAGTACGACTCGGCCGCAGCACTGCGTTTGATCGATGAACACGGCTGCACCAACGTGCACCTCGTGCCAACGCAGATGAAGCGTCTGCTCGATCTTCCCGACAACGTGAAACAGTCGTTCGACGGGTCGTCGTTGACGGCGGTGTGGCATGGCGCTGCACCTTGTCCGCCGGCGGTGAAGCGCGGGCTCATCGAGTGGTGGGGGCCGAAGATCACCGAGTACTACGGAAGCACCGAGGGGTCGATTATCTCTGTTGTCTCGTCCGACGATTGGATGCGCAAGGGCGGAAGCGTCGGCAAACCACTCGACACGGTGGAAGTCATCGTCGTCGACGATGCCGGCAACCGCGTGGCCCAAGGAAGCGAAGGAACGTTGTACTTCCGCAACAAGATGGGTACTGACTTCTCGTACCACAACGACGACGAGAAGACGAAAGCTGCACACCTCGAGCCCGGTGTTTTCACCACGGGCGACGTTGGGTACATCGACGACGAGGGGTTCCTGTGGTTGTCCGATCGCAAGATCGACATGATCATCAGCGGAGGGGTCAACATCTATCCCGCCGAAATCGAAGGTGTACTTGCCGTCCATCCGTCGGTTGAAGATGTCGCAGTCATCGGTGTTCCCGACGAAGAGTTCGGCGAAAGCGTGAAGGCACTCGTTCAGGTTGCCGAGGGGGTCACGGCGAGTGACGACCTTGCCAAAGACCTGATCGCCCACTGCCGTCAACTGTTGGCTGGCTATAAGGCTCCGAAGTCGGTCGATTTTGTGACGAACATCCCCCGTACGGGAACCGGAAAGATACAAAAAGCCCCGTTGCGTGCTCCCTATTGGGAAGGAAAATCACGCAAGATTTGAGCGTGAGGTTCAAACGCACGGTTCAGGTTGTCGCGACGGTCGGGATTCTGCTCGCAACCCTTCTCGCCCCCGCTGCTGCTCGTGCGCTCTCGTGCGCGGATGGTGGACGTTGTCGTGTGGGCGACATCGGGCCGGGTGGCGGACGCGTCTTCTATGATGCAGGCTCGTTGCAGTGGTGGGGGCGCTATCTCGAGGCGCGCCCTCTCGACGCAGACGGAGTTCCGTGGTCGTCTCGTCCTCTGGAAGCCGTGTACGAGGGCGAAACCGCGACGGTTTTGCGTCGCCGCGTCGATGCGAAAGCAATCGGTATGGGTGCCGTCAACACCGCGAATATCGTTGCGCAATCCGGCTCGGGTCGTTATGCGGCGTCAATCGTCGACAACTCGACAGCCGGTGGCAAGCGTGATTGGTTCTTGCCCTCGAAAGATGAATTGAACGCGCTGTACAACTACCGCGCGGTGCGGGGCATGGCGTCGGTACCCGACGGCCCGTACTGGACTTCCACCGAAGCCGGGCGCAACATCGCGTGGTATCAGTTGTTTCAGGATGGCACCCAGTTTTCCGATAGTTATCTGCTCGCCGCAACGACGGGAAACAAAGTGCGAACGCGGAACATCAAATACCCGGGAACGACGTTTCCCAGCATGCGCTATCGACTCGTTGCGGTTCGCGCGTTTCCTGCGGGAACGGGTGTCGAGCCGGCGACGACGTCTCCAGTGCTTACCGGCAAGTCCTGTACCGATGCTGGCCCGTGCGCCGTGGGCGATATCGGACCGGCAGGAGGGGTGGTCTTCTACGCCGCTGCGAACCGTCAGACGTGGGGTCGTTATCTCGAGGTGTCGCCACGTGAAGCCGAGATCATCGGTTGGCCATGGCGCAAGCCGGGCTACGACGCCACCGGTGACCCCGTGTACCGCGACTCAGCCTCGGGACTGGCGCGGATCAAGCGCGTTCTCAGCAAGTCTGTCGGGATGGGCGAGAGGAACACCACTCTCGTGGCGCGTCACTACGGGAGCGGGCATTATGCAGCGTGGTATGCGTACACGCTGAAGTTCAATGGGTACGACGATTGGTTCCTGCCATCGGCCGATGAGCTCGACCTGATGTACAACGTCTTGTATGCGGTCGCAAAACCATTGACCGGCTTCGCGCCCACGTATTACTGGTCGTCGAGCGAATACGACCTGAAAAATGCTTGGACTGTTCTCTTCCGCAGCGGTCAACGCTTCGACCGCGAGGGATGGTTCACTTCGAAAGAGACAGGCTTACCTAACGCGATGCGTGTGCGCCCAATTCGCGCATTCGGTTGACGTATGAAGAGTGTTTGGTTCACCTATACATCGATTACGCACTCACGAATAGTGCAAATCGTGTGACGAATGTTTTCTCTCCGTTGCGTTGTTTGACAAAGCCGCAGTAAATCACCCGACGTAGTTTTGTAATGACACATGTTTTGCGCGTGCGTCGAAAACGAGGAGGGAACATGAATCTTCGCGAAGCGAAGAATGAAACAGGAAGCGCGATCGTTCTCATGATGATGGCGCTCACGGCGGCAGTGATTGTTGCGATCGGTGCAATCGGTGTGGTGGCAGTCGCAAAGAGTGACAGCGGAGCCTCCGCGTCAGGTGGCGCGACTGCGCCCGTGTCGGTTCATGTGACGCTCAGTGAATTCAAGATCGAGCTGTCGCCATCGAAGGTTCCTGCCGGAACGAACGTGGTCCTCGAGATTCACAACCTCGGAAGCGTCGAACACAATCTCGCCGCACCCGACTTGAACAAGCGCGTCGGGAACATACTCAGCATGGCGCAATCGACCCTCGATCTTGGTGTGGTCAATGCGCCAGTCAATCTGATCTGTGAAATCCCGGGTCACAAGGAGAGTGGCATGCAGGCCCAACTCGGTATCGGGGCTCTCGATTCCTCGGGCACCACACCGACAACCACCCCGATGGACTGGCAAACCATGGACAAACTGATGGAGGCGGTCGCCAAGCAGTTCCCGGCGAAGACGAAAGGAACGGGGAACGGTGAACTTGCCCCGAAGATCACTGCCGACGGATACAAGGAATTCGATCTCACCGCGAAGATCATCGATTGGGAAGTCGAGCCGGGGAAGATGGTCAAGGGGTGGTCGTACAACGGCCAGATCCCGGGTCCGGTCATTCACGTGAACGTCGGTGACAAGGTGCGTTTGGTTCTGAAGAACGAACTCACCGAGTCGACGTCGATGCACCTCCACGGAATTCGGGTTCCGAATGCTGCCGATGGCGTCGACCCTTACACGCAATCTGCGATCGAGCCCGGTGCGTCGTTCACATACGAGTTCACGGCTCTCGAGCCGGCGATCGGTATGTACCACTCGCATCACGATGCTCAGGTGCAGGTACCAAATGGTCTTGCCGGTGCGCTGATCATCGGTGACTGGAAGGACATGGCCATGAAGGCGGCGGCCGACAAGACGGGTGACACCGACGGCAAGGCAGAGCAGGAGCATGTGATGGTTCTGAACGACGCCGGAACGCTGGGTCTCTCGCTGAACGGGAAATCGTTCCCCGCGACATCGCCGTACAAACTCAAGGTCGGCGAGACAATGGTGGTGCACTACTACAACGAGGGTTTGCTGACGCATCCGATGCACCTTCACCAGCCGTCGGGGCTGGTTGTCGCGCATGACGGAAAGATTCTCGACTCACCGTTCTGGGCCGACACATTGAATGTGGCACCGGGTGAACGGTGGACCGTCGTTTACACGGCCAAGGACAAGGGCGTGTGGGCTTGGCACTGCCACATCCTGAACCATGCGGAAACGGCAACAGGGATGAAGTACATGGTGACAGCCTTGATCGTCGAATAAGCCGATCGGATTCAGACGATGCGGAGGCGGCGCAGGCGGTGACGAACCGTCTGCGCCGCTTTCCATTTGTAGTAGCGCACGTAGTGCCGAGGCCGCGCGAGACCACGCACGGGTTTGCGCGGCGGCCTGGCGCTCCGGTTCAGGCGGTAGTCGTGCCAGTCCGGTAGATCAGTCAATTGAACCGTCGTGAATGATCCGATCAACGCAGGCAGAACCGAACCATTGCGTTCGAGTGCGGCGTCGTAGTCGATGACCGTGAACGGTCCCTTGAAGACCGTCTTGTAAGCCGTTATGAGGCCGTCGTAATCGACGAGCCACGAATCGTCGGCCACGTATGCGAACGATTGGGGGTCGTTGCTGCGCCGGAAGAAGTCGTGTTCGAGATGTTGTTTCCACGATCCGAGGAATCCCGCCGGCGAGCGGAGGGTGAGAACGATTGCCGTGCTTTCGGGATCGAAGAGTGCACCGAGACGCGTGATTTCACTGGGCCTGCGCAGCAGGCACAGTGCCTCGCATGAAACGACGATCGGCGAGTCCGAGGCGCTGATCTGGGCACGCACGTTCTGTTCGACTCCGTCACGCCACGTGTGCCATTCAGCGGAACCCCGGGTCGGAAAGAACCCGAGAGCCATGGCTGGCGTTTCGCGGTCACCGTCGATGCAGGCCGCAGCGATTTCGCGGGCATCGGGAAAGTCCCCGCGGAACCAGCGTGCGCCGGTCGTGGCAGTGATCACGTCTTCGTTGTCGGAGAACCACTTCTGAAACGACGTAGTTCCCGTTTTCAACGTTCCAATATGCAGGATGACGCGCCCCATACGATGGGGCAAGTATGGCAAGCGAACCGGTCTCGTACGTGAATTACCTGAAAGTCGACGAGCTGCTGAGCCTGCAGCAACCCTTGTCCGACGGGCCCGAACACGACGAGCTGCTCTTCATCATCATTCATCAGACCTACGAGCTGTGGTTCAAGCAACTTCTCCACGAATTATCACGGCTGCGCCTTCTGCTGCGCGAGGCCAAACTTCATCCTGCGCTCGGCACATTGAAGCGGGTGCGAACGATCATGAAAACACTCGTCAGCCAGGTCGACATTCTCGAGACGATGACGCCGCTTGAGTTCAATTCTTTCCGCGCACGACTCGAAGCGTCGAGCGGTTTCCAGTCCTACCAGTTCCGCGAATTCGAGCGGGTGTTCGCGCGCCCGGGGATCTGGGACGACGTCGTGGAGTTTCTCCGGGTCAATTCTCCAAATGATGCGGCACTCGAGGTCGAATCGATTTTGCTCACCACATACCGTGACCGACCGGACTTGTCGCTGCTGCTCGAGGGTCTTGTCGACCTCGACGAAGGGATCCAAGAGTGGCGCTACCGCCACGTGAAGATGGTCGAACGAACGATCGGTTCAAAGCAGGGCACAGGCGGATCGAGCGGCGCCGACTACCTGAAATCTACGTTGTTCAAACCCGCCTTCCCCGAACTGTGGGCAATCCGCGCGAAGTTCTGACAGCGGTCAGGGCTTCAGGCGTCGGTAGGTGGTGACGCCACCCACCGATTGCGCATCTCCGTACTCGCCGGAGTCGAGCAGATGCTTCAACACGTCGGCTGCCGCACCGCCGAGCGTGTTGTCGGGGATGACGAGCCATTTGATTTTGCTGGGGCTTTCGAGAAGTTTGGGATCACCCAGGAAGTTGGTGCGAACCCAGGGGTTCGGGAATGTGTAGATGATCTCGCGGTGACTTGCGTGAGGTACGAACGCGTAGTGGGCAGAAACGGGGTCTGTTGGCCCAACGCGCTTCAATGCGGCATCCCAGCCCGCGGTGGTGTGAGGGCCGTGCGGCCAATAGCCAGCGTTGTACTTCGCTCCGAAGGGGAGCAAGCCCCATGAGTTTGCTGCGATGCACGACGCCACGAAGGCCAGACACACGGCCAGGCTTCCGACCACTCGACTGTGGCGACGCAGAAACGCGGCACCTTCGACCGCGCCGAGGATCATCGCCACGACCGGTACCGCTTGGTAGTGGTACATCATCGCCCAGGTGAAGTTTGCCGTCGTGAGAATGTTGATGAAGATCTGGGGAATCCCCATGACGAGTGTCAACGGGGCGAGAAGTGGTACGAAGCCAAGAGGCGAAGTCAGCTGACCGATGTATCCCTTGAAGTTGTTGTTCGACAGTCGATCAAAGAACATCGACGGATGCTGAAGTGACGTCTTTGCGACGTCGATCGGTGTCTTGCCGAGGTCGCCGTACAACATGCCGTACGCACTGGTTTGGCCAGCGAGGCTGGGTACCATCCACACGCCGATGATGAGGAAGTAAAAAGCGGCAAAGCCGAACAACGCGAGGCCGAATTTCCAGCGTCTGCGAATAATGAGCAGAAGAGCGATTCCCATCACCGCCAGTGCGATGTCTTCCTTCCAGAGCATCGCTACCAAGAGCCACGCAAATGTCACGATGTTGTGGCGCGTGACGTGCCGCCCGACTCCGACCGGGCGGGTTGTTGCCATGTGGTAACCCATCAAGAGAAACGGGATGGCGAGTGTCTCGGGGTGCCACGTCTCCCACGCGAGAAAAGACACGGTGGGAAGCAGCAACCAAGCGAGGCCAAACAGACAAGCCAACCAAGCATTCCTCAGGCGATGTCGTGCGACGAGAAAGACCGGAATTGCACCTGCCGCGAGGGCTATCACTTGCAGGATGTTCCACAGGTTCGGACCGCCACCCAGCCACACGAGGGGCACCAGGAAGTAGTACATGAACATCGCGTGGTGCCCGAACACGGGAAGGCCGCACACGGTGTTGAACCACTTGCCGTGCGCGAGCAGCCAGAGTGATTGGTCGTGGATACCGAGATCGAAGTCGAACGTTGCGTATGAGTTGTGACGGTGTACGACGAGACGACCGACGATCCAGATCCAGGCAAGGATCGCGGCTGTGAGGGCCGCTACCGGTATTCGGTGGAGAGTTTCCGATTGCGGACGTTGCACTTGCCGGTCCGGCTCACTTGCCGTTCAGCGCGGCAACGACGGGCGCAATAGAGTCGACGTCTTCTGCACCGACGATGATGTAACTGAATCCCCAACGCTCGCGTCGGGCGATCAGGTCTTCCGTGAGTTTCGCAACCGGGCCAACAAGGGCGAACGGTGTTTCCGCCACCATCTCGGGTTCAACGCCGATCATCTGGGCGATTCCGTTCATCGTGCCCGTTGCGTCGTCGGTGACCTTGACGAAGAACGAGCGGATGTTCATTTCGATGTCTTTCAACCGCGCGCCGGCTGCAGCGCGGACGATGTCGACTTTTTCGTCGACCGCTGCGGAAGTCATCGTGCTGATGGCTTCGGGGCCAACGACCCCGGCCGTCATCGTGCCGTTGATGCCAATGATGTCGGCTTCGTGCGCCGCATAAGTGAGCACGCGTTTTCCCCCGCCGCCGATCAGGACCGGTGGATGCGGCCTTTGGAGTGGCTTGGGGAATCCTTCGTAGTTGTTCACGTTGTAGTGACGACCCGAAACCGAGAACGGACCGTCGGCCATCGCGCGTTTGATGATGTCGAGACCTTCGATGAACCGATCGATGCGGATTCCGGGCGAGTCGTAGGGAATGCCTGACTGCTCGTAATCGCTGATCATCCATCCGGCGCCGATACCCAGTTCCAGGCGGCCTTCGGAAAGGAGGTCGAGTGTCGCCAGCTCTTTTGCGAGGACGACGGGATGTTTGTAGTCGTTGTCCCAGACCAGAGCCCCGATGCGCAGATGCGTGGTCGCGTCGGCGGCGGCTTGAAGCGCCGGAATCGGAGCCAGCTGGTCGGTGAAATGGTCGGGCATGGTCAGGCAATCGAAACCGTTTGCCTCGGCGCGCTTGGCGAGTTCGATCCATTCTGTGCGGGTGGCAGCACGCGAACACTGGACACCGAACCGGAACGGGCGGATGTGGGGGAACGACATGCCTGCACGGTAGTCGGTTGACGCCGGGGGATACCGTTGGGTCGCAGTGTTCAAGCGCCCGAAAACCTCCCCCCGACGAATCTTCAGTCGACTCCGCGCATCGGGGCCGCGCGGTGTTGCATGGTTCGCGCGCTTCGCGGTCGTTGTGCTGGCCGGCGCCCTGTTCGTCGCGGCCGTCTGTGTGGCAATTGCACCACGCGTGTGGGGTATCGCCAACGCACACGACGAGAAAGCTGTCGAACTGCCGACTTTCGCGGGCATCGCGCAACGGTCCGTTCTCTACGACGTGAAGGGTCGCCAGGTCGGTGCGTTCCAAGTCGAGAACAGTCAGCCGATCAAGATCGATGATGTACCGACCGATGTCGTCGCGGCTGTTCTGGCGGTTGAGGACGCGAACTTTTTCGGGCACCGTGGCGTCAATCTGCGCGCGCTCGTACGTGCGATGTTGTCGAATTTTGAATCCGGCAACGCCAGACAGGGCGCGTCAACGATCACGCAACAGGTGGTGAAGAACGAATACCTCGGCGGAATCGAACGTGACGGTCGTTACAAGATTCTCCAGGCTCGGTACGCGGCGCTTCTCGAGAAGCAGGTGTCGAAGAAACAAATTCTCGAGCGCTATCTCAACACCGTCTACCTCGGTAACAACGCCTACGGCCTGCAGGCGGCGGCCGAGATCTATTTTGGAACAGACGTCGGCAAACTCACGATCGAGCAGGCGACGTTCCTTGCAGGGATGATCCAGGCACCTTCGAGCTACGACCCGATTCGTCACCCCGAACGGGCGAGACAGCGTTTCGGCATCGCCTTGAAGCGTGTTGCCGCCGAAGGTCTCATTGCCGCTGATCGTGCCACGTCGCTGGCGTCAACGTGGCAGTTGCCCGAGGTTCTGCAGTCGGTCCCCGAACGCGCCATCTCGCGTACCTACTTCACCGAGGCCGTGAAGGACTACCTCCTCAACAAGTCCGATGTCCTCGGCGCCACCTATCAAGCGCGGTACAACGCATTGTTCCGCGGCGGTCTGCGGATCTACACGACCCTCGATGCCGATTACCAAGCCTCAGCCGAAGCTGCGGTGAAGGCCCAACTGCCGGCGAACAAGGCAGGGTTCCGTGGCGCATTGTTGTCACTCGACACCGCGACCGGCGGGGTCCGAGCAATGGTCGGTGGCCCCGGATTCCAAGCGGGTCGTGATGAGGTGAACATGACCCTTCGTCGCCGACAGACCGGATCGAGCATCAAGATCTTCGTACTGGCTGCCGCACTGCAGGCGGGTGTCGAGGCAACCGACCTGATTGACGGAACGCTGCCGTGCACACTTCCGAACCCCGGAAACGAAAAAGAACCCTTCGTCATCGAGCAAGGCGTCAGTCGTCCGCTCGGTTCACTCGAGGAAATGACCTGGTATTCGATCAACTGTGCGTACAGCAGGCTGGCGCAGATTGTCGGCCTGAACCGAGTGGTCGACACGACATACCGAATGACCCAGTCGATGTATCTCAACAGATCGTCATACAAGATTCAGCCCTATGCAAGTTTCGCAACGGGTGCGAACGAGATGAGTCCCCTCGACATGGCGAGTGGAGCACAGACCATCGCAAACGGCGGTGTGCACATGCAGCCCTACTTCGTCGAACGGATCGAGAGCCGTGACGGAACTGTGTACGAACACAGCGATCCGGGGCAGGCCATCTTCTCGAAAGAGATCGCGGACAAAGAGGTCGGCATCCTGAAGGGCGTGCTCGTGAATGGCACGGCACGTAAACAAGCACTTGCCAACGACCGTCCAGCAGCGGGGAAGACCGGAACGCAGGATGACAATACGAATGCTTGGTTCATCGGTATGACGCCGCAGATCACGACCGCCGTTTGGGTGGGTGACCCCGATGCCTACACGCCGATGGTCAACGTTCCGGAATTCCTCGCGCAGGGTGTTCCGCGTGTCCAGGGCGGAACGTTTCCCGCCGCGATCTGGAAGGCGTACACGGATCGCGCTCTGGCCTCGTCGCCGATGATCGATTGGTCGCCACCGCCACCGGTGACACGGCAATCTGTGCGCCTGTACCTACCCGGGAACGACTGTGTGGCCCAGGTGGTCAGTGGAAGCCTGCCGCGCAGGGTCATCGGCAAGGTGACCCCTGCCGCGCCGGAAACGACGACGACACAACCCGGCGTGGTGCCCGCGTCGGTGACGACATTGCCACCAACAACGACAACCGCAACGACGGTGGTTCCCGTCGTCGGTCGTCCGGTGGTCAGCATCGTCGATCCCGGAACCACCGTGCTGCCATCGAACACGAATCCATTCGCCCCGGTTCCGTCGGTCGATCCCACGCGAGCGCTGGTGTTCGACTGCAACAAGGCCCTACCAGGCTGGGTGCAAACGACTCTGGCCGGTGGTTGAGCGGTCGGTATTCTCGACCCATGTCAGCTTTGGCCCGCCTGCTCGATCTGCAGGGAGTCGACACGCGCCTCGCGCAGTTGCGGCACAGAATCGCCCACCTGCCCGAGACAGCTGATGTCGAACGACTGAAGGCTGAAATCGCACGGGTCGATGCGGGCGCGCGTGCGCTCGAAACAGAGAACGCCGAAGTGTCGCACGTACTTGCGGCAGCGGAATCGCGTACGAATGACATCCGGGCGAAGACGGCGCGATTGAACGCCCAATTGAAGACAGTGATCGCACCGCGCGAGGCCGAGGCGTTGCAGCACGAGATCAGTGTTCTCGCTGCCGAATCATCCGAACTCGACGACTCTGCCCTTGTCGCACTCGAGAGATCCGAAGTTCTCGACGCCGAGATGCGGAAAACGCAACGAGAGCGTGAAATCGTCGCACGCGCCTTGGCTTCTGCCGAATCGGTGGAACGTGATGCCGCGGAATCCGTCGGTGCGGAAATGCTCCGGGTCGACGCCCAGCGGGCCGAGCTGGCGCGCGACACAGAACCTGCTCTCTTGGCCGCCTATGAGAACCGACGCAACATGCACGGCGGTATCGCGGTTGCGCGGCTCGCCAAGTCGACGTGCGGTGGGTGTCATATCGACTTGTCGACCACCGAGATCGAAGCTCTCCGCCGATCGGATGAAACCGAACGTGAATGCCCGAATTGCGCCCGGTGGTTGGTGCTGTGATCCTTTGGTTCGTTGCAACTTCGGTACTCACGGTGCGTTTCGTGTTTCGCGATCCACGGTTCGACTACCGACTCCTCATCGTGGGTGCCCTCGTTCCCGATCTCGTCGATGTGTGGTTCGGTGGCGCCCGGCTGTTGCACACGCTCATGTTCAGTGTCGTGTTGATGGTCGGGATCATGACCCTTACCCAGCGTGGAAGTGCGCGTCGACGTCGTGTTCTTCCGCTGGCCATCGGTACGTTCCTGCACCTCGTTTTTGACGGTGCGTTCGCGAACACGAAAGTCTTCTGGTGGCCTTTCGGTGGAACGTCATTCGCTGGTGCTCGTCTGCCCGCGGCCGAACGTGGATGGATCAATCTCGTCTTCGAACTGGTCGGATTGGCGTGCATCGTCTGGCTGGCGCGCGTGAACGGCCTCGACGATCGCGCGCGACGTGCGCGGTTCATGTCCGACGGGGAACTGGTCGACCGTGGCTGAACGCCTGCTCACGTTGGTGCGCCACGGGCGTACCGAAGCCAATGCGGCGAATCTGCTTCAGGGTCACATCGACAACCATCTCGACGATGTCGGTAGGGAACAGGCGTCCCTCTTGGGTGGGGCGCTGAAGAAGATCGCCCCCATCGACCGTGTCATTGCGAGTCCATTGGCGCGCGCGCAGCAAACGGCCGAGGCAATCGCTCGTTCGTGCGGTGGTGGGATATCGGTCGAGACCGACAGACGATGGATCGAACTCGACTACGGCGACTTTGACGGTCGACCAGTGACGTCGGTCGGAGTCGACACGTGGAAGTTGTGGCGAAGCGATGTTCACTTCCGGCCGCCGGGCGGAGAATCGATGGCCGAACTCGATGCACGCGTGCGGCACGCACTGGCCGATCTGGCTGCTGCGCAAGGTGACTCGCACGTCATTGTTGTGAGTCATGTCTCGCCAATCAAAGCCGCTATCGCATGGGCGCTCGGCGTCGGAATCGAAATCTCTTGGCGCACCTCACTTGACCGTGCGTCGATGTCGACGATCCGTCTCGATGCCGAACGACCGTCTCTGAGGACGTTCAACGTCACGGTTCACGACGAGAAGTAACCCCGCCGTCATCGCGAGCGGGAATGGATATGGTGTGGTGAGTCGGCCTGTAAGCGGGATTCTGTGAACCTTGCGGTTCGATGACCATCCATCTCTGCGGTCTACCCGAGGAGTGCCCGAAGGCGGACGGGCCGCCCATTTCCTCTGCGTGACCTTGCTCCAAGTGGGGTTTGCCAAGCCGCCCGAGTCACCCCGAACGCTGGTGCGCTCTTACCGCACCGTTTCACCCTTGCCAATCGGTTGCCCGACCGGCGGTTTGTTTTCTGTTGCACTTTCCGTGAGGTCGCCCCCACCTGGCTCTCGCCAGCACTTTGCCCTATGGAGTCCCGACTTTCCTCGAGACACTTGCGTGTCCCGCGGTCATCCGGCCGACTCACCGACGAGCAGTGTAACGACGCGCATCGACGCGCCGTCGAGAGAAAACTACTGATTGTGCGATCAGTGCCGTATGAGAACGGCGCCAAGCGCAATCAGCATTTGGCGTATTCGTACGCCATCGAGTTGAGGCTGGGCGTGTCCATGCTGATCGATGGCTTGTTGCCGGATTCATTCACCTTGCCGAGCGAGACCTGAACCGCCGAGAGGCTTCCGAATGCGGCAGGAACCGCAGCTGGGTTGGCTTTGCCCGTTGCTTCGTCGACGGAAGGTGCGATGCCCTTGCCGTTCGGCAGGATCGCTTGTGCGAGGACCGCCGCGTGGCGTGCCTCTTCCTGGCCAATGCCCATGGCGGCGGCGCGAAGCCCGGGCACCGAGAGCATCGACACGTAGAACTGGTAGGTAGCGGCGGCGAGATTCTCGACACCGTGAGCAAGCACAACGAGGTCGTCGACCGGCGTGTCGCTCGGGTCGATGCCCTTGTCCTTGTTTCCGAGGATGAGATCGAGTGCAGGCGAGATGTAGAGCGAGTTGATCTTCTCGTTGGCACACTCGAAAGGTTCGCCGCCGACCTTCTTGACGAGTTCGCTCAACGCTTTGGCATGCGCTGAGTGGTCGTCGCGGAAGCGCTTGAGAGCCGCTGCCGAGGCGGCGGGCAGAATGTTCAGGTCGGCAACTGCGCCGTAGGCGTCGATCGCGCAGTATTCGAGTGACGTGGCGGTGCGCAGCAGCACGACGTCGGTCGCGCCGCCCTCGGGCAGGCCTGTTGTGGTGGGAGCTTCGCCGAGTCGCGGAATGCCTGCGGCAAGCTTGTCGTTCTTGCCACACGCGGCGAGCACGGCTGCGGAGGCCAAAGCCAAGCCACCGGTCTGCAGGAACTTGCGGCGGCTGTAGAAGTTGTTCGCGGGGACGTTCATGGTTCGGTCGTCTCTCTCGTTCGGGGTGATCAGGCTGATTTTTTGTCGGCGCCGACAACGGCTGTGGGGTCGAATGCGAGGACGTCATCGAGGCTCGTCTTGCCGGCAAGGCCCACGAGCACGGTTGCTTGGCGGGCTTCGGTAGGGATGATCGACGCGACCAGGTTGGCGCCATCGATTCCCTGCAACTTGCCGAGAACCTCAATGTGGGTGGCGACGAGAGAGTTCTCGAGGCCGGCCATCGCGTCGGCGAGTTTCTTCGCATCGGCGTCACCGGCTGCAGCCGAGTTGGCGGAGAAGAAATCCGCATCGCGGCTGGTCGGTGCTTTGCGACCCACGAGGCCCGACAGTGCCTGCGCGGCGGCCCGGTGGTTTTCGCCGAACAGTTGCGCGACGGTCTTCATCTGGCCGCTCGATGCCGCCACGGCACGACCGTAGAGATCGATCATTGCGAGTTCCAGACCGATGGCGGTGGATAGCAGGGCAACGTCACCCGTGGTGGGTTGCTTCGGCGGCGCCGTGGTGGTGGTGTCTGCCACGAGGGGTCCTTTCTCGACTGTTCAACCGTCCGCAGACGGCCGAACACATAGGTTCACCGACGGCGACGGGGCGGTGCAACTTTAGAAGTCGAGGGCGCTCAAAGCAGGGATCCAGGCCCGTGCCATCGTGAGGTTTTCGCGCCAAGAATTCCGCCGTGCGGCACGTTCGGGCCCGTCCATCGACGACTCCAGCACCGCGGCGCAACGCCACGTCGCTGCCGCATCGGCAAGCGTGGGCCACACGCCGGCGGAGACCCCCGACAAGTAGGCCGCACCGAGGGTGGTGGCCTCGGTCACCTCGGACACCTCGATCGGCGTACCGATGGCATCGGCAAGCATCGCCACAAAAGTCGAGTTGCGCGACATTCCGCCGTCCAGGCGGATCCTCGAGGGCCGGTCGATGCCGCGCGAAGAAACGTCGGCAAGTGCGGCATCGACGAGGTCTGCACCGCGCTGTGCGATCCCATCGAGCACCGCTCGCACGACATGCGGTGCGGTTGTGCCGCGGGTGATTCCGCTCAGTGTGCCGCGAGCACCGTAGTCCCACTCCGGTGTTCCCAAGCCGAGCAACGCCGGAACGAACGTGACGCCGTCGGTTGATGAAACACTCGCCGCCACTTCACCGCTCTCTTGTGGCGTGGAAATCAGGTTCATGTCGTCGCAGAGCCATTCGACGTTCGTTCCCGCGGACAACATGACCGCCTCGATGCCCCAGTGGACGGTTGGCGTGTCGCCCGACGTCGAGAAGGCGACGATCGGAAAGGTGCCGTGCGGCGTGCGGCGTGCTTCGGTTGGCGCGGCCGCACCTGTGACCATGTCGAGCATTCCGCCGGTGCCGAAGGTGATCTTGGTGTCGCCCGGAGCGATGCAACCTTGGCCGACGAGCGATGCCTGTTGATCGCCGATGCGCGATGCGAGTGCGATTCCGTCAAGCACCCCGTTCCCTTGAATATGGCCGACGATTTCGTTCGAAGCGACGACACGCGGAAGACACGCGACGGGTATCTCGAGCACTTCGCATACGCGTGGATCCCAATCAACCGTGTTGACATCGACGAGGCCCGTGACCGCCGCATTCGTATGGTCTGTCACGAATGCCTTTTCGGCCGTGAGTTTCCAGGTGATCCACGCGTCGATCGTTCCGATGCACACGTCGGCAGAGTCGACGTTCGACGCGGCGTTCTTCAGCAACCACGCAGCCTTAGTGGCCGTTTGGTTGGGTGCGAGGTGAATGTCATGTTCCGATTTCGCCGTGATGCACTCCATCACGGTTCGCAGGTCCTGCCAACCGATTCCGGGGCCAAGTGGCTCGCCGGTGTGTTTGTTCCACGCGATGGTTGAAGCGCGTTGATTCGCGATGCCGAGCGCGGCAACGTGAAAGTGCGGGTTTCTCTCGACCACCCGTGTGAGAGCCGCGATTGACTTTGCATACATCTCGAGTGGGTCGAACTCGACGAGGCCGGGAAACGGTGTGGTCGGTGGGTTGGCGACATAGTCGTAGTCGACAATTCCGCCGTCGTGATTGACGAGTGCCGCGCGCAATCCGCTCGTTCCGATGTCGAGTACGAGCACCGATGTCGCGACGGGGGCATCGACACTCATCGTGGCCGTATTCCCGACTTCTGCAGATAGTTGCCGAGCATGCCGCCGATCACACTGGCGATGAGCGACAAGGAAAACGAACTGACGATCCGCATCACCCGAACGTCGCCGTTCGTCGCCACACGGAGTATCAAAAAGGCTGCTTGTGCAACGACGAAGACGCCGCTTCCCGCCAGCACCGAATGCAGCATCGGGGTGTGCTTGGTTTGGCGCCAAGCGGCGACGCCCGCGCCCATCACGAAACCGAAGATGGCAATCAGCGACAACAGAGGGGCCCAGCCACTTGTCGATTCGGAGTTGTCGAGGATGAACCGTGCGATCAGCGTCGGCGGTAGTGAAAACAGGAGAGTGACGGAAGCACCTTCGCGAAGGGCCTGTCGATCGATACGACCGTGTCGTGCGGGGGTGGGCTGGTGTGACGCCATGGCCTTCAGATTGTCGTCCACCGTGGGACCAGCCACAGTTCTCGGAGCCGTAGTCTTCAAAAATTGTTAGTTCGCAAAAGTTGCAAACTGTGCTGGAGGGTTTTAGTCTGTAATGCATGAAGTCGCCCGAGCAACTTGTGCTGGCATTTCGCGAGGCCGGTTTGAAGGTCACGCCACAGCGGCAACTGTTGTTTCGGCTGCTGCACGACAACACCGCGCACCCGACTGCCGAAACTCTCTACGACGCCGCCAGTCGCGAGATGCCGGGTATTTCGTTGCGCACCGTGTACCAAACGCTGACCGATCTCGCAGCGATGGGTGAGCTGCAGCACATTGATCTTGGTGGTGCCGCGCGATTCGATCCGAACGTCGACGACCATCACCACATCGTCTGTGATTCATGCGGCGAGGTGCGCGACGTGTACGTGCCGAACGCCGACGAGATTTCCGTTGCCGGCCTCGCCGGTTTCTCCGTGCAGTCCGCGCGGATCGTGTTCTCAGGGCGGTGTCCGGCTTGCGCCAGCACGTCGGCCGCCGCAGCTGTGCAAATGAAATAGCAAGCAATAACCCAACAACACCCCAACAAAAGGAGACGTCATGGCCGGACTCGCCGGAACCAAGACCCACGAAAACCTGAAGGAAGCATTTGCTGGCGAGAGCCAGGCGAACCGTCGCTACCTGTGGTTCGCCCAGAAGGCCGACGTCGAGGGCTACCCCGACGCAGCGGCACTGTTCCGCTCGGTCGCTGAAGGCGAAACCGGCCACGCGCACGGCCACCTCGACTTCCTTGCCCAGGTCGGCGACCCGGCAACGGGCGAGCCGATCGGTGAAACCGAAGACAACTTCAAGGCGTCGATCGCCGGCGAAACCTACGAGTACACCCAGATGTAC
>CAYFLC010000014.1:17739-18303 GCA_964343885.1 uncultured Bifidobacterium sp.
GGTTCGAGACGCTGGCACGCGCCGAGAAGAGCCACGCCGGTCGTTTCCAGGAAGGCCTGAACTCCCTCTGATCGGCTGTTCTCAACACGTATGAATTTCACGGTGGGGTGTCGGTTCGCCGGCACCCCACACATGTGAACCGACAAGAGAAATCAACCAAAAAGGCGGAAACGATGACGATCACCTACGACCCGAAACATCCGAAATACCTCGACGAGGCCGACGTACGCGAGGAACTCACCCGCGTCTACGACCTGTGTCACGGATGCCGTTTGTGCTTCAAGTACTGCACGTCGTTCCCGACTCTCTTCAAGTTCGTCGACAAGCACGACGATCAAGACGCAGGCAAGCTCACCATCGCAGAACAAGACCAAGTTGTCGACGAGTGCTTCCAATGCAAGCTGTGTTACATCAACTGTCCGTATATTCCCGGACAACACGAATGGGCGCTCGATTTCCCGCGCCTCATGCTGCGCGCCGACGCGATGCGTCAGGCCACCAAACAGGTTCCCGTTCGCAAGCGCCTCACCACCACGATGATGGGCCACACCGACGCGCTCGGCA
>CAYFLC010000015.1:0-11577 GCA_964343885.1 uncultured Bifidobacterium sp.
GATGGTCGCTTGGTGACACCGGGTTGGGTCGACGTCCACACGCATTACGACGCGCAGGCGACATGGGACCCGTGGATGACCCCCAGCAGTTGGCATGGCGTCACGACGGTGGTCATGGGCAACTGCGGAGTCGGATTCGCTCCGGCCGCACCCGATCGCCACGACTGGTTGATCGCGTTGATGGAGGGTGTTGAAGACATTCCCGGGTCGGCACTCACCGAGGGAATCACGTGGGGTTGGGAATCGTTCGAGGAGTACATGGACGTTCTCGAGTCGACACCGCACGTCCTCGACTTCGGTGTTCAGATTCCACACGGTGCACTGCGCGGCTACGTGATGGGCGACCGTGGAGCGGCAAACGAAGTGGCAACCCCCGACGACATCGTGGCGATGAGCCGCATGGTCGAGTCCGCCCTGCGCGCCGGCGCGTTGGGTTTCAGCACCAGCCGCACCCCCCTGCACCGCAGCAAAGACGGGGAACTCGTACCCGGAACCACTGCCGGCGAGGACGAATTGATGGGCATCGCCGACGCGATTCGACGCGTCGGACACGGCGTTTTCCAGTTCGCACCCGAGCACATCAAGGTGCCACTGAACGAATGGACGTGGATGCGCAAGGTTGCACAAACCACCGGCGCAACCGTCAGTGTGAATTTCAGTCAGCCCGACGACGCCCCCGATCTTTGGCGTGATGTCTTGACGCTTCTCGAAGAAGCACAGGCCGATGGCCTGCCGATTGTTGGGCAGGTAGCGGGTCGCAGCATCGGTGTGTTGATGTGCCTCGAAGGAAGCGCACACCCGTTGCTCTTTCACCCGGCGTTCAACGCCGTGCGTTTCTCGTCGCACGAAGACCAAGTTGCAGCGTTACGCGACCCCGCGTTCTTCCGCACCGTCACAGAAGAACTTCCCGATGACGGCGGATTGTTCGAGAAGGTGATTCTCGGCAACACCTGGAAGATGTTCCCCGTCACCGATGCCAACATCGACTACGAACCCGCTCTCGACGATTCGGTGCGTGAAATCGCCCGACGTCGTGGCGTCACCGAGATGACGGTCATCGTCGAACAAATGATGCGCGATAACGGTCGTGGCCTCATCTACATGCCGTTCTTCAATTACGCCTATGGAGATCTTTCGTTCCTCTACGAAGCGCACACGCATCCGGGGACTCGCATGGGTCTCGGCGATGCCGGTGCACACTGCGGTGCTATTTGCGATGGCGGCATGCCCACCTTCATGCTCACCCACTGGGCGCGTGATCGTCGTCGTGGGCCGCGCATCCCGCTCGAGCACATCGTTCATCGCCAGACGCAGCAGACCGCCGAGCTCTACGGCCTGCGCGACCGTGGCGTCATCGCCGCGGGCAAGCGCGCCGACCTCAACATCATCGACTTCGAGAATCTGACGTTCACCATGCCTTACATGGCCTACGACCTTCCGGCAGGTGGGCGCCGTCTCGTTCAAATGGGTCGCGGATACGACGCAACCTTCACCAATGGCGTGCAAACGGTTGATCACGACGAGTTCACGGGCGAACTCCCGGGCAAGTTGTTGCGCGGACCACGCAACTGACACGACGCTCCTCCGTCCACATCGGGAAGTTATTTCCATCACGTCGACACGCAATTGTCGTTCATTCGCGGGTACGGTCAAGACATGGCCCGCTGGAGACATGCACTCGCAATCGGATTCGGAGTGCTCGGCGCCATTCTCGCAATCGTGTCGGGCGGTGATCCTGCCGCTTTGAGCATCGCTTTGGGCGGTGGCCTCAGTACGGGTCTCGGTTACTGGGTTGGTGCGCTGCTCGGTCGACGTCGCCACTCGCGATAGGTCATCTGAGCAGCGACGACCAACAGCAAAGTTGCAAAGAGTCCGTTCGACAGCGACTCCGACATGTGGGCCGCCAGGGTTCCACCAGCAATCGCCGACAGAATTCCTGCACCGCCGATGATTGCAGCTGCCTTCACGTCAACGTTCGCTGACTTGCGGTTCCGCCACGTCCCCATCAACGACGTGGGAATGATGACTGCGAGTGACGTTCCCTTGGCGATCACGTTCACTTCGCCGAGTAACAACACCATCGCCGGAATCATCACGACACCACCGCCGACGCCGAGCAGTCCGGCGAGCGTTCCGGTGGCGAGACCAATCAAGACAAGTGCGATTGCCGCAGCCACCGTGAGACCCGTGCGACCGTGAGCATGCGTCGTCCAGTAGAGACGAACCGCGGACGCGATGAGGACTACCGCGAAGCCGTAGCTCAGCACATCATGACGGACCGTCTTCAACAACTTCGTTCCGAGCACCGCACCGCAAACCGCACCGATTGCCAGCCACAGCGACACGTGCCAATCAACGTGGTCGTGCGCCCAGTACGTAATGAGACTCGACAACGAAATGGGAAGCACAGCAGCGAGCGAGGTGCCGTGGGCTCGGCGCTGCTCCATCTTCGCGAAGAAAACGAGGCCCGGAACGATGAGGATTCCACCACCGACACCGAACACGCCGGACAAGAACCCAGCCCCCAGGCCGACGAGCAGAACGCTCACTTCGCGCCGCCAAAGACCGGTCCGAAAAGGTCGGCGTACTTGTGGATATGGGCCGGATTCAGGGGCCGGGGCAGGCTGACCAGGGCCAGGCCGACGCCCGCATCGGCATAGGCCAGGGCGCGGTCGACGGCCTCGGATTCGCTCATACGGTCGACCCAGATCTGGGTGCTGATACGGATGTCGGCCATGTTCCGGCCCACCTCGTCGCAGCATTCACGCAGGCGTGCAAGCGACTTCTGTAGGTCGCCCAGCGGATTGTCGCTGTTGCCGGGGAAGTTCCAGTGGTCGGCGTAACGCGCGACAAGCGGCAACGTGCGCTTGAAGCCTCCGCCACCGATCAGCACCGGCGGCATCGGTTGTTGAATCGGCTTCGGTTCACAGTACGCGTCGGTGAGCGTGTAGTACTTCCCGTTGAACGATGTCTGCTTCTGGGTGAGCAGACCCTTGATCACCTCGAGTCCTTCAGCGAAACGGTCGAAACGTTCGGTCAATGATCCGAGCTCGATGCCGTATGCGTTGCACTCGTCTTCGTTCCACGCAGCGCCAACGCCGAGTTCGAGTCGACCGCCACTTGTGTGATCGAGCGCCGCAGCCATGTTTGCAAGTACTGCAGGATGTCGGTACACCATGCCCGTCACCATGACACCGCCGCGCAGTCTCTTCGTTGCCTGCAACAGCGCAGTGAGTGTGATCCAACCTTCCATGCACGGGCCCGAACGATCACCGGTGAAGATCGGCTCGAAGTGATCGAAGGTCCATCCACTTTCCCAGAAGGGAACCTCGTCGGCCGCCTTCCACACATCAAGAACTTCCTGCCATGTGCACACCTGCGGAGCGGTTGCGAATGCGAACTTCATGGACTTCCCCTCTGACTCTTCCGTCGCCACACAGTAGTTTCGTTTCGTGGTCGACGATGGGGTGAAGCAAAAAGTACGCGCGATTCTCGAGCGTGCGAACCATCCGAATACTCCACAGGCCGAGGCGGAAACGGCACTTGCTCTCGCCTACCGACTGATGCAGAAACACGGAATCGACGACGTTGATGTTGCACAACACGACCCCGGAACCGTGCTGTCAAAGACCTTCACGATCACGGGTCCGTACCGCGTGCGGCGTGGAACGCTGTTCCACATCTTGGCTTCGAGCCTGTCATGTGCTGATTATCGCGACATGGAGAACGTCTCGCGCGACGAAGTGGTCATGGTTGCATTTGGAACTGCTGACGACCTGTTCGCTCTAGAGACACTCTTCACGGCGGCCGAAATGCTGGCGCTACGAACCATGCCGCAGGGCGACCGCCGGTGGCGCACCTCGTGGTGGCACGGTTTCTGTGCCGGCATCGAGAAGAAATTGGCAAAAGAACATCGCAGCGTCGTTCGTGAATCACCTGGGGCGGGGCTCGTATTGCTGGAACGCACCGAACGTGCCCAGAGGTACATGAGGGACACCACTCCCCACTTGCACGCCAGTCGTGGCAGCTATGTCACCGACCGCGATGCCTACGGTGCCGGTCGTATCGCAGGATCATCGTTCAGCTCACCTGGTCGGTCGGTGCGCGGCGTGCGCGGCGAACTCGGTCGCTAACCGTCGCCACCCGCGTCATCTTGCGGCTGAGCCTCGGTGCTTTCCGGCGGATCCTCGGTGGATTTGGATTTCTTCTCCGTCGTCTCGGGAGCATCGTTGCCGTTGTCGGACGACGGTGTGTCGGTCGTTTCGGGCGGGTTCGGTGAATCCGATGAATCTGTGACCGAGTTGTCGGACGGAGGCGAATCAGTCGGCACGGAATCGGGGGAAGACGAGCCAGATGCAACCGAGTCCGGCGTCGAGCCACCCGGTGAGTTGTCGGCTGCCGCCTCGGCATCAGCCTGGGCGATCGCGATGAGATCATCGTTCACCGTTTCCGCTTGCAACGGTTCATCTTCGATGACAGCCTTGCCGGTTGCTTCGTCAATATCGAGATTCGTCGCACTGAGTTCGCCGTCGTCGTCGGTGCCATCGAATGAGGCTTCGTACAGAGGTGCACCGTCTTCCGAAGTGACGTCGAGTGAAAGTTCTTCGTCAGCTGCCGGATCGCTGACCGACAGGTCTTGACCGTCCTCGAGGGTCGCGTCTAGCGACTCTTCTTCGTAGGCCACGCCGACTTCGACGCCGCCGTCCGGTGCCACGTCGAGGGTTGCGTCGTAACCATCATCGGTCGAGACATCGAGTGTGAAGTCGTCGTAGTTGCCATCACCGAGGTCGGCCTCCGACAGGGTGTCGGTTACCAACTGCGAACCGGGACCAGGCGCATCGACTCCGACGACGAGGTCAACTGCGGTGTCGTTCGGGTCGACAAGATCACCAACCACCGGCTTCACTTTCACGTTCTTCAGTCCGGCCGGAATTTCGACCATCGCACCGGTGCCGACACTTGATACATCGCCGCCGCGGTTGGGGAAAACCTTCACGCCGGCCGCCACCGTTGAGAGATCCCGCGTGTCGATCGTCTTGTCACCCACGGTGATGAGTAGGCCGGCGAACGATGCACCGCCGGTCGTCACGGTGATGCGCGCCGAGCCCTTCGACGTCGCGGATCGGTCATCGTTCGACCATGGAACTTTCTGTTCCCCTTCGCGGTCGGCCATCAACGCGTAGTCCATCGAGCCCTTGCCACCCGACCACACCGTCGACGGCGCCCCGGCACTGGTGGCGCCGATGTCATATGACCACGTTTCCGTCGCGGGGTCGACCGACAGACTGGTGATCTTCCCCGGAAAGTTGTTGTCATACACCATGATGGCGTACTTGCCGTCGTCGGACTGCGTGATCGCGATCGGCGTGACGGCGTGGCCGCCACCATTTGCGTAGATGCCGATCGTCGCGCCGGCTTTCTTGTCGATTGCATCGACGAGTTTGCCGACGATCTCGGTTGGGGTCATTTGAGCCGCACGGTTCGTGGACTGCAAGACGTTCTCGAACCCCTGCGACACCCACCAACGCGAAATCGTTCCCGCGACGGGAACCGTTGGCTTCTGCAGATCAAACGTCTTCGCCGCGGTACTCTGCAACTGATCAGGTGTGTTCTCACCATCGTGAAGTCGTTGACTGAGGACAGCCATGCCTTCGCAACGACCGCCCTGAATCTGTGCGTTCGAAACATCGATCCAGTGCTTCACAGCGGGAAACGGTGTGCACGAGTCACCCGTCGATTCCGCACACACCGCCTCCTTGCCGAAGATAGCGACGGCGGTGGTTGCAGTGACAGCATCTTCCGCAACCGGGCCGGCCCAGTTTTCGAACGAGAAACCACCCGAAGAAGGGCGTAGTCCCGTATCGGCACACACAGTTCCCTGTGCGTCGAGGCCGGCGGCAACCGTGCTTGCCGTGCACTTGCCGGCCGAACCGCCGTCGGAACCTCCACCGCATCCGGCGACGAACGCCACGATGGCACCAAGAGCAACGATCCTGCGAATGAACCTCGGCATCCATCCAGTATTGCCCACTACCGTTTCCGCCGATGCGCCCGGACGAAGCAGCACTCACCTACGAGGTCGAAGCGGCCTTCGAGGCGGTCATGCCCACACGATCAATTGGAATTGCCGAGGCACGGCAATGGCTGGAGGAACTGTGCCGTGCGGAAGACCTCGACACGCCGATACTTCATTCCACACGGCTACCAGCCGCCACGCAAGCGCTCGCTATACCTGATGAATGGTGCCTGCTCGTGGCCGACGTTGCACCAACACAACACACTCTGCTGCACGAACTCGCCCACCTCTCGTGCGCGAACCGCGGACACGGGCGCGAGTTCCGAACCGAACTTGTGCGTTTCATGCGCCGCTATGTATCGCTGGAACACGCGGCTGAACTGCACCGCCGATTCGTAGATGCCGAACTGCCGGTCGACCCGTTTACCGCTACGCGCTAGTGCGCCGGTCGCTGCAAATTGCAGAGCGACAAGAATGAATCGCGCGCGCTGACAAAGCGTCCGGGGTCGGAACGCTCGAGTGGGATGAACCGAATGACGAGCAGTGCAAGACACGCAACGCCGCACCCGATGAGCGTGCCGAGCGCCCAGCCAGCAAGGACATCGGTGGGCCAGTGGACACCCAACACCAGGCGTGTGATACCCATCACAGCAGACGCGAGAAATCCGATCGCGACCACCGCGACCCGCGCGAGCGGTTTCCGCAAGACAATCGCGGCGATGATGATGGCGGTTGCCACGAACAGGGCTGTGCTGTCGGATGCGTGCCCGGAAGGAAACGAGGGCTCGGTTTCGACCGCAAGCCGCAGGCCAACGGGCGGACGACTGCGGTTGACCGCCGACTTCACAATCGACACGATTGCCCCCGTTGCGAGCAGCGACAACAAAGGGGCGGCAGCAACTGCGAGTCGAGCACCCGAAATCCACAGAACAACGAGCACCAGCACCCCGAGAACGACGAGGAAGCCGACGCTCCCGAACGTGGTGACGTCACGTGCAGTCCGGACCAGCCAAGCGCTGCGGTGGTGGATGATCGTCGCAAGGTGTTGCGGATCGGTGGTTTCAAGGCCGTTCTTCGCGAGCACGTCTTCACTCACCCCGGCAAGGGCCACGGACGCGAAGACCATCGCACCAATCGCGAACCAGAGATACCTCGACCCCGCAGGAGAAAGATCGAATTTCTCGCGAAAGGTCATCGCGTTCGACCCTACTCGTCGAAGTAGAAGGGACTCGCGGATTCAGAGTTTGCCGCACGACGTGCGGCAACCGTCACGGTATTTGACCGCTGTGACGGAAGGCTTGCGCCGTAACGATTCCGTGCTATCACGGTGAACGACACCGTGATTGACTGCGTGCGCGGTGGACTCACTCGTATGTACACCTTCTGACCCGACGGTGCACGTGGAATGACGGCAATCGGAGTGTCGCCTTGGTACACGGTGACGACGTGGTCGATCAACGTTGTTCGGGTTGCGGCATCATCAACCCAGGTCAGCGTGATGATTCGCGAGTTCGAGTCATACGCGGCAACCACACTGGTCGGTGTGCCGGGTGTGACCCGTGGTGGCGCCGTGGTGGTTGTTGTCGAACGCGGAATCGTCGTTGTTGGCGCCGTTGTCGTGGTCGGAGCCGCAGTCGTGGTGGACGACGGCAACGTTGTTGTTGCACCCGGAGCCGTTGTGGTGGGGCTCACCGTTGTGGTGGGTGCAGCCGTCGTGGTGGGTGCAGCCGTCGTTGTGGTGGCGATCGTTGTGGTCGGCGCCGAAGTCGTGGTCGGAGCCGCAGTCGTCGTGGTGGTAACCGGCGCGGCGATCGACGCGTAGAGCAACTTGTTCGGCGAAGCGACACCGGCGCCGACAACGACTCCCGCCGTCGAAGCATCGAGGATTGCCGTGGTGGCCTGCGCAGGTGTTGCCGAAGGGTTGAGCGACAGGTAGCGAGCAACCGCACCCGCGACGTGCGGGCTGGCCATCGACGTTCCACTGAGCGTGGCCGTGGCGGTGGTGCTGCTGTAATACGCCGACTTGATTGACGAACCGGGGGCGAAGATGTCGACGCACGAGCCGTAGTTCGAGTACGACGCACGAGTGTCATCCGATGCGGTTGCTCCAACGGTGATGGCTGAAGCGGCACTGGCCGGCGACGCGGTGCAGGCGTCGGCATTCGAGTTTCCGGCGGCAACAACGACCGTGATGCCGTCGGCAACGGCACGATCAACTGCCGAGTTGAGCGATGCACTGGATCCGCCACCGAGGCTCATGTTCAGAACCGCCGGGCCGGACACGTGGTCGGCCACGGCCCAGTCGATTCCGGCAATGACACCCGACGTGGTTCCCGCGCCCGTGCAGTCGAGAACACGAACTGCGACGAGGTTGACGTTCTTTGCAACGCCGTACGTCGCGCCCCCAACGGTGCCCGACACGTGCGTGCCGTGGCCGTTGCAGTCGACCGTGTCGCCGCCGAGTGCGTCGTAACCGGCGCGAACACGCGAGCCGAACTCGGTGTGCGTGCCGAGGATTCCGGTGTCGACGATGTAGGCGGTGACGCCCGAGCCATCGGAGTCGTAGGAATACGTCGAGTCAAGTGGAAGATTGCGCTGATCGATGCGGTCGAGACCCCACACCTGCGATGCGTCTTGTGTGGCGAGAGCCTTCACCTGCATGTCGGGCTCGGCCCACAACACCTTGCCACTCTTCAACAACGCCTGCAGACCTACCGGCTTCAGGTCGATGACCGAACCCTTGAAGACCTTGCCGAACTCGAGTCGCTCCTTCGCGCGTCCACCCTTTTCGGTGTTCTTCACGAGCGAATCGATATCGGCGGCTCGCATGGAGTCGGCGAAACGCACGATGTACCGCTTCGCCCCCTTCAGGACGGCGCCCATGTTGTCGCTGTCGGCCGGCGATGCCGCCGACACGGTGCCGGGTGCAATCGAGGTGATGGCAATCGCCCCGAGAACAAGGCTCGAGAGGGCAAGGACGCGGAGGGACTTCATGACGACATTTCTACTGCCCCGTCACTCGATTGTCCGAGCGACCAGCTCGATTCTTACCTTCGCCTTACGGAACCTCGTTCTGCTGACGGACTACTTGTCGAGTTCGGTACCCACGACACTGACGAAGCTGACGCAGGCTCCCGGCGCACCACCCAAATTATGGGTGAGAGCCTTGGTTTTGCCCGCCGCGACGCTCTTGATCTGTCGCGGTCCGGCCTCGCCACGCAACTGCGTCCAGCACTCGAACAACATGCGCAGACCCGATGCGCCGATGGGGTGACCGAACGACTTCAGACCGCCGTCGGGGTTGACGGGCAGTTCGCCGTCGAGGTCGTACGTCCCCGACAGCACTTCCTTCCACGCGGTTCCACGCTCGGCAAACCCGAGGTCTTCCATCAACACGAGTTCGGTCGGTGTGAAACAGTCATGGACCTCGGCCATCGCAAGTTCGGCACGCGGGTCGGTGATTCCGGCCTGCTGATATGCATCGTCGGCGCTGTGCACCACTTCATCGAACGTCGTGTAGTCATATGCGGGATCGATGGGTCCCGCTGCGGGACCGGCCACGAACGACAGCGCTTTCACATACAACGGCTTGTCGGTGTACTTGTGGGCGTCTTCCGCACGCACGATGATCGCGGCGGCCGAACCGTCACTGACACCACTGCAATCGAAGATGCCAAGCGGACCGGCAACCAACGGCGAGCACGCGATGGTTTCCTTCGGGACTTCCTTCTTGAATTGCGCGCGCGGGTTGAGTGCACCGTTGCGGTGGTTCTTCCATGCGATGCGCGTGAGAACGTCCTTCAGTTCAGCATCATCGACGCCGTACTTGTTGGCGTATGCCGGAGCGAGCAAGGAAAAACTTGCTGGCGCGGTGACGGTGGCCTTTGTGCCGTCGTCGGCGGGCGACGCAACGACAAGGCCCGAATAGCCCGAGTCCTTCAGTTTCTCGACACCGATCGCCATGACAACGTCGTACGCACCCGACGCAACGGCGTAACACGCATTTCGGAAGGCCTCGCTTCCGGTTGCACAGAAGTTCTCGACGTGTGTGACCGGCTTGTGCTGGATCTTCAGCGGACGGCTGAGTGTGAGGCCCGAGAGGCCCGAGCCCATCGTGCCCAACCAGAATGCATCGATGTCGTCGAGCACGACGCCTGCGTTTTTCAACGCTGCATCGGATGCCTCGATCAACATGTCGTCGGCACTCTTGTCCCAGTGCTCGCCGAAGTTGGTGCAACCCATCCCGATGATGGCCACCTTGTCGCGGATTCCATGACTTGCCATGTTCGCTCCTTGCTCACGCGGCCTTGACAGGCCGTGCCTTCCAGAAATAATTGTGAATGCCGTCGATTGTGTAGAGACGACGGAATGTCATTTCGACGCGATCGCCGATTTTCACCGCGGCCGGATCGACGTCGGTGAGTTCGCATTGGAAACGTCCGCCTCCGTCGAAGTCGATGACCGCTGCGACCACCGGTGGGCTCATGCTGAACGCAAGACGATCGACCGTGTACGTGGCGATGGTGGCCTGCACATCGGCCATGCGCACCATTTCCATTTGGTCGATGCTTCCCGACTTCATGCTGACGCGCGCGGGTGGCAGGTACACGAAGCCACTTTCGTCACGACTTCCGTACAGGCCGTACTTCCACGCCTGCGTACGCAGGCTCGGCGGGCCGGCCGGACGATCGGGTTCGGGACGACGCGGTGGTTCACGGTGGAGGAATCCACGCCACGTGAGGAACTGGTTGTAGGAAAGATCGTTGCGTCCGGCTTCAACCTGCGCGCGCACCGTGAGCGACTTGTCCTGGCGCGCGCGGTAGGCCGTGATTGCGTCGGTGACGCGCAACAACCACACGTTCACGCCGTCGGCGAGAATCACCACGGCAATCACCTGGCCGGGCTCGGCACGATCGAGCACATCGGCGAGCAACACGCCCCACTGTGCGGTTCCCGCGTTTCCGATCGACGCCGACAGATCGTCGACAACCGATTCAGGGTTCACGCCGCAGGCTTTGACGGAAGCTTTCACCGCGCGTGTGTGCAGACCCGAGAAGATCGCGTGGTTGATGTCGCCGGGCGCCAGGTTCGCGCCCTTCAATGCATCACCGAACGCATTGTCGACAAGCGGTGCGTACGCATACTCGCCGAAGCGTTCTTCCCACTGCTTGCTCGACTTGTCGCCGGGCGCACGCCAACGATCGGTGAACTCGGCCGTCGACCCGGCACCGCCAATCACTTCGGCGATGACACCTTCGGTGCCGAAACAAATCGCCGCCGCGCCGTCGCCACCCGATGATTCATCGGCTCCACCGGCGAGACCAGTGCGAATGTCGCTGAGCACCGCCATCGAAGTTCCGCCGCCAGCACCGATTGCCGCGGCCACACCGCTGCGCACCGATCCGATGGTGTCGAATGCGCTTGTCGACCCGGGCAGGCTGAGCGCCGCGTGGATGATGTTCGCGTTGGTCTTGTCGAGGTACGCGGGCTCGGTGGTCGCGAACCACAGCGACCACGGCGTGTAGTTCGCACCGGCGGTGGCAAGGGTTCGCGCGCCGTCG
>CAYFLC010000015.1:11587-18195 GCA_964343885.1 uncultured Bifidobacterium sp.
ACGGCACGTAGTTCGCACCCGCGTTGCGCAAAGCGATGCGTGAAGCTTCGACCGCCATCGACGTGGTGTCTTCGTCGTAACTTGCGACGGCGCGCGAACCCTTGCCACCGCCGGTGCCGAGTGCGGCCCCGATGGTTCCGCGCTGAAGTCTCCAATAGGGCACATACGCCCCGTACGCAACAATTCCCGCCATGGGCCGACACTAACCCACCGAGCCGACGGAAGGATCAGGTGTAGAAGGGGTTTTCTCCGGAAGTGTGGTCGGTGAGATCACGCACCTTCAGGACCCCCGGAATCTTCTCGACGAGGGTGGTTTGTACGCCCTCGAGCATGGTCATGCGGCTCATCGAACAGCCGTGGCACCCACCGCCCATGGTGAGGTAGGCGACGCCTTCGCCGTCGTGGCCAACGAAGGTGACAAAGCCTCCATGGGCTGCAAGTGCGGGGTTCACCTCGGCGCTGAGCACGCTTTGGATCGACGTTGCGAGTTCGTCGTCGGCGATGAGGCCCTCGACCGAGGCCGCGAGCGGCTTGTTTGGATTGCGAATGATGAGACCCTGCGTGTCGTTGTAATCGAGAATCGAACCGGTGAGCAGGTCGATGCTGTTGGCAGGGACGATGATCTTCAGACCATCGATGGTGCGCACCTCATCGGTGAACGCCGCCTGCGTGACGATTTCGAACGACAGGTCGTAACGGAAATCCTCGCCCGGACCGCTGACCACTTCGATGCGAAGACCCAAACGATCGCCTTCGGGTTCGATGTCGCGCATTTCCTTCAATTTCGCGTTGCCGGCCTCGGTGAGCTCGACAATCAGGTTGTCGGCCGTCAGGCCACCCTCGGCGAATGGACTTGTGGGATTGGTTGTACCTGCAAACGGACTGGGGGGTGTCGTCACGCTCTTCAGGCTATCGGCGACGTCAATAACTCGAAATGGTTCCGCCACCGTCGCACTCGATGCGCTGGCCGGTCACGTAACCTGCGCCGGCCGTGCAGAACCACAGCACCACTTCGGCAACGTCGTTCGGCTGGCAGACCCGCCCGAACGGCGACTTTGCATCGAGCTCGCGCAGGTTCTCCATCTCGCGTTTGCCATGCATGGCCCGCGCAAGACGCACGCCCATGTCGGTTTCCACCAGACCGGGTGCGGCGATATTGACGTGGATGCCGTTGTGGCGTTCTTCTTTCGCGAGCGTGTAGGCCAGCGCCTCCATGGCAGCCTTGCCCATGTTGTAGGGGGCACCATTGCCCGAGTAATTCGATGTCGCAACTGATGACACGAACACGATGTCGCCACGTTCGCGCGTGCGCATTGATGGCAACACTGCTGCCGACAACTGATGTGCACCGATCGCATGTACGGCGAGAAGCTTCTCGACCTCTGCGGCATCGGTGTCGGCAACCGACTTTCCGCGTGACGCGATGCCGGCGTTGTTCACCAGAATGTCGACGAAGCCAAAATCAGCGACAACCTGTTCGACCATCGCGCGCGACTCTGCATAGTCAGCGACAGATGCTTGGTAACAGCGAGCGACTCCCCCGGCTTTCTCGATTTCTGCACGCACGGTTTCGGCTTCTTCGCTTCCACGCGAATAGTTGATGGCGATCTTCGCGCCCTCGGCCGCGAGCCGAAAACTGATGCCCGCGCCGATTCCACGACCTCCACCGGAAACGAGTGCAACACGACCGTCAAGAAGACCCATGTGTGCCAACATAATCCCGTGCAAGAAGGCAGTAAGAAGGCAATCCTCGCGGCGTTCCTCGCGAACCTGGGAATCGCCATCGCCAAGTTCGTCGGCTTCGTTCTCACTTCATCGGCATCGTTGCTCGCCGAGGCTGCTCACTCGCTGGCCGATACCGGCAACCAGGGACTTCTTCTTCTCGGCGGACGTCGTTCGCAACGTGGCGAAAGCCAGCACCGTGCGTTCGGCCACGGACGCGAGCGCTACTTCTGGGCTTTCGTCGTGGCACTCGTTTTGTTCAGCATGGGCGGCCTCTTCGCCTTGTACGAAGGAATTCAGAAACTCATCCACCCGCACGAAACCGAGAGCTTCGGTATCGCGGTGGGAATACTCCTCCTCGCAATCGTCCTTGAAGGTGCCTCACTCGCCACCGCAGTCAAAGAGGCGCGACACACGAAGGGCAGCGACACTTCGTGGTGGCAGTACATCAAAACCTCGAAGCATCCCGAACTTCCCGTGGTGTTGCTCGAAGACCTTGGTGCCGGAGCCGGCCTCGTGCTCGCTGTGGCCGGAGTCGTCGTTGGCCACGTCACGCACAACCCACGTTGGGACGCCATTGGTTCGGTGTCGATCGGCGCATTGCTCGTCGTCATCGCCGCATTTCTTGCTGCCGAAATGAAGAGCCTCCTGATCGGAGAGTCCGCCTCACCCGAAGACCAAGAGAAGATCCTCGTCACGATGATGCAGCACCCGGCCGTTACCACGGTGATTCACATGCGCACCGAACATCTCAGCCCCGACGAAGTGCTCCTTGCCGCAAAGGTCGAATTCGACCGTGACCTCGACATGGCCGAACTTTCCGCCCAGATCGACAGCGTCGAGGCGGCGATACGCGCCGTCTACCCACGCGCGAAGTTCATCTTCATCGAACCCGACATCGCCTATTCCTGATCCGGGCTGTATCGTCAGAAACACAATTCACGGGGAGCTCGTCGGAACGTCGGGCTGAGAGGATGGCCGCCGCCATCGACCCGACAACCTGATCCGGATAATGCCGGCGGAGGGATTCGATGGAACAGCAGAAGCGAGCGCTTGTCATCACGGGTGGATTACCCGTCGAATTCATCACAGCCGATGACTTCGGGCCGTTCGACATTCTCATCGCTGCCGATTCCGGAGTCGACGTGGCCCGTGGGCTTGGTCTCGTTCCGCACGTTGTCGTAGGCGATTTCGATTCCGTCACGCAAACAGCTCTCGACGACGCCCGTCGTGCGGGTGCACAAATTGTTCAGGTTTCGCCTGACAAGGATTTCACCGACACCGAACTTGCCGTCGCACACGCTGCGTCCATTGGCGCGACCCACATCGTCATCGTGAACGCCGGCGGCGGCCGATTCGATCACTTGTATGGAATTTTTTCATCTCTTGCCAATCCACTTCTGGAACACGTCATCGTCGAGGCAATCATCGGAGTCGCTCACATCTCGATCGTGCATGGCGGCCAGTCGCTGAATCTTCCCCGTCGCGGATCCGACATCGTGAGTTTGCACGCGATGCACGGCCCGGCAGAGGGAATCGTCACGCGCGGCCTTCGCTGGAAGCTCGACGACGAAACCCTGCTGCCGTGGACAAGCCGCGGGGTCAGCAACGAAATGACCGCCACGGTCGCCGAAATTTCGCTTCGCTCCGGCGTCCTCGCCGTTGTTCAGCCGCTCGCCTATCACGACCCCCGGCCATGAAATGAACGGAGTTTGATCATGAAACACAAATACGTCCGCTGCATCGGTGCGTGCAGCGTCTTCGCATTGTCCACCCTTGCAGCTTGCAGTGGATCGTCCAGTGTCACGCCAAAGTCGCTGACACTTCTCGCCTACGACTCGTTCACTCCGTCGAAGGGAATCTTCGATGCGTTCACGAAAGAGACGGGTATCGCCGTCAACGTCGTCACCGGTGGCGATGCGGGTGAACTTGTTGCCAAAGCCGTGCTGACTGCCGGAAAACCCGAAGGTGACGTGCTGTGGGGTGTTGACAACACATTGATGTCACGTGCGATCGATGCCGACGTGTTCACGAAGTACCAGTCGAGCAACAGCGGTGACCTTGATGCGGCCGCAAAGGAACTGGCGAAGGACAACCTGCTGACCCCCGTTGACACCGGCGATGTGTGCGTGAACTACGACAAGCAGTGGTTCACCGACAAGAAGATCGCTCCCCCGGCCTCGCTTGCCGATCTGGCCAAGCCCGAATACAAAGATCTTCTCGTCACACAGAATCCCGAAACGTCGTCGCCCGGTCTTGCATTCATGCTGGCGACGATCGCCCAGTTCGGAGAAAACGGGTGGAATGACTACTGGACCTCGCTGCGCAACAACGGCGTGAAGGTCGTCGATGGTTGGACCGAGGCGTACACCGTCGAGTTCTCCGGTTCCAGCGGCAAGGGCAGTCGCCCACTCGTCGTCAGCTACGCATCAAGCCCGCCCGCCGAAGTCGTGTACTCGGACCCGCCCGTCACCGAACCGCCGACAGGCGTGATCGATTCGACCTGTTTTCATCAGGTCGAATTTGCCGGAATTCTTCGCGGTACCAAGTACAAGACCGCGGCCGAAAAGCTCATCGACTACCTGACCGGCCCGACGTTCCAGGCTGATCTGCCGCTCACACTCTTCGTGAACCCGGCAAGTACCACCGTCAAGCTTCCCAAGGTCTTCACCGACTTTGCCGCGAAGCCGACGAATTCGCTCACCCTTGCGCCGGCTGAAATAGAAGCAAACCGCACGACGTGGCTGAAGGAATGGAAGGCAGCGACCATCGGGTGAGCCCTTTCTCACGTTTCGCGCGTATCGCACTCGTGGTACCCGTCGTTCTCGTCGGGTTGTTCGTTGCATTGCCCACCGTCGTCGCGTTGCGGCACGGGTTCGCTGTCACGAAGGTTTTCACCGACGAACAAATGCGCGAAGTGTTGTGGTTCACTGTGTGGCAGGCAGTTGTCAGCACGCTTTTCACAACCGTGCTCGGCGTGCCCGTGGCATGGCTGTTGTCACGACAGGAATTTGCGGGTCGCCGCGCCATACGCGCACTCACCCTTGTTCCGTTCGTTCTTCCCACAGTCGTTGTCGGGCTCGCGTTCCGTGCACTCTTCCCCGGTGAATTGCGAACCGGAATCGCGCCACTCATCATTGCGCACGTCTTTCTCAATGTCGCCGTGGTGGTTCGAATCGTCGGCGTCCGTTGGGAGATGCAACCCTTCGGTTTCGAGGAAGCAGCGGCAACGCTCGGTGCACCACCGTTCAGGCGTTTTACGACGGTCACGTGGCCGATGCTGCGTGGTGCGATCGTCGCGGCAGCGGGACTGGTGTTCATGTATTGCTTCACCACGTTCGGAGCCGCCCGGGTTCTCGCCGGACCTACGCATCCGACCACCGAAACCGAGATCTACCGGCTCGCCGTGTTCACGGGCGACGACCGCTCGGCCGCGGCTCTCGCCGTGGTGCAGATTCTCTTTGTCGGAGTCGTGCTCGCGGCAACGTCGGGTCGCGGATCACGCGGCATCGCACCCGCGCTTCCGCGGCAACTCCGCTTGTCACCGCGTCGAACACGAATCGGTGTCACGGCTGGTGCAACGGCGATCGCCGCGTTTTTCGCGTTGCCACTTGTCGGGCTGGTTCTGCGTTCGGTGCACCTGGGTCACGGCGTGTCGATTTCTGCCTGGCGAGCCGCCTTCCGCGATGATTCCGCGTCAGCAAACGTCGTATCGGCACTCGCTTCCTCGCTGCGGGTTGCACTCGTCGCGGCAATCATCGCAACGGCGGCCGGCGTTCTTCTTTCTTTTGCTCGCGTGCACGCCCAACGCGCACAGGAACGCTTGATCGCGGTCGCGTGCGAGTTGCTACCGGTCGTGGTATCAGCAGTCGTTCTTGGGCTCGGGTTCATCCTCGCCTTTCGCAACGACCCCTTTGACTGGCGCGGCACATGGTGGATTCTCCCCGTCGCACACGCCGTGGTTGCTCTCCCTCTCGTGTCGCGCACCGTCACGGCGGCGATGCAACAGATTCCCGGCGGCCTGCGCGACGCGGCCGCAACTCTTGGCGCATCACCCGCGCGTACGCTCGTCGGCATCGACATCGCACTTCTTCGCCGGCCCATAGCCGCCGCAGCGTCACTCGCCGCCCTGGTGTCGCTGGGTGAATTCGGGGCGTCAAGTCTTCTCACGCGACGCGGATCCGAAACGCTCACGATGACGATCGGCCGCCTGCTCGGGAGACCGGGCGATCTCGTGCAATCACAGGTGTTCGTTTCCGCATCGGTTCTCGGCCTCCTCTGCTTGTTGCTGGTGTGGCTCGTCGACACCCTGTCTGCACGGAGTTGGACACGATGACCGGCCTCGACGTACGCAACGTCCGCCTCACCTTCGATGCGACCACCGTGCTCGACAACATGAGTCTCGAAGTTCCGGCTGCATCGATCACCGCGATTCTCGGCCCCAGCGGTTCGGGCAAGTCGAGCCTCCTGCGCGTCATTGCGGGGCTCGTCCAACCATCTTCGGGGACCGTGGTCGTGAACGGCGTCGATGTGTCGCACTTACCAACCCACAAACGAGGCATCGGCGTGGTGTTCCAGAACAACCAACTCTTTCCGCATCTGAACGTTGGCGACAACATCGCCTACGGCCTGCGCATCGCACGGCTGGCAACGTCAACCATCGCACAGCGAGTTGGCGAGCTCCTGGAACTCGTCGGTCTGACTGGTTTCGAAGATCGCGACATCGCGACGCTGTCGGGGGGCGAGGCGGCCCGCGTTGCACTCGCCCGATCTCTGGCCCCACGGCCCTCCGTCTTGTTGCTCGACGAACCCCTCGCTGGCCTCGACCACGACCTGCGCTATGCCTTGGCCGACGACGTGAGGAATGTCATCAAGACTGCGGGCAC
>CAYFLC010000016.1:0-6660 GCA_964343885.1 uncultured Bifidobacterium sp.
TCGACGAAGCTGGATGGCGCACCCGCACGCCGGCCTCGGGGTGGGATGTGGCCGACTCGGTGTCGCACCTGCACTTCTTCGACATCCGCGCAGCATTGGCAATTCGCGACGCAGACGGCTTTGCTCGCGACGCCCAAGAGATGCTCGCGAAGTTCGCTTCCGGCGGCGACCCGTCGGTTGCCCACGGGAGATCGGTGACCGGGGCGCAACTACTTGCCGACTGGCGCACCGAGAGCGCAGGTTTGGTTGGCACAGGTCGTGCAGGCGACAGATCGAAGCGCGTGCCGTGGTACGGGCCATCGATGAGTCTTGCGTCGTTTCTCACGGCTCGGTTGATGGAAACCTGGGCGCATGGTGTCGATGTTTCCGATGCGCTCGGGAAGCCCATCGTCACGTCGATGCGACTGAGGCACGTGTGCCACATCGGATTTCTCGCGCGCGCCAATAGTTATCGCTCTCGCAGTCTCGAGGTGCCCGATGCCGACATCGCCGTGCGTCTGGTTGCACCCGATGGTTCGACGTGGGAGTGGGGCAACGAGGCCGCACCCGAGTCGATCAGCGGAACCGCGCTCGACTTCGCGCTACTGGTGACACAGCGCCGCCACCGTGACGACACCGCCCTGCGCGCCGAAGGGAAATTGGCGAGCGAATGGCTGTCGATCGCCCAGGCATTCGCCGGGCCGGCTGGCGAGGGCCGCGAACCGCTACGGAAATGAGGTGGCGCGATCAGAGATCGCGCATCACGTGGAACACCTCGGCTGCCGCATAGCCGTGCGGCACACCGAGCGCTTCGAGGCGCATGCGAATTCGACTGCGAAAAGCTTCGAGCGCTGCTTCGTCGGTTGCCTTCATCGTTGACTCGAATTGACTCGCGTGCGCCTCGAGGGCGTGCAACTTCGTGTCAATCGTCGACGTCACATCTTCGGCGTGGTTCGGCATGTCGGCTTCCCACATGAACAAAGCAGACGGGCGATGGTGGGCGAGGGGCTGACCCGTCTGCAGGTCGGTGAGGTCGAAGTGGTGCCGAAAAAAGTGCGGGTCACGCGCAGCGACGATCGAGTCGGTGAGGAGGAAACCCGCCGCTCGGTGATCGGGATGCAAGCGGTAGCGCTTCCACGGGTCGTGTCCGAGAACGATGTCTGGCTGCACGATTCTGATGAGTCGGCTGAGCGCGTCGCGCATGGCGTGGGTGTTCTCCAGTTCGCCGTCGACGGCGCCGAGGAAGGTCACCGACCCGGTGGCGCCGATGCGTCGGGCCGCTTCACGCTGTTCTGACTGTCGTGTCGCCACGAGCTCGACAGTGTCGGCGTGTGGGTTCCACGTTCCCTTTGAACCGTCGGTGAGCACGGCGTAGTGCACAACGCAGCCCTGTTCGGCCCATTTGGCGAGTGTGCCTCCGCACCCGAACTCGATGTCGTCGGGGTGGGCGCCAACCGCAAGGGCGCGTGCGGGCACCAAGATGTTGTTCGTCCACATCGGGCTGCCACCGGGGATGACGGGCGGTTGGCCGGGTTCGTTTGCGCCGTTCATAGCCATGGAAACAACTCCTTGATACGTGGGTCACTCAGATCATCGGGATTGTCGAGGTCGTGCGACCACTCGTCGGAAAGTGCGATTCGGGGTGCGAAGCCACGACGGATGGCTTCGTCGACGTGCTGCTTGAAGCTCCCCGGGCCGTAATGGAACGTGAAGTCGGCGGCTGTCGGCAGAACGAGAACGTTCGTACCGTCGTTTTTCGAGTCGGGCACGATAACCACCGCGTTGTCGTCGATGAACTGTGCGACGTTGTCGGCAAGTGGAATGTCACTGTGCGCTATCACGGCGATGGTGAAGCCATTTTCACGCGCCCAAACGACACCATCGCGCGCGGCGCCGTTGAGACCGGGTGATGTCTGGGTAATACACGTGAGACCACGAACGTCTGCCCATTCGGACACATCGGTTCCCTGGTCGCTGACGATGACGACACGCACGTCGCCGGCGGCACCGACAACCCGTTCTGCGCATGCTCGGGAGAGCCGTTCGCGTTGCTCGGGGTCGAGAATAGAGGCGAGGCGACCCTTTGCGTTGGCGAATGATTTGAGCGGCACCACGAGCGCAGCCGACGAACCCACGCGCGAAGCCTACGTGTGGCCATCGGGGGAATACGCTTGCCACATGCCGATTCGTGTGGGCGTCGTCGGAGCCGGATCATGGGGAACCACGGTTGCCTCGATGGCGGCAATCAATACACCCACCCTGCTCTGGGCGCGCAACGCTGACACGGCTGCAACCATCAACGAGTCGCATCGCAATCCCACGTACTTGGGAGAGCGCGAACTGCCGGCCGAGCTTCAGGCATCGAGCAATCTCGAAGAAGTGGTGCGCGATGCCGACGTCGTGGTGATGGCGGTGCCGTCACAGGGCTTCCGTGAGGTGTTGCGCCAAGCTGCACCGCTCGTACGGCCGTGGGTGCCCGTCGTGAGCTTGACCAAAGGTCTCGAACGCGACTCGGGCAAGCGCATGACCGAAGTGGTGGCCGACGAGTTGTCGGGACACCCCGCGGCAGTTCTCACCGGGCCGAACCTCGCGAAGGAAATCATGGACGGTCAGCCCGCGGCATCCGTGGTTGCGATCGATGATGACGTGATTGCCCGCGAACTCCAGCGGATCTTTTCGAATCCGCGCCTGCTCGTGTATACGAATCCCGACGTCGTTGGATGCGAAGTCGGTGGTGTCGTGAAGAACGTGATCGCAATCTGCGCAGGCATGGCGGCGGGAATGGGCTTTGGCGACAACACCCGCGCAACCATCGTCACGCGCGGTCTTGCCGAAATGGCGCGCCTCGGCGTGGCGCTCGGTGGGCGCCCCTTGACGTTTGCGGGTCTCGCCGGCATGGGTGATCTCATCGCAACGTGTTCATCGCAGCAGAGCCGCAACACGCAGGTCGGCCAGGCATTGGGACGCGGCGAAAAAATTGAAGATGTGCTCGCCGCCATGACCATGGTTGCCGAAGGTGTGAAGAGTGCGCGCACGGTGTACGAACTGGCGATGCGCCACGGTGTCGACATGCCCATCACCGAAGAGGTGGCAGCGGTGTGTCACGACGGAGTCGCGGCCCGCGACGCGATGACCAACCTGCTCGCCCGTGGTGGCCGTTCGGAGCTTGAGTGACATCGGTTGGTATTCGGGGTGGCAAGCACTACGCCTCGGTCGACTCTGCCGGTGCAGTCGTTCTCACCGACGGCAGCGCGCCACTGCAGTGGCACGTGGCCGACGAACAGAAATGGCACTCGCCGTCGGTCGAAACCGGGGGCTTGCGTCAAACGGCCCTCGACGGAACGCCGGTTGTCGAATCAAAGCTGCGCGTGCACGGAGGCGATGTCATTCAGCGCGTGTATGCGGTTGCCGACCACGGTGGGCTCGTCGTGGTTGAGTTCGAAAACGACTCGCCTGCGTCGGTCGCCATTGCCGTGACGCGCGGCGACGTGATCACGCAACGTCCGCCGTCGCAGCAAGAAATCCCAGGTATCAACCTTCCGGCCGGCAGCATCGCGTTGCCGCTCGGTCATCATTCGACGCTGCGCGTCGCGCTCCCGCTCGACTCGGCTCCGGCGTCGGTCGACCTCGCAGCGCTTCCGTCTCCGCTGCAGGTTTCGCGAGGATGGCTACAAGTGGTCGATTCAGCTTCGCGCTTGGTGTGTGCCGACGCACCCATTTCCGGGTTGGCCACCGATCTAGTCGCCGCCCGTTGCGCGCTTCTCATCGAGGGCCTTGCCGACCCGAACGTCGACCCGCTCGAAGCGCTGATTGGCGGACTCGAACTCGTTCGGCTCGGCGAGAACCCGTACATCTGGATCGATGAACTCGTGCCGCTGGCCGAACGTTGTTTCGCGAATGCCAACCACGATGCACGCTTCAGGTTGGCGCATGCTGCTGCTGGTTTGCAGTCGATGCTTGCCCGCGCAGGGGAAACCCGCGCTGTGCGTGACGTGGCCAAGGCATGGCAACGTGCCGCGTCGCGCAACCAACCGGGTGATGGCGCTCGATGGGCGACATTCAGCCCGGGAATGCGCATTCCGTCGACCGAACAACAACTGCTCGCCCTCACCGGCGACAACATCGGGGTTCTCATGCCCCAGGGCATTCCCGCCGGTTGGGAAGGAATCAACTTCGAGGTGCACGGTCTGATGGGGCCGCTCGGTAGTCGGGTCGGATTCGCAGTGCGCTGGCACGGTGAAAATGCGGCCGTGTTGTGGGAGTCGAGCTCGGCCGATGTGCGGTTGACCTCGGGCGTCGACCCCTCGTGGTCGAATGCCGGTGCGGCGGCTGGCGAAGCACTGTGGCGCCTTTCGTAGGATCGCGTGCATGAACACTCCGATTCGACTCACTGAATGGACTTCGTGCGGCGGATGTGCCGCGAAGTGGGGAGCATCGTTGTTGTCCGAACTCGTATCGGAACTTCCGACGTCGTTCGACAAGTCGCTGCTCGTCGGCCTCGCGCCGTTCGACGACGCGGCGGTCTACAAGGTCACCGACGACGTGGCGCTTGTCAGCACGACCGACTTTTTCCCGCCGCTCGTTGACGACCCGGAAGATTTCGGCGCCATCGCTGCGGCCAATGCGTGCAGCGATGTTTTCGCCATGGGCGCCAACGTGGTGATGGCAATCAACGTCGCTGCGTTTCCCGAGCATTTCCCGCGCGAGGCAATCACCGCGATCTTCGCGGCCGCAAGCAAGGTGATTGCCGAGGCGGGCGGAACCATCGCCGGTGGTCACACGATCCGCAATCCCGAACCCATCTTCGGCCTCGCGGTTCAGGGTGTGGTGCATCCTGATCGCGTGTGGCGAAAGGGTGGTGCACAGCCGGGTGACGTGGTGATGATGTCGAAGCCCATCGGCACGGCGCTCGCACTGGCGGGTGGATGCTCCACCGACAAACGTGCGGCCATCAACGGGATGCGGGTTCTCAACCGTCGCGCAGCCGACCAATTGCGTGCGCTCGGTGCCGACGTGCACGCAGTTACCGACGTTACGGGATACGGCCTGGCCGGCCACGGTTGGGAGGTTGCCGAGCGTGGTGGGGTTTGTCTGCACGTCGAAACAGCCAACATCGTTGCGTACCCCGGTGCGCTGAAAGCGGCCGCTGAAGGAATGCGCACCGGCGGCGACCCGCGCAACCGTGCCTACGTCGAGGGCCGCATCACGATCACCGCACCCGACGACCGCGCCGCATTGTGCTTCGACCCGCAAACCTCGGGTGGACTGCTCGCGGCAGTTCCGGCAACGCGTGAACGAGAGTTGCTCGACCAGGGTTGGTGGCGCGCAGGGCGCATCGAAGCCGGACCCGCGGGTATCGCGCTCGAATGAAGGAAGCGCCCACACTTGCCATCGAGGATGAACTGAAGGCGAGCGGTGCCCGTGTCGTCGTTGGTCTCGATGAAGTGGGGAAGGGCTCGTGGGCCGGGCCGTTGGTGGTGTGTGCGGCGGTCATTCGTGATGACATCGACGTTGCCGAACTGGTGGCACGAGATTCGAAGACGCTGTCGGAAAAGAAGCGTGAGTCGATCTTCGAAACAGTCGCCGCGCAGTGTTCGCACTGGGCGCTCGGGGTTGTCGATGCCGGTGAGTGCGATCGCTTCGGCATGAGCAACGCGCAACGACTCGCGACGAAGCGCGCGGTTGTCGCACTTGGTGTCGAGCCCGATGCCGCGATCGCCGATGGCAAGTGGGATTTCGTTTCGCCGCTCGTTCCGCGAGTCGTGATGCGCGTGAAGGCCGACGCCGTGTCGGCATCGGTTGCCGCCGCATCGGTGCTCGCAAAAGTGTCGCGTGATCGCATGATGCGCGACCTCGCCGAATTACATCCGCACTGGAACTTCGCGGGTAACAAGGGTTACCCGTGCCCGAAGCACCGCGACGGACTGCGCCAGCACGGCGTTTCACCCATTCACCGCGTGTCGTGGGCATTCATGGAGAACCTCGGCCTCGAGGCCGAGAAGACTTTGTTCGACTGAGTTCTGTTACTTGGCCAAGTCCCGGAATGCGGACTTCGAGTCGATGCCGGGTTCTTTCGGCAGGCCGAGCACGCGTTCGCCGACGATGTTGCGCATCACTTCGTCGGAGCCGCCCGCGATACGCAGGCCGGGTGTTCCGAGAATGAGCTGGTTCCAGGCGTACGTTCCCCATTCTCCGGTGTCGGCAATGACCTTCGGGCCGAGGACTTCCGAGAGGAATGCGCACAAACGCAACTGGTTGTCGGTGAGTGCCATCTTGCCCGTCGACATTTCGGGTCCGGGAGTCTGGCCGGCGCGGATCTTCGCCATCGCACGCTGGTTGTTGTACGAAGCAACGCGGTAGCGAATGACGAGGTCGGCGAGCTTGTTGCGCACGACCGGGTCGCGGTCGAGGCCGTAGTGACGCACCATCGCGTACACACGGGTGAGCGGGTCACCGCCACCACTGCCACCACCGATTGCGGCGCGTTCGTTCATCAACGTCGTGAGGGCAACGTTCCAACCGTTGTTCACATCGCCGAGACGATGATCGTCGCGAACGCGAACTTCGGTGAAGAACACTTCGTTGAAGCTGGCGCCGCCGGTCATCTGGCGCAGGGGGCGGATCTCGACGCCGGGGGCACGCATGTCCATGACGAACGCCGTGAGCCCCTTGTGCTTCGGA
>CAYFLC010000016.1:6670-17700 GCA_964343885.1 uncultured Bifidobacterium sp.
TCGGCGTCGGTGCGGCAGATGATTTCGCCGATGTCGCTGTAGTGCGCGCCCGAGGTCCACACCTTCTGGCCGGTGATGACCCATTCTTCGCCGTCGCGGACTGCCTTGGTTTGCAGTGAAGCGAGGTCGCTGCCAGCGGCGGGTTCGGAGAACAACTGACAACCAACGATGTCGGCGCGCCACATTTTCTTCAGGTACAGATCGCGTGCGGTGTCGGTTGCGTGGGCGAGGATCGTTGGTGCGACCATTCCGAGGCCGATTTGGAAGAAGCCCTGGTTCGGAACCTTGTACTCACCTTCGAGGCGCGCGAAGATGCGCTCGTAAGCGGCCGGGTGTCCACTACCGCCGTACTGCGTTGGCCCGCTGATCCAGCCGAAGCCGGCATCGAACTTCTTGCGACGCCATGCTTTCGATTCCTCGAGCATGACGAGCTCTTGTTCGCGCGTGCGCTCTTCGAAAACGTTGACCTTGTCGGAACCTTCGCCCCAGACGAAGGTCTTTTCTGCTTCCTTGCGCTCGAGATTGGCGTCGAGAAACGCCGTCGCAGCCGCTGTGAAATCCTCGGGTGACATGTCGGGAGAGTACATTCTCAGGCATGGGTCAGCCAGTTGCAGTCCTCGAAGGTCCGGCCGGGAAGCTCGGAATGGTTCGCTTCGAGGCGAACCGCAGTTTCACGGGCCAGGGGCACGAGCGTTTCGATTCGCCCGGCCAGGCAGTCGGAAGCCGTCCGGCGGCGGTGGTCGCTCAGCGCATGTTCGCGACAGGCCAGGTTTCGGCGGTTCACGTGTACGGCAACGTCATCACGGTCGACCTCGCCAAGGGATGCGGCGCACAGGGCCTCGAGCAGGTGGTCCGCGACCTGTACCAGTACTGGAAGCCGGGCATGGAGCCGCCGGCATTCGAGGACTTGGTTCCCGAGGAAGAACCGTCTGCCGCAGCGCCGGCAGGGGGTGGCGAAGGCGGCCCGGCCCTCAGTGCGGCCGCACAACGGGTTCCCGCGCACCTTTTCGAGCGCAGTGCCGCCGCTCGCGCCCGTTTGGGCAAGTAGCGATTCTTCCGATTTTTTCGGACTTTCTGGGTGCTCCGTCACCGCACTTTGGGAGCCGAGATCTATTGTTTTCCCCGCAAGGAAGTGGGTACGTAAGAGGTTTTGGTTTCCGGTCAACCGTCTGAAGGGCGAACGATGAGCGAAGAACTCAGTCTGCAGGATGCTGCCGACATTCTCGACGTTCACTACATGACCGCATACCGGTACGTACGTCTCGGTCTCCTCAACGCAACCAAGGTCGGTGGAACATGGCGCGTGAAGCGCAGCGACCTCGATGCTTTCCGTGAAGGCTCATCGAAGGATCAGCCGAACGAAGGTGAACCGCGTAAGAAGACCGCACCATGGTCCGAGCGTCTGGAACTTCGTTTGCTCGCCGGCGACGCACGCGGTGCGTGGGGCGTTGTCGAAGCTGCGCTCGCTGCAGGTGCCGACCTCGACGACATTTACATCGAAGTCGTCAGCCCTGCGCTGGTGAGTATCGGTGACAAATGGGCCAAGGGGGATCTTGAGATTTATCTCGAGCATCGCGCCAGTGCGATCGTTGGGCGCATCATGGGGCGTCTCGGCCCCCGATTCGCGCGACGTGGCCGTACGCGCGGAGCAATTCTCGTTGGGGCACCCGAGGGCGAGCGTCACTCGTTGCCGGTCTCGATGGTCGCCGACCTCATTCGCCAAAGCGGTTGGGAGGTGTACGACCTCGGATCCGACCTTCCCGCCGATTCGTTCGCAGTTGCCGCACGCAACACCATCGATCTCGCCGCCGTGTGTATCAGCGTCACGTCGGAGGGGTCGTTGTCGAAGGCGGTTGATGCGATCACCGAGGTGCGTAACGTCGTGCACCCGTCGGTACAGATCTTCGTTGGCGGCCTGGCGGTGAAGTCGGCCGAGCAGGCCGAAACGCTCGGTGCCGACGGTTGGGCGGCCAATGCTGGGGATCTTGTTGCGGTCTTGAATGAGTTGCCATCGCGTACGCCGATCGACAACACCGACGAGTACTTCAACGACACGCGCAGCGCGGGCTGACCCGGAAGAAGGCGAACACACGTTCGCTACAGTGTCGGCGTGTTGCGCCGTGAACCAGTCATTCGTGAATCCGGAGCTGCCGCCGTTGAATCACTCATCCAGCGCGGCGCCGGAGTCGGTGTCACCACACTTGCGCGTGCCGCACTGAAGCGCGATCGCACGCTTCCGGTTCCGCCGGGGGTCGCCGCTGCGCTGCGCGGCAGCGGTTTGTCGGGTGGTCTGGCGCGCGGGTCGGTGTGTTGTGTCAGCGGGCCGTTCCGCGTGTCGTTCACTGCGGCCCTCCTCGCCGCGGCCAGTGCATCGGGTTCGTGGATCGCTTGGTGTTCCCGTGTGGCACCCAACTGTCGCGCACTGCGTGATGCGGGTTGGCATCTCGACCGTTTCGTGTGGGCCAACCCCGAGGGGCAGTGGGCCGCGTGCCTGGGGGCCGTCGTCGGCGAATTCGAAGTTGTCGTTACCCAAATACCGCATGGTGTTTCTCCGCGCGAGGTCAGGCACGTCGCAGCCATCGCACGACGGTGCAGCGGTGTGCTTGTCATCCTTGTCGACAACGCATATGCGGGTTCGTCGGCCGACGCGTTTTCGGCAGAAGCGGTGTTCGACGCGCGTAGTGCCACGTGGTCCACTGCGGGGGAGGGCCATCTTTCTGCGCAGCAGGTGCACGTGGTTCTCGGTGGTCGTCGTGTCGTCGAACCGCAAGGTTTCCCGATCATCCTCGGTGGGTCGTGAAGCCATCCCGTGTCGCCGTTGTTGCATTGCCGGCCGACAACGGTCGTCTTGTGCACCGGCTCGCCCAGGCGTTCACCGACGTCACGCCGATGATCGAGGTGATCAATGAAAGGCAACTGTTGTTGCCCATGCGTGGGCCAACCAGATACTTCGGTGGTGAAGCCGCCGTTGTGGCGTCTTTGCACGAGATCGCGCAACGCGAAGGTGTCGGATCACTTTCTGTCGGTGTCGGTGCAAGTCGCCTTGCCGCACAGATCGCCGCGCATGCGGGTGCCGGTACGCGCATCATCGACGAGCGTGAACATCATGTGTTTCTCGCCGCGCAGCCCGTTGCTGTTCTCGAACGTTTCGCCCATGTCGACCCCGACACAGTGTCGTTGCTTTTCCGGCTGGGTCTCGACACATTGGGTGCCATCGCCGCGGTCGAGCGTGATTTGTTGCTCGATCGTTTCGGCCCACCGGGGGGTGACATCCATGTGTTGTGTTCGGGTGATGACCTGCACGATCCGTACACCGAACCTTTGCCCACGCAATGCTTCGTCGAGTCGCATCACGACACGGCTCTCGACAGTGCGGTACAAGTACACGCCGCATCCGCGGTTCTCGTGGGAAGTGTGGTCGATCAGCTCGAACCGCGTGGTTTGGTTGCCTGTCGTGTCGTTGCGAACTTCACCACCGAACACGACGAGTCGTGTTCGCGCATCTGGTATCACCCGCACGGATTCACCGCTGCAACGCTTGTCGAGCGCCTGCGATGGCAGATCGACACTTGGCTTGCCGATCACCTCACTGCGGGTGTTGCGCACATGTCACTCGACGTGCAGAACACCCGGCCACACCGTGCAACACAGTTGGGCCTGTGGGGCGAACATGGTGCATCCGATCGCGCCGCATGGGCGGCCATCACCCGACTCGGTTCGTTGATCGGCGACAAGGTATGCGTCCCTGAATGGCGGGGAGGCCGCGACCCCATGCAGCAGTTCGTCCTGGTTCCTGCCACGCGGGTCGAACTTCGCGATGCCGATGCCGTGCATCAACGTGTCACCCCGGGCGCCGTTCATCCCGAGCACTGGACAGGCGCCGTTGCGGGCATCGTCCCACCGGTCTGCGTAGTACCGCGCCGCGAGGTGCAGGTACTCGATGCGGCCGGTCGACATGTCACCGTCACCGGGCGTCACGTGTTTTCTGCTGAACCCACGCACATCATCGATGCTGAAAAGCACAGGCGCATCGTCGAATGTTTCGGCCCATGGCCCGTCGAAGAGCGCTGGTGGGATTCTGCACGTCAGCGTCGTGTCGCGCGCATGCAGTGCATCGTCGAGTCCGGTGATGGCGTGGCGCGCACGGCGCTGTTGCTGGTGCTCGAAAAGAGATCGTGGTGGATGACGGGGGTGTACGGCTGAGAGACTGTCGTCATGACACCCGATGATCTTCTCGCGATCGTTCGTAACCACACTGCGGTCGACCGGCGCGAAGAAGAGTCGTTGCGCATCTTCCGCGACGCGGTGGTGCGACTCTCTGATCCGTGCAGCGAACAAGCCGACCCCACGCACGTCACAGCTTCGGCAATCGTTGTCGGCGACCAGGGAATGAACCGTGGCACGGTGCTGCACCTGCACAAACGGTTGAACATGTGGCTGCAACCGGGTGGGCACATCGAGGCCGGTGAGTTGCCCCACGAGGCCGCACTGCGCGAGGCGCGCGAAGAGACGGGTCTCGATGTCGCGCATCCCGATGGCGGCCCGGTGTTCTTCCATCTCGATGTGCACCCCGGCCCGCGCGGGCACACGCACCTCGACCTGCGCTACGTGCTGTTCGCCGACGGCACTGCCGAGCCGGCCCCGGGCGAGGGGGAGAGCCCCGATGTCCGTTGGTTTTCCTGGCCCGAAGCGGCTGCGGTGGCCGATCCCGGATTGGCGGGGGCCTTGGTGCGGGTGCGAACATATGTTCGCTAGCCTGCCTCCCCATGGAGGGAACCACACAGGATCTTCGGCCCTTCGGTTTTCACGCGCCGCACGTGTCGTGGACCGAACTCGAACGTCGGCTGTCCGACATTCCCCGAGCCCCGCGTTCGGCTGCACCCAACGCCGGCGGTGACGGCCCCGCCTTCGGCGCGAAGCGTGCTCCGTACGAAGCGCCCGCCGCTCTGCGGTACGTGCCCGCCGATGTGCCGTATGCCGAGCTGCACTGTCTGTCGCACTATTCGTTTCTCACCGGTGCATCATCGCCCGAGCACCTGGTGCACACCGCGGTTGCGCTCGGATTGCACGGGGTCTCCATCACCGACCGCAACGGTTTCTACGGCGTCGTACGTTTCGCCGAAGCCGCGCGCGAATTCGGTTTGCCCACCGTCTTTGGCGCCGAACTCACACCGGTGTTCGGTGGCAATCTCGTCGTGCTTGCACGCAACCCGGCCGGGTACGCGCAACTCGCGCAAACCATCACCAATGCGCAACTGGCGGGCACGAAGGGCAACCCTGTGTATGCGGCGTCCGACCTGGGCGTCGGTCATGGCAACTGGTGGGTGCTCACCGGTGGCGTCGATGGCGCCGTCGTGCGGCAACTCGTCGAGCACGGTCCCGCGGCGGCCGAGCACGTGTTGCGCCAAATCATCGCGGTGTGTGGCGTCGACCATGTGATGGTCGAACTTGTGCACCACGGCGATCCGCTCGACGCCGCGCGCAACGACGCCTTGGTGCGCATCGCCGATCGCGTGGGTGTCGGGTGCGTTGCAACCAACCACGTGCACTACGCGTCAACCGCCCAGTTCCCCCTGGCAACGGCCATGGCGGCGATTCGTCGGCGCAGCTCGCTCGACGAGGTCGACCATTTGTTGCCGCATGCCGCCAGTGCGCTCATGCGTTCCGGTGCCGAGCAGGAAAACGTGTTCGCCCGTTATCCGGGTGTCGTTGCACGCAGTGCGGAAGTCGCGGCCGACTGTGCTTTCGATCTTTCCCTCGTCGCACCGAAGTTGCCACCGTTTCCGTGCCCCGGCGGCATCAGCGAAATCGCCTACCTGCGACACCTCGTCATCCAGGGCGCCACGCGTCGTTACGGCCCACCACCCACTTCCGACGACGACACGTTGTCGCTGCGTGCACGTGCATGGTCGGTGGTGCGTCACGAACTCGATGTCATCGAGTCGCTGGGTTTCGCGGGCTACTTCCTCGTCGTGTGGGACATCGTCGAGTTCTGCAACCGCAACGACATCTTCTGCCAGGGAAGGGGTAGTGCGGCCAACAGCGTGGTGTGTTACTCGCTCGGTATCACCAAGGCCGACGCGGTGTCGCTCGGCTTGTTGTTCGAGCGCTTTCTTTCGCCCGAACGCGACGGTCCACCCGATATCGACATCGACATCGAAAGCGGCAGGCGCGAAGAGGTCATCCAGTACGTGTACCAGCGCTACGACCGCATGCACGCTGCACAGGTGGCCAACGTCATCACGTACCGACAACGTTCCGCCGTGCGCGATGCGGGCAAGGCGTTGGGGTTTGCCGATCCCGACCCCGACCAGCCACCCGTCGAGGTTGCCGCGCTCGCGGTGCAGTTGCTCGACCATCCGCGCCATCTCGGAATCCATTCGGGGGGAATGGTCATTTGCGACAGGCCTGTCAGCACCGTGTGTCCGGTCGAGTGGGCCACCATGGAAAACCGCAGCGTGCTGCAGTGGGACAAAGACGACTGTGCGGCCGCGGGGTTGGTGAAGTTCGACCTTCTGGGTCTCGGCATGTTGTCGGCACTGCACAACGCGGTCGATTTCATCTCGCTGCACCGCGACACGCCGCTCGACCTCGCCGGTCTTCCGCAAGAAGACGACGTGTACGCGATGTTGTGTCGCGCCGACACCGTGGGGGTTTTCCAGGTCGAGTCGCGCGCCCAAATGGCCACGTTGCCGCGGCTGAAGCCGCGTCGCTTCTACGACCTCGTTGTCGAGGTCGCGCTCATCAGGCCGGGTCCCATTCAGGGTGGTTCCGTCCATCCCTACATCCGTCGTCGCAACGGGCAAGAGCCCGTCACGTACCTGCACCCATTGCTCGAGAATTCGCTCGGCAAAACACTCGGCGTGCCGTTGTTCCAAGAGCAACTCATGCAAATGGCCATCGACGTCGCGGGTTTCAGTGCCAGCGAGGCCGATCAATTGCGTCAGGCAATGGGGTCGAAGCGTTCACGGGCGCGCATGGAACGGTTGAGGATGCGTCTGTACGAGGGAATGGAACAGCGCGGTATCACGGGTGAAACCGCCGACATCATCTTCGACAAAATGCAGGCATTCGCCAACTACGGCTTTCCCGAAAGCCATTCGGTCAGCTTCGCCTATCTCGTTTACGCATCGGCGTACATCAAGTTCCACGAACCCGCCATTTTCTGTGCGGCGTTGCTGAACGCCCAACCGATGGGTTTCTGGTCGCCACATTCACTCACACGTGATGCGCGACGTCACGGCGTGGTGGTGAACCAGCCATGCATTAATGCATCCCGGTCTCTCGCATCGTTGGAAGACGATTCATCATCCACCAGCGGTCTCGCGGTACGCCTCGGCTTGTCATCGGTGCGCGGCATCGGGTGTGAACTCGCCGATGCCATCGCTGCAGGCCGGCCGTACGCCGACATGGAAGACCTCGTGCGCAGGGTGCCCGCGTTGAACGCTGCACAGGTCGAGGCGCTGGCCACGGCCGGTGCTTTCTCCACATTCGGTGTCGCACGACGCGATGCACTGTGGGCCGCCGGCGCGGTGGTGCAGTCGCGACCCGACCGTTTGGCGGGGGTCACCGTGGGCGCGCAGTCACCCGTTCTGCCGGGCATGGAGCCGGTGGAAGAAGCGATCGCCGACCTGTGGGCCACGGGTATCGCGCCGAACGGTCACCCCACCATTTTCCTGCGGGAAAAACTCCGTGCACTCAGCGTGCACACGGCCGACGAATTGCTGTCGTTGCCGCACGACTCGCGCGTTTTCGTGGCGGGTGTCGTCACGCATCGACAACGGCCCATGACCGCGGGTGGTGCCACGTTCATCAACCTCGAAGACGAAACGGGTCTCATCAACGTGGTGTGTTCGAAGGGGTGCTGGGCAAGGTTCCGTTCGGCGGCGCGTGATGCCCCCGCGTTGCTGGTGCGGGGGCGACTGCACAGCGCGGAAGGGGTCGTCAACATCGTCGCCGAGCACATGGCGGCGCTGGTCGTGCCTGTGGGTTCGGTGTCGCGCGATTTTCGTTGATGTCAGCCGTGCGGCGTACTGCGCTGCACGATGTCCCACGGGTCTGCGGGGGGTCCGTTCGATACAACGTCGTGCACCAACTGCGGAAGATGCAGTGGCGCGAAGAACGTTGTGTCGGGTTCGTTCAGCAATTCCTCGGTGCTCCACCAACGCAGGTCGACCAGATATTCACTGCGCAACTGTTCGACCGAAAGTGCGGGCGACGGCGTGAAACGTTCGGCGCGAACCAGAAACACGCGCTCTCGCTGGCCGTCCCACTTGCCGTCGATGAACGGAATGATGTGTGTGCGGGTCCACAGATGAGGGCCGATTTCACGTGGCACCAAGCCGACTTCCTCGTGCAGCTCGCGCAAAAGACCATCGTGATGCGACTCGTCGGCCTCTAGGCCGCCACCGGGCAACACCCACACCGAGCGGGCGGGGAAGGCGAGATGAGCGAGAAGAACGTGGCTCGTCTCGTCGATGATCAACGCGCGAACGGCCTCGCGAATGCGCAGGCCGGTGACATCGTCGTCAGTCAAAGTCGGTGGTGGCGATGCGCTCGGCGTTGTACACCGGAGCCTTGGCGTCGATGCGGTACTTCATGGTTTCCGCACCACTGATGCCGTGTTCTCCGAAGAGCTTGCGCATGTTGAAGTAGTTCTCGTGCAGAAAATGTGCGGCGAGCGACGGCGCATCGGACCACAGTTCGTACACCGAGATGGTTCCCGGTTCGCACGGATCGGCAGCGAACACGTAAGCCTCGCAGCCCGGCTCGTCGTCGCGAGTTGCCTGCTGCAGCGGCTTGCTGGCCTCGAGCAACGCTGCGCGCTTGGGAGGGTCGATGAAAATGCGTCCGGAGATGATGATCATGGTGTTCGTCGCTTTCGTTATTCGTTTGGTTTGTCGTTCAAGCCATCGTTGAAGGCTCGGTACGTGTCGTAGATGTCTTTGCAAGCCTCGCACAACGGAAGCTGTTTCGGATCACGGGAGGGCACCCACACGTGACCGCACAGTGCCTCGAGCGGCGTGCCATAAATGCGCGCCTCGAGAACCTTGGCGGCGGCCGATTCCCCGGGTTCGGTTTTCACGATGTGTGCCATTGCGGGCTCACCCGTTTCGAGGACCTCTTCGGTTTGCGGCTCGACGCGCGCGGGAAGCACCGTGAGGGGTCCGTTCGCCATTGCGCGAGTGCTTGTCATGGCGTCAGTCAACCACAGGTGAACTAGCCTTGCCCCATGCCGTTGTACGAATACCGCTGCCCGTCGTGTGATGCTGCTTTCGAGGTTCGCCGCCCGATGAGTGAGGCGTCGTTGCCCGCTCCGTGTGCATGTGGGGCTGAAGCCAAGCGCAGGTTGTCGGTGTTTGCTTCGGTGGGCGGCGGTGCGGGGTCAAGCCCGGCGCCGGCCATGCCCGCACCGCGCGGATGCGGTGGTGGCTGCGCTTGCCACTGACGCCAGTCGCGCGATGATTCTCGTCGACGAATGCCACTGGTGGTTTCGCGAGCGCAGGTGGTGCCACATGGTGAGCGATGCGTCGTACGACGAACTGCATGAAATTGCCGCTGCGATGGGAATTCCGCGCCGTGGATTCCAAGGTGATCATTACGACGTGCCCGAGGAGTACCGCGATCGCGCGATCGAGCTCGGCGCCGTACAGGTGGGCAGTCGCGAGTTGTTGGCGAGGTTGAAGGGGGCGGGCCTGCGGGTTAGCCCAGCCCGGCGACGTGCTTCGGGCACCACACCGCCCCCTGACCTGCGAACCGGGCACCAGCCGTAGCGAAGCCGCGTACGCACCAGTCGATCAGCACGATGCCTGCACGGTCGCAGATGTCGGCCATCGCGAACCATCTTTCTGCATCGTCGGGACTGGGAGATGTGTCGGCCTCGACGGTCATGACGTAGCACCCGGCGGCGACGGGGTTGTTCGATGCGACGCCGGCGACGTGGTGGCCGATGTTGCGGCCCCAACGCGTGGGATCGTCGCGCATCGCGAGAAATTCGGTTGACGAGTGCAGGCCAACGCCACGACGCGCGGAATCTACGAGCAGTACGAGGCACTGGGGTCGAAACGGACGTTGCACCGACAGTGAAAAGACGCTGAGCGCCTGCGAGGTGGACGTGATGGTGTCGAGAAAGGGACGTGGAACGTCGACGAGGGTGACCGCTTGAGCGAGCATGGACGCAACGTACTGACGGGGTGTCAGACGCTGAGGTAGGCGATGAGGAATGCAGCCGCGCCGACGGCGATCGGCGTTGCCCATGATGCCCACGTGGGGTATCGCCGGTGGCGCGGAGGAAGAAGTACGACTCCGCACGCGGTACCACCGATGAGACCACCGATGTGACCGCCCACCGAGATGCCGGGAATGGTGATCGTGATCAAGAGGTTCAGGAGAAGAGTCACGCCGAGGCCCGTTTGGAACGGATTGACTCCGCGCTGCTTCATGCCGACGGCAGCGAGACCCATCAGTCCAAATACGGCGCCGGACGCACCACCCGACAGTGCCCAGGGTGATGCGATGAGAGCGCCGGTGCTTCCGGCGAGAAGAGCCGCAAGATACGCGAGCGCAAAATTGACTCTCCCGAGTTCGCGTTCGAGCATCGTTCCGAGTTGGTAGAGCAGGAACATGTTCATCGCGATGTGGAAGATGCCGAAGTGCAGAAAGCCACTGGTGACGAGGCGATACCACTCGCCGTTGTAGAGAAACCCCTTGTACAGGCCGAGGTGGATGGAGTTGTCGCTGATGCGTCCACCGCCTCCGAGATTCATGCCACCGAGATTCGTGTACACGAACACGAGGACATTGATCGCAATGATCGTCTTGGTGACGAGAATCGGTTGGCCAGCGTTCCAATAATTGATGCGCGTCTTGGTTGCCGGGCGGTCGCGACGCACGCAGTCGATGCACTTTGATCCGACGTCGGCCTGTACCAGACAGTCACCGCACGCGGGGCGTCCACACCGCGTGCAGCTACGACCCGTGACTCGCTCGGGGTGTCGTGTGCAGTGGGGAAGGGGCGGAGGGGGGAGGTC
>CAYFLC010000017.1:0-17620 GCA_964343885.1 uncultured Bifidobacterium sp.
GCGGGGTCCGGCAGAGAACGCGACGTGGCGCGTGAGACCTTCGCGGTCGAGGTCGAGGTCGAACGGGCACTCGAATTCCTCGGGGTCGACGTTGGCAGCCGCAAAACGCAGGTGCAGCAGCGAACCGGCGGGAACGTTGACACCGTGGAACACCTCGTCACGCGACGTCATGCGGGTGGACAAACCGTGAGTTGGTGAACGCAGGCGCATTCCCTCTTCCGTGAACGCCTTGACCTTGCTGCGGTCATTGCGCAGACGGTCGAACATTCCCGGCCGTTCACACAGCAACTGTGCTTGTTCTTCGAGTGCGTACTGCGTGGTTTCCAGTGCACCGATGATCATCGCGTACACCACACCGGCAATTTCCAGGTCGGTGAGCTTGCGGTCGAGCGCTTGGTAGTGCACGTCGCAGAGGAACGTGATCATGTCGTCCTGCGGTTCGCTGCGACGCATCTTCACGTGCTCGTAGATGTATTCCTGGAAACCCGACAGGCGTTGGATCATCTCCTTGGTTTGTTCGGGAGTGATCTCGTGCTTCAGGCCGGTGCCGTGCACGAAGGGAATCACGACGGCGGTTCCCCACTCGGCCAACTGCGGAATGTCCTCGAACGGGAAACCCATGATCTTGGCGAACACCCGCTGCGGGAGCGGGCGAGAGAACTGGCTGATGAATTCGACCGTGTCGCCCTTGCCCCAATCGTCGATCAGGTCGTTGGCAAGTTTCGCGATCATCTCGCGGTGGCGCATCGCGCCGGTTCCGACCCACGGGTCGGTGAGTTCCTTGCGGTGCTTGATGTACAGCTCTTGGGTCGGCCGCAGCGACACCATCGAAGCCTGCATGAGGTTGTGATACATCTCGTAGGTCGACTCCGCGGTCAATCCCTCGGCCGCGAAGTCGGTGATGCGCTTCTGGGTCAGGCTCGTGAAGCGTTCGGTGTCTTTCACCACCATGTTCACGTCGGAGTGCTTAGTCAGCACGAATGCATCGGTGCCGGGGGTGAGGCCGCCGCCGGGAATGCGCAGAACCGGCGCGTCGCGGTGAAGAATCTCGTACATCTCGTACCAGTGCTCAGGTGCGCCTTCCCCGAAGAGGTCGACGTCGTCGAGCGTGACGGGACACTTCATCGGGCTGAGCTCGTGGTTGATGTGCCTTGGATACGTCTCCATGCCGAATTTCCCCTTGCTTACGGCAGATGTACCCCTTCAGATGTAGCAGATGGCGCGGTAACCGCGAGAGGCGCAATGTCCTCAGGGTGCAGCGGTGGTCGTGGTCGACAGGACCGGACAGAATCCGAAACAGAAGCTGCGGATCGGTCGCACGAACGCGACCTGGTTCTTCTTCAGGTTCGTCTTCGAACCGACCGCCAAACCCGGAAGGAGCGTGGACGGGCCGAGGACTTGGGCGTTGGCGAGAACTCCGCCGTACTGGCTGGATGACCAATACACGCCGGGCTCGAATCCCGCCATCAGCGGCCCGGTGGACGTGCACGTTCGTCCGTACTGTCCGTGCGCGTACATGCAGAGCCAATCCAATTCCACCGCTGACGGGACGTACCAGTCGGACTTGCCACCACCCCGGTACCTCGAAGCGAGTTGAAACACGTTGTCGCCGCCGATGCACTGGCTGAGGAACTGATCGGTGTTTGCCCCTCCACCACCGGGGTTCTTGTTGTCGGCATCGACCACCTGCACGTTGTCGCAGCCCCAGATCGAAGAAGTACGGTTGCTCCAGTTCGCGGGGGCAAACTCCATGAAGCGCATCGGCTGACCCGTGCGGAAATCGGTGAAGAACCCCATCGGTCCGGTCATGAAGAAAACGGTTCCCCCGCCGGGGCCGATCGAACCTGGGCCGCAGTCGCCGCCGATTTCGCACGATTTCATGAACGTGGCGACGTAAGGCGCCGACTTGCCCGCGTTGTAATGGGTGTCTGGTTCCGACGTGGCCTGCACCGTGCACTGCCCGGCACGCGGAGCCCTGAGTTCGTAACCACTGACGGTACAACCCGTGCCTCCGTCGTCGACCACGGTGAACGTCACCGGCGCCATGTACGGAGCGGTGGAGACTTCGAGTTGGATCGGTTGCTGGAACACGCCCGCATACCCGTAGTAGCTCCGCACCCAGATCGGCGGCGTCGACTTCTGGATCCGGATCTCGATCGGGCTGCTCGACGTCTCGAGGAAACTTCCGCTCGCCGCGCGTGTGACGACAACCGTGCACGTTCCCAACTCCGTCGAGGAAATCTTGCCGTCAGTGACGGAGCAGTTCGCAGTGCCACGACTGTTGACGGCGATCGAGATCGCACCGTCACCGTTTCCACCCGATGCGATCAACGTCGTCGGAAAGCCGAAGCCGACGAGTCGCGGCCACACCGAGAGATTGTCCTGCATTCGCGATCCGAAGTAGCGCACGGGCCTGACCCAGAGCGCGGTGGCCTGGGATGCGGAGAACGTCGATAGCACCGTGCTGACGAATCGTCGACCCATCGCGTACTTCGATCCGAGCTGAAATGACGTCGACGACGACCAATAGTGGGTCGTGTCGATGTTGAAACCGATCGAATCGGCCAATGGATCGTTCGTCGTTCGACAGGCAGTGCGCGAGACACCGGCCTTCAGGTAAGTACAGATCGCCTCGAGATCACCGATCGACGGAATCACCCAGTCGGTGAGATCGTTGATCGTTGCACTGGAGACGACCTTCGCCGCACGGCAGTCCGCAGCGAGCATCGCCTGGGTGTTCGCCGCACCTCGTCCGACATCGGTACCGTCCCAGAAATACAGCGAACCGGCCGCGGCCGAACACCACTCGATCTTCGGATCGGCGGAAGCCGTGCCGTTCGTTTCGTAGCCGGTTGTCGCCCTGACATCGGCCGCCCAACCCTTCGGCGCGACTTCGATGAACGATCCCCACGTCTGTGGTGTCGATGCGACGTAGACGACGACACCACCACCGGGACCGGTGTCACCGACGCGGCACTTGATACCGGCCCGGCAGGAGTCAATGATCGAAACGCCGGCTTCGAGTCGTTCACCGAAGTACTTGCCCGTGGGGGCAACCTCGGCGAGGAGTCTGCACTCGCCTCCTGCGGCGAACGAGAGTTCCATCGACTTCGCGTCGAAGGAACATCCGGTGGTGCCCGTGGACGTCACGCTGTACGTGACGTCGCGCTGAACGGAGGAAGTCACCCCGGGAAGTTGCAATCGTTCATCGGATGTCAGCGCCGTTGCAGGCACCTTCCACCCCACCCCCTCGGCGACCAATGTCGTCGGAGTTGCGTACGCGACACCGACGTTCGACTTCGCCGCATCACTTCCCCCGGAGACCGTCGTCGTGGTGAACTCGTCGGCTGGCGGCATCGATGTACCGGGTACCGACGAAGTGTTCTCCGAAGTCGGCGCAGCATCACCCGTTGCAGTCGGCGCAGCATCACCCGTTGCGGAAGCCGTCACGTTCGTCGTGTCGGTGCCCACGGAACCGAAAGTCGAGACCCACCGCGACTTGCCCTTGATCCTGACGCAGATCTTCGTGGATGAAGAAGACACCTTCAGGCTTCCTGGCCGTTTGCAGGTTGATGCGGCCTGTGCAGCCGGATCGACTCGGTACCAGAGTCCCTTGTTGCCCTGAAACCCGCATGCGAGTGAACCACCCGACACGGCGATCACCTGTCCGGGTCGCGAGCACCGGGCACCCTCGACCTCTCCGGCATTGCGCGTGCGATCGGTCGAACACGCACCGAGGCTAACCACCACGGTGCAGAGAACGAGCAGTTTGCGCGACGGTGACATCACGGAGTCAGCCGACGTGGACCTGGGTAGTCAGCGTCTTCTTGACCTTCGTCTTCTTGACGGCGACCAGGTACGTCACCCGAAGTGAACAGGTGCCCGGCTTGAGAGCCGTGACGGCGGAGCCGTCGATTCGGCACGTCTTTGCCGACGACGGCGCAACACTGGCGGAGAACTTCGAGACCTTGAGCTTCTTCAGGGTCGTGCGCGAGAGCGTGTCGAACACCGCCGAAAGTTGCGTGTTCGAATCTTTCTTCTTCCCCCCGGCCAGTTCGACCACCGCAACCGGTGCAACTTCGGAACCCGGCACAACGGCGTCGACCACTTCGGCCGGCGGCTTCGACGATGACTCGACTTCGACGACTTCGACGACTTTTCCACCGGCACTTGCGGTGGCTGCGGGGAGCTCGACGGAAGAAGGCGCGTTGACGAACACGGTCGACTTCGTCTTCACGATGGTCGAACTCTCTTCGCCTCCCTCACCGATACTGACCGAGCTCATCACGTACGCCTTCGTCGTGTCGGTGTCGATGCCACAGGTCGTTGCGGGCAACGTGATCGTGCACGACTTGCCGCCGGGCGAGGCGGTCACGCGCACGGCCGTCGTGTCGTCGTTCATCGACGCCGCGTCGAAGCCGACCACGAGCGCGGTTGCCGATGCCGAGATCTCGACATCTGAGGGAGCCGTGGGTGGTGCGGTGAGGTAGAAGACGCGCGACATCGGCTGGGACACGCCACCACTGTTGGTGGCCGTCGCCGAGATCGTGTACGAGGCTCCGCGCGCTGCCCCACGGAGGACGCACTTTCCGATTGCCGCGGTTGCCTCGCACTTGTAGCCACCGGGCTCGGCCGCGACGCTGTACTTCGTGGCCGGGGCCGAATCGGGATCGGGAAGCACCTCGACGATGATGTCGGAGAACGACGTCGTGAGGATCGCATCGATCGGCGCGAGCGGAGCATCGAGCGGCGTCACCGGTGCGGTCTTCTGGGACTCGACCGATGGACCGATCTTGTTGTACGCCGTCGCGGTGAACTCGTAGGCGAAACCCGTTTCGAGACCCGTGATCGTGCACGACTTCGCGGGAAGAAGGATCTCGCACGTGACGTTGTCGTCGACCATCTTCACGACGTAACGGGTGATCGTGTTGTCACTCGAAGTACGGACCGTCACGGTGGCCTGTCCCTTGCCGAGAGTCACGGTCGGCAGGGCAGGGCGTGCGGGTTCCGGAATCGGAGTAATCGTCGGTGTGGGTGCCGTGGCGGTGGAAAGGCCTCCGTTGTTGTAGGCACGAACAGAAACGGTGTAGCCGGTGCCGTTCGTCAGACCGGTGATGTCGCACGTGAGGTTCGGAACGACTGCCGTGCAGGTGGCGCCACCCGGGCTTGCGGTGGCGATGTAGCCGTCAACCGCTTCGGTCAACGAACGCTCCATCGTGACCGTGATCTTCGACTTGCCATTGTCGGTCGAGACGATCGTCGGAACGGACGGCGGGTTGTAGACAAGCACCGCATTCGACAGTTCCGACGGTGTCGAGTCGCCGGTGTCGTTGGTGGCCACACCGCGGAACGTGTAGTTGCGGTCGCGGCTTCCACCGACGATTTCGCATTCGGTAGCCGGAAGAACGACCGTGCAGGTGAGACCGTCGAGGTTCGATGTCACCTTGATCGACTTCGTGCTGCCGGTCTGGTTGTTCGTCTGTCCGGGTGTTGCAGTGACAAATACGCGCGCGTCGCGAACGCTCGCGACGACTGTGGGAACTCCGGGCGTGAAGAGCGGCCTGACGGTGCGCCCCGCAACGGTGGCTGCGGAGTCTCCGCCGTCATTCGATGCGACGACGGAAACCCTGTACGTCTTTTCACCGTCAAGATTGGGGATGTTGCACTTCGTATCGGGGACCACAATGACCGTGGAATTACGGGTGGTTCCCTCGACACGGCACGACCCGACTGCGGGGCCGCCGGTCGACAGGTACGCGCTTGCCGTGTACGCCGCCGCCGATCCACCCTCGGACTCGCGGTCCCAGAACACGTTGATCACGCCGCGCGCCCCGGTGACCGTGACCGTTCCGGGTGCACTGGGAGGAGCCAGCGGCTGCGCCGCAACCGGCGCGACACCGACGGTCTCGCCGAAATCGTTGATCGCCTTTGCCGTGACGGCGTAGACGACGGAATTGTCGAGACCGGTGAGACGGCAAGTGCTCGGCTGGTTCGCAGCATCACACTCTGAAACCTTCGATCCGTCGATCCAGAGCTCGAAACGGGAAACCGGGGTCTTGATGGCTGCGGAGTCGGGCGACTCGACCGCGACATCGATGGTTCCGTTGCCACGGTGCGCGACGGTTGCCACCGGGGCACGGGGAGCACCGAACGGTATGACCTCGGTTGTGTCTGAGTCGGACTTCAGGACGCCGAAATAGGTGATGACTTTGGTCGAGTACTTCGTGTTGTTCACGAGCTGACCGATGGTGCAGGTCTTAGTGTCGACGTCGATCTTGCAGCGCGACGGTGCCGCCTGTTGGCCGACCGCGACTGCTTCGCCGTAATAGTCGTAATCGGCGTTCATCGATGCGATGTCGAACTTGACCGACTGATTGTCCGCCTTTACCCGTATGCCTGTGGCCGGCGCCGGTGCCTCACCGCCGACGGAGAGCTGCGTGACCGACAACTGCGATTCGAGATTCGTCGAGACTGCATCGCGCACCATTGCGTACACGGTGTGGGGGCCGGGCTTCAACCGGAAGGCACCCGAAACGCTGCACGACGTCGAGGTTGCCGGCAATTCCGTGAACCGCTTGGGTGCGGTTGCCGGATCGACGACGCAGCGCGCATCGACCGCACGCCCCTGCTGTGACGGCAGTGCGTTGATGCGTGTACGGCCGTTCGCCGCGAGGGTGACGCGCACTGCGGGTGCCTCGAACTTCGCTCGTTCGACCCATGATCTCGTGTCCGACCCGCGATCGGTGAAGTAGTACCGCTCCCCCGGCATCAGATCGCGCACGAAGAGCACCTGGGCCAACTGCGGAAGCGTTACTTCGTAGTCCTTCGTCTCCCACTTGCTGCATGACCCCAACCAGTCACAATCCTTATGGAACGTGCCACACGCGAAATACTGGGCGAAGTAACTCTTCGCCGCGAAGAACGTCGATAACTTTCCGGGCTGGATGTTGAATGATCCGGCTGATTCGCCGATGATCTTCCCCGAAGAAGAGGAATACGAACGCGGAAGATCCTGAACGCCGAGGTTCGCGACCTGCACCGAAGCCATCGAGAACGGCATCGGATTCCCGCCCATGACCGAGCGGCAACGCACACCCATCTCGTCGTTGCCGAAGTCGGTCCGGCACTGGTTGAACCGTTGGCTGTCGACGGGGTTGACGTTGAATTCCTCGCGGCACGAGCGGTCGTAGTCTCGCGAGAACTGCGATCCCGACAACCAACCACCGTTGTAGTGGTAGCCGGAGACGTTGACGAAGCCGTTCGGGCCGTCCATCGACTTGTCGTTCTCGACCATGACCGCATTCGTTGCCCGGTTCCGCGGGCCACGTGCCGCGGCGAGCGACGTGTTCGACCACACGTACTGGAGGCCTCCGGAGTAGCGGTTGACGAGTGTCGCCGCGCCGGCGGCGGCAAGATACTGGGATGGAGTGCGGCAGAAGGATGCGCCGTTGTCACATATCTTCGCGTCACCCCAACCGTCGATGAGGCCCACGAGCGAGGGCGGCGCCCACGAAACGGTCGCGTTGGGCGACTGATCGCTCGTCTTCGACAATTCGAAAATCTGGGGAATGCGCCACTGACCGGCTTCACCGTCGGAGTCGAGAGTCGCCGTGGAGACGCAGTCCTTCAGACGTTCGACGGCATTCGGGTTGAGGCTGGCACCGGGATTGCGCGCGATGTTCTCGAGAAGCGGGCCGTCGCTGACACATTCGCGCAGCGCATCGGAGGCACGTTCAACGTCGAGGCGCGACCATCTTCCGCCGGCGGTCCACATTTTGTTCGTCTTCGTATCGAGGATCTGGCCGACCGGAATCTGGTTCTGCGTCATGTAGAGAAGAGCCCGTGCCAACTGCTCGAAGTTGATCGCCGCGCGGTTCAACTTGTCGAGGTTGAGAACCCGGTTGTTCTTGTATGCATCGAAGCCTTCGACGAACGCCGTCAATTGCAGTGCCTTGGCGGCTTCGATGACGAAGTACTGGACGTAGTTGCTCCACTGCTCGGTGTCGGACTTGGTGAGGAACCGTTTTGCCTGGATCGTGCAGTACATCATGTGGGAAACGAGTCCGGCCTGGTCGTTCTGGCCGCCGAGTAGGGTGTCGGAGAGGGTCTCGAACACGAGACCGAACTTCGGATTGGCCTTCAACAAGTCGTACTGGCCGGCAAGTTCGACGAGGGCATCGTCGGTAGCTCGCGTCGACGGGTCGTTCGAGTTCTTGATACGTTCGATCGTTGCGCGGGCAATTCCGGTGCTCGGGGCGTACAGGGTCGCATGCACCGAGTTGACCAGCGTGATGATGTCCTTGATCTCTGCCTCGCGCGCGTACTTCGCCGATGCGCATTGCTGTTCGGCGAGTTTCTGGACTTGTGCCGCGAGGCTCGCCACCTTGTCGTCGAGGGTCTGGACGTTCGCGAGAACCTGATCGACCTTCGCATCGAGTTGCCTGATCTGTTCGGCAACGGCCGCGATTGCCTTCAGGACTTCGGTGTTGTCCGAACCGCCGCCACCGAACAACGCGGTGATCTCTTTCGGCATCCCGGGAATTGCGCCGAGACCCATCGCCAGGCCGTTCGTGACCATCGTCGTGAGCACACCGACGCCGATGGCACCCACGATGTTGCGGTCGCGCTCGGTCCCCGCGTCGGCGGACTGGGTGTCGGGCCGCTCGCCCGCGAGAGGTTCACGGGGCCCACAGCCCGTTGCCCCGATAAACAGGGCAGTGCCAATCAGAATGGCGGAAAACTTTCGGATCATCGAACTCCCCCTCACTTGCGACGACCAGTGAAGATAAATCTACATTCAGACCCCACCCGGAATTCCGTCACGGCTCGGTGGTCGCGCGCTATCGACACGCAGGCACCGGACGAGCCGTGACGGAGGGCTCTGAAATACTGGCCAAGTGACAATCATCGAGACTCCGGTGCTGATTGTCGGCGGTGGACCCGCTGGGCTGACGACTGCGGCGGCCCTGGCTCGTTACGGCATCGACCACTTGCTCGTGAACAAATACGAGGGCACGGCGCACACGCCACGAGCGCACATCGTCAACCAACGCACGGTCGAGATCATGCGCCATCTCGGGTTCGAAGATGATTTGCTTGCCGTTGCCACTCCGCAGGAAATGATGCGCAACAACCTGTGGGTCACGAGCCTTGCCGGCCGCGAAGTTGCGCGACTCGAAGCATGGGGCACCGAAGCCCATCGCTTCGCCGAGTATTGCGCTGCGAGCCCCTCGCCCATGGCCAACTGTGCACAGACGGTTTTCGAACCGATGTTGCGCAATGCGGCGCAAAGCATCGGCGCCAACCTTCGCTTTGGTCACGAATTCCTCGGCTTCGAAGAAGCGGGCGACTTCCAACTGAGCCACATTCGTGTTCGCGCAACCGGCGAGGAATACACGGTGAAGTCTCGTCACTTGATCGGGGCCGACGGTGCGCGTTCGAAAGTTCTCGAGCTTGCAGGTCTCACGGTTGAAGGACGCGCCGCGATGTCGCACGCGGTGAACATCTGGTTCCGTGCCGACCTGACGAAGTACCTCGCGCATCGTCCGGGTGTTTTGATTTGGAATGTTGCACCCGGGCCGCTTCCGTCGATGCGATTGGGCACGATGATTTGCCACAAGCCGTTCACCGAGTTCGTTTTGGTGCGTGGCTACCGACCCGATCAAGACGACATTGCCTCGTGGTCGATCAACGATGTTCGTCCGATGATCGAAGCAGCAGTGGGTGACTCTGTTCCCGACCTCGAGCTTCTCGGTATCGCTGGCTGGCAGGTGAATGCCCTCGTCGCCCCGCAGTACTCGTCTGGGCGCGTGCATTGCATGGGAGACGCAGTGCACCGCCATCCACCGACAAACGGATTGGGACTCAACATGTCGGTGGCTGATGCGTTCAACCTCGCCTGGAAGATCGCCATGGTCGAAAAGGAACTGGCTGGGCCGGGATTGCTCGACACGTATTCATCGGAACGCCAGCCAGCCGGCGCGGCCGGGGTTGCGCGTGCGATGACGAGCGCAATCGAAGGCTCGCGTTTCGACTCGGGTCTCGGCTACTCGCCCGGCCAATCCGAAGCCGACGGATGGGCGGAGTTGGACAAGCTCGATGCATCCGGACCCGAGGGTGATGCGCGACGAGATGCACTGGCCGAACAGGTACGCATTGCCAACAACCAGTTCAATGCGCACGGCGTCGAACTTGGTTACTGCTACGACAATGGCGCGCTGGTTCACGATGGCTCGACGTATAGCGAGAATCCCCGCGATCCGGTTCTGCACTACCACCCCACCACACGACCCGGCGCGCGGCTTCCACATGCACGCATCGAACGTGACGGCGTGGCGATGTCGACTCTCGACCTGAACGACGGCCTCGCGTTCGTGCTCATCACGGGCCGCAACGGAGCACCCTGGGCCGCGGCGGCACGTCAGGTTGAAAACTCTCTCGGCATCACCATCTCAATGTGCGCCTTCGACGGACCGGACGGATTCCACGACCCGTACGGTGAATGGGCCGAGAGACGCGAAGTCGGTGATTCCGGATGCGTCCTGATTCGACCCGACAGACACATCGCGTGGCGATCGATCATGATGCCCGACGATCCGGCGTCGGCACTCGAGTCGGTGATGCGGTCGATTCTCGACCGCTGATCATCGTCATTCGTGGGACTCGTCGTTAGGAATCGAACCCGCCGCTAGTACCGTTGCCCCATGGCCGAAACCACTCAACCATCGAAATCGGACAAGTTCTCCTTCGGAATGTGGACAGTCGGCTGGCCGGCTCGCGATCCTTTCGGTGAACCGACCCGACCGCCACTCGACCCCATGGTTGCGGTGGAAAAGTTGGCCGAGGTTGGCGCGTGGGGCATCACCTTTCACGACGACGACCTCGTGCCGTTCGGCAGCTCGGCGTCGGAACGCGATCAGGTCATCGCCCGCTTCAAAGATCAATTGAAGGCCCACGACATTTGCGTGCCGATGATCACGACCAACCTTTTCGCGCACCCCGTGTTCAAAGACGGCGGCTTCACCAGCAACCGTCGCGACGTGCGTCGCTACGCACTGCGCAAGGTGCTGCGCAACATCGAATTGGCCGCCGACCTCGGCGCAAAGACGTTCGTTTTGTGGGGTGGCCGTGAAGGTGCCGAATACGACCACGCCAAAGATGTGCGTGCCGCTCTCGACCGGTATGCCGAGGCCATGAACACCCTCACTTCGTTCGTCATCGAACGTGGATACGACATTCGGTTCGCCATTGAGCCGAAGCCGAACGAACCCCGTGGCGACATTCTTCTTCCCACGGTCGGTCACGCACTCGCATTCATCGAGCGTCTCGAGCATTCACACCTCGTTGGCCTGAATCCCGAAGTCGGACACGAGCAAATGGCCGGGCTCAACTTCACAACCGCCATCGCGCAGGCCCTGTGGCAGGGCAAGTTGTTCCACATCGACCTCAACGGCCAGCGCGGCATCAAATACGACCAAGACCTCGTCTTCGGCCACGGTGACCTCATGAACGCATTCAGCTTGGTCGACCTGCTCGAGTTCGGCGGCCCGGCGGGCGGACGCTCGTACGACGGACCCCGCCACTTCGACTACAAACCCTCGCGCACCGAAGACATGGACGGAGTCTGGAAGTCGGCGGCGGCGAACATGCGCATGTACCTGCTTCTCAAAACCCGCGCGGCCGCGTTTCGTGCCGACCCCGAGGTGCAGGCCGCGTTGGCCGAATCACAGGTCGGCGAACTCGCGGTGCCAACGTTGAACGCGGGCGAATCCGCGGTCTCGATACTGAACGACTCCGCAATTGCGAATTACGACGTCGACGCGTCGGGCGCGAAGGGCTACGGGTTCGTGCGCCTGAACCAACTCGCCATCGAACACCTCATGGGCGTTCGCTGACATGACACTCGTCGCGGGGGTCGACTCCTCGACGCAATCGTGCAAGGTCGTCATTCGTGACGCCGAAACGGGTCGCCTCGTTCGCCGAGGTACCGCCAAGCATCCCGATGGAACAGAAGTCGATCCAAGTCACTGGGAACACGCTTTGCACGAGGCAATCCGTGCCGCCGGCGGCATCGATGATGTCGCTGCACTGTCAATTGGTGGCCAACAGCACGGTGCCGTATGCCTCGACCACGATGGTCGTGTCGTGCGTCCCGCGCTCTTGTGGAACGACACGCGATCTGCCGATGCAGCAAAGCAACTCGTCGCTGAGTTCGGCGCTGATACGTGGGCTCGCTCAACGGGTTCCGTTCCCGTTGCATCGTTCACCATCACGAAGTTGCGATGGATCGCCGAACACGAACCCAACAACGCCGAAAAGATCGCCGCGGTTTGCCTTCCCCACGATTGGTTGATGTGGCGGTTGCGTGGTTCAACCGACCTCGCCGACCTCGTGACCGATCGCTCCGACGCTTCGGGAACCGGCTATTTCGACTCACAGAACAATGCGTACCGTCGCGACCTTCTCGTTGCGGCACTCGGCCACGACGCCGTACTGCCACGGGTGCTCGGCCCCGACGAACGTGTCGAGTGGGGTGCTCGGTGCATGGGCCCCGGAGCCGGCGACAATGCGGCTGCCGCTTTGGGCGTCGACGCCGGCCGCGATGTTGTCGTGTCGCTTGGCACCTCGGGCACCGCTTTTGTCAACAGCGCCGTTGCGGCGAACGACCCGAGTGGCATCGTCGCCGGCTTCGCTAACGCGACGGGTCAATTCCTCCCGCTCGTCTGTACCTTGAACGCAGCACGTGTGCTTGACGCGGCGTGTTCACTGCTTCGCGTCACCCACGACGAGTTGGATCAATTGGCGCTCAGCGTGCCGGCAGGCGCCGATGGTCTTGTGATGGTTCCGTACCTTGCGGGTGAACGCACGCCAAATATTCCCGAAGCAACGGGTGGACTTCTTGGCCTCACACTCGACAACTCAACACCTGGCCATATCGCACGCGCAGCGATCGAAGGAATGTTGTGCGGTCTTGCCGATGCGGTCGATGCGCTTGCTGCGAACGGCGCATCGTTCGATCGCGTGCGCCTCATCGGTGGCGCCGCGGCATCTTCGGCGGTGCGCACCATTGCGGCCGAAGTCTTCGGCCGATCCGTCGTTGTGCCGCCAGCCGGCGAATACGTTGCCGATGGCGCAGCTCGACAGGCCGCATGGGCACTCGGCGGATCACTGCCTGTTTGGCAGGCCGACGAACCGGCCGCGTACGTCGAGGCCACGCCACAGCCGCGTATTCGGGTGCGCTACGCCGAAGCTCGCGAACACTGGCTGCGCAAGAACTGAATTGCGCGCCCATTCACTGGCGCACCGCGGTGGCTGGTCGTAAACGTGCCGACTAATCTGTGCCGCCGTGGGGGAAGTTTTGATGCATCAGGGCTCGGTTGCGGCGCCCAGTGTGCCGCCGCTGCGCACGGTTCGCATTGGTCACACGCGCTACCCCGTCGTACTGCCCAAGTTGCGTGACTCGCGGCTTCATGTCGCTGCTGTGGTGATCACTTTGCACACGCTCGGCCAAGTCGGACTTGGCTTCCACATCAGCGTTCCCCAAATTCTGTCGGCGATTCTCACGTGTGCCCTGATTCAAGTCGCGGTCACATTCGTCGAGAAGAAGTCATTCGTCTGGCCCGCAAGCGCCATGCTCACCGGCTCGGGTATTGCCCTCATTCTCCGCGTGCCGAGCACACCGGTTGGCGACCATTGGACGTTCCACAAGTGGTGGGTTTTTTCCGGCATCGCGGCCTTTTCGCTGCTCACCAAGTTCTTCATCAAGCGACGTGGCACACACGTCTTCAATCCGTCGAATCTCGGACTCGTCCTCGCGTTCATCATCTTCGGCAGTTCGAAAGTCGAACCGCTCGATTTTTGGTGGTCACCCATGTCGAACCGGGCAATGCCGATTGCCTACGCGGTCATCCTCGTTGGCGGCACGATCGTGGCGTACCGACTCGGCCTTCTAACCACGGCCGTTGCATTCTTCAGCACGCTTGCGATCGGCACGGCGATCACCGCCGCGGCCGGATCATGCTTCACGGCACGATGGTCGTTTGCGCCGGTGTGCGGAACCAACCTCTGGCTCACGCTCGTCACGTCACCTGAAATTCTGATCTTCACCTACTTCATGATCACCGACCCGCAAACGATCCCGCGCGGACGTGTTGGTCGCACCCTCTTCGGAGCATCAGTGGGTGTCGTCTGCGTCGTGCTGATGGCGCCGCAACAAACGGAGTTCGGCGCAAAGGTTGCTCTGCTGTCCGGCCTCACCATCATTTACGCGATTCGTCCGTTCGTCGAGCGGTTCCTTCCCGAACCCAATTCCGGTGGTGACTCCCTGCGTGCATTCGCGCATCGAGTTGTGAATGGACGTGCCGAATCAGCCACAGTGGCCACGAAAACAACTCGCCTTGCGGCCATCGCCCTGGTCGCGATTCTTGGCATCGGCGGCATCTCGGTCGCAGGGCATTCCGCCCGAGGAATGCTCGCGGGTAAACCCGAGTCGATCATCGGGCGGCTGTCGACAAGAATCGATCCGTCGACATTCCCGGATATCACGGTCGACCAAGAAGTCGTCGATTGGAATCACGAAATCGACCTCGCCGGTGCCCAACAAATCGTGTTCACGATGGCCGAGAACCTCGAAATCGAACGACAGGCGTTGCTCGAAGGCGATGCGAAGCTTCTCGAATCTGTTGACCATGGCGACCGCCTCGACGCGATGGCTGGCCGCATCCGTGATGCCGCGTCAACGGGAAGCACCGTGGTCAATGACTACGCAATCGACAACGTGCGCGTCACGCTTCTCATCCCCTTCGGTCGACAAACCGGTCTCAGTCTCGGCATGGTCTCGCGCGGCATCGTCACCTCACGAACGCTGAATTCACGGGGCGACGAGATCAAGCGACAAGAACGACCGTTCGAAACGATGTGGGCGGTTCGTCGCGCAACGGGCGACAGGTGGCTGATCGTCGCCGAATTGCCCGTTCCCGCCGAGCGTTGAGTTCAGTCTGCATGCGCCAAACGCTGCGCCGCCTTTCCATCGGCTCGTTCGGAGCGGCCATTCTGTTCACGTCGTGTATCGGTGGCTCCGGCGGTTCGTCACCATCGACTCCTCGTTTCATTGATGAAACTCTTTCGGCGGGGGTACAGCATGTCTACGACGGTGAATTTCCTTTCTTCGTCGGCGGTGGTGTGGCGGTGTTCGATTGCAACGGCGACGATCTGCCCGAGCTGTTCTTCGCGGGCGGCGAAAACGACTCGGCGTTGTACCTGAATGCCAGCGTGCGCGGCGGAGAACTCAGGTTTCAACAATCAGATGCCGCAATTGTCAAGCGCCAACACGTGACCGGCGCCTACCCCATCAACATCGATGGCGACCAGATGATCGACCTCGTGGTTTTGGGCCGTGGTGGCAACACGATTCTTCGCGGCCTCGGCGATTGCAAATTCGACGATGCGACCACGTCCTTGGGTCTCGACGTCGCGAGTGATTGGACACTGGGTTTCAGTGCGACGTGGGAAGCCGGTGCATCCCTACCCACTCTCGCTTTCGGCAATTACCTGGTTCCCGACACGTACGACTGTTCTTCCAACAAGCTCTTTCGCCCGACCGGCCGCACGTATGGACAGCCCGAACTTCTCGCTGCGCACTGCACCTTGTCGGTGCTTTTCTCGGATTGGAATCACGACGGCAATCGCGACCTGCGGGTCAGCAACGATCGCAATTACGACCGCGCCGCCAAAGAACAGATGTGGCGTATTCGACCCGGACAGCCGGCACACGAATACACATCGGCTGACGGATGGCAACAGTTGACGATTTGGGGCATGGGCATCGCGAGCCACGACATCGACGGCGACGGAAAGCCCGAGGTGTTTCTCACGAGCCAAGCAGACAACAAATTACAGAAACTCAATGCGAATGCCCTCGGGCCCACGTATCACGACATCGCCCTGAAGGCAGGCGTCACTGCACAACGCCCGTATGCGGGCGGCGACGTTCTTCCGTCCACGGCGTGGCACCCCGAGTTTGACGACGTGAACAACGACTCGTACGTCGATCTCTTCGTTGCGAAAGGGAACGTCGAGGGCCAACCCGACTATGCGAAGAACGACCCGAACAATTTGCTCCTCGGTACCAAGAATGGAACGTTCGTCGAGCGCGGCGACAAGGCAGGCGTCGCCAACGCATCACGTTCACGCGGAGCCGCTGTGGTGGATCTGAATCTCGACGGTCTGCTTGACCTCGTCGTCGTGAACCGTCGCGTGAACGTTGAAGTCAAACGCAACGTTGGTTCAGGCAACGCCGCTTCGCCTCGCCAAATGGGCCATTGGTTGGCGATACGACCCCACCAAGCCGGACCGAATGTCGACGCGATTGGGGCATGGATCGACGTGCGCATCGGCAATCGCGTCGTCACGCGCGAAGTCACCATCGGTGGCGGCCATGCGAGCGGCGAATTGGGCTGGGTCCACTTCGGACTCGGCGACGCAAAATCAGCAGATGTTCGCGTTCAGTTCCCCGGCCGCCAACCCGGAGCATGGACGCACGTCGACGCGGACGGCTTTTATCTCGTCGATCGCACCAACGGCGTCGAACGCCGCAATGTCAGCGTGAACCCGTAGGCACGGTTCCGGCGATGATCATCGCCAGAACGTCGTCCTTGGAAACTTGGTTCTTGTCGACCGTGCCGACGAGGCGCCCCTGCAACATCACGCTGATGCGGTCAGCCAGATCGAACACGTCGTGGATGTCGTGGCTGATGAGGAAGATGCCGATTCCCTCGGACTTCAGTTGCGCGATGAGCTCGCGAACCTGCGCAGTTTCGGCCGGACCAAGGGCCGCGGTGGGCTCGTCCATGATGAGGATCTTCGCGTTGAAGTGCACTGCACGAGCAATGGCGACCGACTGGCGCTGACCACCAGACAACGATTTCACCGCGGTCTTCAGGTTCTTGAATCGCGGATTCAATCGCTTGAGAACGTCGCGTGTCGCCGACGCCATCGCCGAGTCGTCGATAGCTCCGCTCTTGGTCAGCAGTTCTCGGCCAAGGAAAAGATTGCCGGCCGCGTCGATATTGTCGGCGAGTGCGAGCTTTTGATAGATGACTTCGATGCCGTGCTCACGCGCATCGCGCGGATTTGCAATTGTGACCGGGTTTCCATTGATGAAGATTTGACCCGAGTCTGCAGGATGCGCTCCGGCGAGCGTGTGCATCAGTGTTGATTTGCCGGCGCCGTTGCCGCCGACCAGTGCAACAACCTCTCCCGGGTTGAGAGTGACGGTGACTCCGTCGACTGCGTGAATACCGCCGAAAGAAACACGGATGTCGCGCATTTCAACGAGTGGTGTGGTGTGAGTGCTCATCTGCTTACTCCGTCCTATTGTCTTCCCGTCTGAATGACAAGCGCTGCGAGCACGAGACCGATGGTCAGCGCAATCGCAACAACCCGGCGACGGCCAACCCGCAAGGCGGCATCGATGCCAACGGCCGAGACCAACACGATGCCGACCACGATGTCTTGCGAAGGTGAATCGATTCGCAACAAAACCATGCCCGACCGAAGCGACTGCATGATGACGGCTCCGAGCACCGCGCCGACGATCGTGCCGATGCCACCGGCAAACGAT
>CAYFLC010000018.1:0-245 GCA_964343885.1 uncultured Bifidobacterium sp.
GTGTGCGTGGTGCGCTGATCATCGGTGTCGCACAGTCGCTTGCCCTGTGGCCCGGTGTCAGTCGCAGTCTGGTCACGATCGCCGCGGCATTGATGCTCGGGTGCTCGATGTCGGCCGCACTCGAATACAGCTTCCTTCTCGGTCTTGCCACCCTGTCTGCGGCAACGGTGCTCGACCTGGCGAAGAATGGCGACGCGCTGGTCAACGATTACGGGATCGCACGTCCGGCTCTCGGCATCGTGGTG
>CAYFLC010000018.1:255-8161 GCA_964343885.1 uncultured Bifidobacterium sp.
GGCTGGTCGGCTTCCTGTCGAAGCGGCCTCTGTCACGTTTCGGCTGGTACCGACTGCTCGCTGCGGTCGCAACGCTTGCCCTGTGGTCGACGCTCTAGCCGTTGGCAGGTGAGTCGAGAGTCGACTTCAGGAACTTGCCGAGTCGACGCGCCAGTTGCACTGCTCCGCCGCGGCTGAGATGAATCTTGTCGCCCGAGAACCACGAAGGCTTCTTGGCGGCGATCGAGTTCCAGTCGAACAGAGCAAGAGTCTTGTCCTTCGCTGCAGCTGCACGCAGTTGCCTGTTGAAGTTGGTCGACTTTTCGACCACGTTTCCGGCAACGCGGTAGGTCGCCCAAATCAACTTCACATGCTGTTTTTTCGCCTCTTTGCGGAATGCGGTGAGAGCTTCGAGAAGGGCGTCGGAATGGGTTTCGTTGTAACCAGTGGCGACCACGATTGCGTCGGTGAACTTGCCGCGTTCGGCGCGGAAGTGCGCCATGGCGCTGAGTTTGACTTCGGGCATGCAGCCGGAGACCAACAACTTCTGGCACGGCTGGCCGCCGAAAATCACCGGCACCGTCTTGTTCAGCTCGGCGAGTGCCTTGTCGGCTACACCGAGCATCGCGAACACCGAATCGCTGACGATGAGTACGCGGGGTTTGTGAGACTTTTTTGCAGGTGCGGGCTGAGCGTGCGCGGTGGCCGGCACGGCACCGAGCGTGATCGCAAAGGTGAAGAGCCAGGCGAGGCTATGTCTGCAGAGGAATGACGACTTGGGCTGCTTCTTCAAGGTGACTTATCCAAGCGGCAGGATCATTCGGTTCCACCAAGGGAAGCACGACGAACTTGCTTGCACCGATGGCGATGAATTCGTTGATGCGCTTCACGAGGCCGTCCCATCCGTCGGGAATCAGAACCGTTGGGTCGGCCAGATCTGGGCGCCGGGCGGCGAGGCTTTTCACGAGTGCGTCGGGTAGGGCTCCGAATCGGTAGGGGATCAGCACCCCGAAGTGTTCGTCCTCGATTTCGCGCCCCAACTCGTCGGCGTGCACGTTGATCGTTTCCCAACCAGAGGCCGCGTCGTCGGGCATGACGAAACTCGGAAGCCAACCGTCGCTCATGCGCGCCACGCGCTTCAATTCACTCGGCGCGATTCCGCCGAGCCAGACATCAGGGGGAGTTTGTTTCGGCTTCGGTTCGACCCTGAGGTTGTCGAACTGGAAATGCTTGCCCTCGAAATTGACGACTTCCTCGAGCCAACACTTGCGCATCACCGTGAGTGCTTCGTCGAAGATCTTCGCTCGTTCGGTGCGTTCGACGTTGAACGCCTGCTGCTCGCCCGAGTCGGCCACCCCGAGACCGAAAGCCGGGAGGAGACGGCCGTTCGACATGCGGTCGAGCGTGGCCATCTGTTTGGCGAGAAGCACGGGATTGCGGCCGGGAAGAACCATCACGCTCATGCCGAACTTCAACTTCTTCGTACGCGCCGCCGCAACCGACATGGCGACCACGGGGTCGGGGCACTCGCCGCCGATGCGTTCACTCACCCACAGGCTGTCGTAACGAAGATCCTCGAGAGCATCGACCACATCGAGGAAACCGGTGTCATTGAGGCGAGTGCGTACCCCGAGGCCGAAGCCGATGCGAACCTTCACCGCGCAACTTCCTGAATGATGTCGGCGGTTTCGCGTGTCATCGAGAGGAAGGGGGAGTGGTCGGTGGCGAGTGAAACGACTTTCGAGCAGCGTGCCGACATGTAGGTCTGGTGTCCGGGGTGAATCGACTTGTCCTCGGTGCAGATGACGTACGTGCTCGGCACCGTCTTCCACGGTGCACCATTGGCGGGCTGTGTCAACGTCGCAAACGGCTGTGGGCAGAGTCTGTCGAGTGCTGATTCGATCGCGGCCGGAGGGCACTTGCCGTAAAGCGCCGGTCCGGCCAACGCGCGGTCGAGAATCGATGTGCCGTTGTCGAGGGGTTTCATCGCAGCGCCGAGATCAACCGGACCGCCCGACGGATGCTGCGCGAGTTGCATGACGCTTTCGCCTTCATCGAGACAGAATGCCGTGAGGTACACGAGGTGGCGCAACGGAACCTGCCGTGCCGAGAGCAAGCGATGGCCGGCCTCGGTGATGACGCCGCCGCCGTACGAGTGGCCAACCAGAATGATGGGTCGCCCAAATCGTGTGGCTACGTCGACGACGTGTTGTGCATCGCCGTACAGGTCGCCGAACGGAAGGGTCGAGGCTCCGTGGCCGGGCAAGTCGACGGCGATCGAGGGGATGCCTCGGTTGTCGAGTTCCGCCTGCAGTGCGGCCCAACACCACGCCCCATGCCACGCGCCGTGGACGAGAACGACGAGCGGGGATTCGTTGGCTGGGGTGTTTTCTGGCATGGTAGAGATCGTGCCACAAACGCTTGATCCGCTTTCTCAATTCCGACTCGACGGCCGCGTCGCCGTGGTCACCGGCGCGTCATCGGGCCTTGGTGTTCGGTTCGCGAAGATTCTCCACTCGGTCGGCGCAAAGGTCGTCGTTGCGGCGCGTCGGGCCGATCGGCTCGACGCAGTTGTCAAGGAACTTCCCGGAAGTTTTGCCGTGCCAACCGACGTCACGCTGACTGCCGATCGCGAGAGGCTGATCAGCGCGGCCGAAGACCACTTCGGTCGGATCGACATCCTGATCAACAACGCAGGTATTTCACGTACGGGCGGTATCGAGGTCGAAACACTCGAGACCTTCGAAGAAGTGATGGAAGTGAACGTGACGGCGGCGTGGCACCTCATGAAACTGGCCGGTGTCGGCATGGTGGAACGCGGTTCGGGCAACGTCGTCAACATCGCCTCGATGCTGGGAATGATCGGTGCAACGCCAATCAAGCAGGCCAATTACTCGGCGAGCAAGGGCGCGGTCATCAACCTCACCCGCGAGATGGCACTTCAATGGGCTCGCAAGGGAATTCGTGTCAATGCGATGTGTCCGGGCTGGTTCGAAACCGAAATGACAGCGGGAATGGAATCCGACGAAGGCAGTCAGCGCTACATCAAGAACAACTCACCGATGCCGCGCATGGGTTACGAACACGAACTTGATGGAGCGCTCTTGTTTCTTGCGAGTGATGCATCGTCGTTCATGACGGGACAAACACTCGTCGTTGACGGCGGCTGGACGGCTCGCTGACTCAGATGTTCGGGTGACGGTGATCCCACGGCGCCGACGTTTCAAGTTCGGCTGCGATGCGGATCAAGATGTCTTCGCGACCGTAGGCAGCGACGAGCTGGATTCCAACGGGTAGGCCGGCTTCGTTCCAGTGCATCGGCAGACTGATTGCCGGTTGGCCCGTGGTGTTGAACTGTGAAGTGAACGGAATCCAGTCCACCGAGATGCGCCCGGTTTCGTTCGGGTCGGCGGGGTTGTTGCGCGACATGCCGACCGGCAGGGGAGGCGCCGACACGGTGGGTGTGAGCAACAGATCCCATCCGTCGGTCCACCACTGGGCGACGTTGCGCCGGAACATGCCGGCTGCGTTCAGCGCGTTGGCGTAGTCGACCGCCGACAAATTCTTCGCGAATTCGGCCATCACCCAGTTCATCAACTCGACGTCGTTTTCCGTGACGGGTCGTCCGAGGATGGTTGCCAGGCCGTCACGCGTTGTGGCCATGTTTGTTGCCCACAGTGCAGAGAAGCGCGCAGCAGCTTTTGGATCGTTCAGTGCCGCCGGAAAGGTCGGCTCGACGTGGTGGCCCAACGACTCGAGCAACTTGGCCGTCTTTTCGACGGCCTCGACGCAGTCGGGGTGGATTGCTTCACCCGTGAACTTGGTTGTCGCGAAGCCGATACGAAGACGCCCCGGAGGCGCACCGATTTCGTCGATGTATCGACGCGTCGGAGAGGGTGCGATGACGAGGTCGCCAACACCGGGGCCGTGCACGGCGTCGAGAATCGCCGCGGTGTCGCGGACGCTGCGGGTAACGCACAATTCGACGCCGAGGTTCGTTTCGAGTCGGGTTGGCCCAACCGAGATGCGACCCTGTGACACTTTCAATCCGACGAGGCCGCAACAGGATGCGGGAACGCGAATCGAGCCGCCACCGTCGCCCGCATGCGCGATCGGCACCATGCCGGCGGCAACTGCGGCTGCCGAGCCGCCACTCGAGCCTCCGCACGTGTGATCGGTGTTCCACGGATTGCGGGAGATTCCCCACGCTTCGGGCTCGGTCAGCGGAACGCTGCCCCACTCGGGAGAAGTGGTGCGTCCGAGGATGATCAACCGTTCTTTCGAAAATCGTTGCGCAAGCGTTGTCGAGAATTGCGGGGTGTAGTTGATTGCCTTGAGGGCCTTGTTGCCATTCGAAATCGGGAAACCCGCGTAGTTCGTGTTGAGGTCTTTCAGGAGAAACGGAACGCCGGCGAAGTGCGAATGTGGTCTGTCGTTGTCGACACCTTCGGCCAACTCGCGCCCGTGGTCGAACCAGCGGTAGTTGACCGCATTCAACTTTGGGTCGACTGATTCGATGCGTTCGATCGCCGCGTCGGTGAGTTCGCGCGATGAGACCTGTCCCGTGCGAACGAGGTCGGCTTGTGCGGTTGCGTCGAGCCAGCGTGTCTCGTCGGCGATGTTGCTCATGATTCTCCGTCCAATATCAGACTATTAGTCTATCGGAATCTGGCGTCGGCTATGGTCGTCGCAGTGTCAACCGCCGAACCCGCTGCCCCCGCGGAACCTCCTCACCAATTGACGTCGCGCGACGTTCTGCGGGTACCCGCCGTTCGGGCGATGTTGGTCTTCGGTACCTGTCTTTACACCGGGCTCATGCTCCAGGCCGCGGCGCTCGGCAAGCAGGTCTACGACATCACGGGCCGCGAGATCGACATCGGCTGGATCGGCCTCGTCGAGTTCATGCCGGCCGCTGCCCTTGTCTTGGTGACGGGTCTTGTCGCCGACCGCTTCCATCGCCGCAAGATCGTCTTGATCGCGGTCACGGGCGAACTGGCAACAGCCGTTGCGCTCATGTTCTATGCGCGCACGAATCCGACCGCCGTCGCGCCGATCTTCCTCATCACGTTTGCCTACGGGGTTGCACGCGCATTCGTTGCGCCGGCATCGCGGTCGATCTGGCCCGCAATAGCCCCATCGGGGGGATTGCCTGCAGTGGTGGCCTTGTCGTCGGCTACGTGGACCGGCGCCGCGATTCTCGGGCCGGCGGCGTCGGGTCTGTTGTACAGCATCGACCCGTGGGTCGCATACGCAACGTCTGCGGTTCTCATAGTCGTGGCAATCGCGAGTTTCTCTCGTGTCGACGTTCCGCACGTCGTGACGACGACGCCACACGAGCGGCCCACGTTCCGTCACGCCATCGAAGGTTTGGTGTTCATTCGCAAGACGCCGATTCTGCTTGCGGCGATTTCACTCGACCTGTTTGCGGTCTTGTTCGGCGGGGCAGTGGCATTGCTTCCGGTCATCGCCGAAGAGCGTCTGCATGTCGGCGACGTTGCCTATGGATGGTTGCGCGCGGCGGTAGGCATTGGTTCCGCTGTCATGGCGATCTTCCTCGCGTGGAAGCCGGTGAAACGACGCGTGGGACACACCTTGTTCCTCGTCGTTGCGGTGTTCGGTTTGATGACAGTCGTTCTCGGCGTGACGCACAGCTACGTCGTGGCGTTCATCGCGATCGTCGTTCTCAGCGCTGCCGACATGGTGAGCGTGTTCATCCGCGGATCGATCGTTCCCCTCGTGACTCCCGACGAAAAGCGCGGCCGCGTGCTCGCTGTCGAGAATGTGTTCATCGGAGCGTCGAACGAGCTCGGTGCATTCGAGTCAGGTGTTGCGTCACAGGCCATCGGCACCGCAGGAGCAGTGGTTGGTGGCGGCATCGCAACCGTCGGAATCGCCGCCGCGTGGTGGGTGTTGTTCCCTGCGTTGCGGCACGTCGATCGCTTCTCTGATCTCGAGGATCGCGCGGAGAACTGACGCTTTCGACCGTAAAATGGGCAAATGCCCGTGGTCCCCACCGAAAAGCTCCGGGAGCAGAGAAAGCTCATTCGCGAATTCCGTGAATTCGTCGATCGCGGCAACGTGGTGGAACTTGGTGTCGCATTCGTGATGGGTGCCACCTTCAAGACGATTATCGACTCGTTCGCCGGAAACGGGTCCGACAATCCCGGAATTCTCGGTGGTCTTATCGGCGCGATCTTCGGCGGCAAGACGCCGAATTTCAACGACAAGGGCGTCACCCTGAACGGCAGCTTCATTCCGCTCGGGTCTCTGCTGACCGCCACCATCAACTTCCTCATCGTGTCGCTGGCGATGTTCTTCGTGATTCGCTTGTACAACCGATTCAGGTCGGGAAGCTCGGCCTCGAAACCCGCCCCGACAACGAATGATCTGCTCACAGAAATTCGCGACGAGTTGAGGAAGCGTCCGTGATTCGTCGACGTAACGCGCCCTTCTCGGCGCTTGCACTCACCGGCATGCTCGCACTTGTCGCTTCGTGCGGCGGTGGTGGTTCGGGCAACGGCGGAACGCTCGATGGTGTCGGGCGTATTCCCGGCAACGACTTCGTCGGGGTTGCGACGCTGCCTCCCGACATCGCAAGTGAGGTGTCGATCCCTGCTCTGAAGGGAGCGATGCTCGGCGCGGTTGCCAAAGGCAATCGTCTTCTCATGATCGGCGACTCGATCCTCTCGTCGATCGCGAAGCGCTACGGCAACGAAGCCTGCGGTTTGTTGGTTCCACAAGGTTGGAATGTCGCACTCGAGGCCGAGGCCGGCCAGTTCGCGGAGTTCGGTATGGAAGTTCTCGACAAGCGCTGGAACGAAGGTTGGGATGCGGTTGTGGTGGAACTCGGCACGAACTACGACGGCAACAAAGACCGCTATCGCAAGGCGATGGACAAGATCTTCGCCGCGATCGGTGACACCCCCGTGGTTTTGATGAACACCACGGTGTTCCGAGCTCAGCAGAAGGAAGTAAATACGATCATCGACGAACTCGTCGCCGCGCATCCGAATGCAACGCTTCTCGACTGGGCTGCAATTTCAGCCGTGCGTTCCGTGCGCGGCGGCGATGGCATTCACCCCAGCCCGGCCGGTCGTGTGGTTCTCGCAACCGCCATCGCGCGCGCGGCTGGTATCGCGCCAACGTCGCCCGGCGACTGCATGAAGGTCTATTTCCAGGACGACAGTCGCGTATTACGTGATGTCATGCCCGCAGCCGGCGGCACGACGATGCCGATGAGCACGCAAACCACTTCGGCAGTGGCAACCTCCGTTGTGCCGGCCACGTCGACAACCATTGCCGGAGCACCGTCGGTTGCTCCCGGGGTCACCACGACCGTGGCCGCCGCAACTCCGACAACCGCAGCGGCGCCGACATCCGCCGCGGCCCCGGTCACAACTGTCGCGGCTGCACCTACCAGTTCGGTCGGCTGATGCTGCAAGTGAACGCACTCACCGTGGAGGTGGGTGGCAAGACAATCGTCGAGGGCGCCTCGTTCACCATCATGCCGAAAGACAAGGTCGGTCTCGTCGGCCGTAATGGCGCGGGCAAGACCACGTTCTTCAAGACCCTCGGCGGCGACCTCGAGCCAGCGGCCGGCTCGATCGTCTGCAAGGGCGGATTCGGTTACCTGTCGCAGGATCCGCGCCAGGCGGGCGAGTTCGACGGACGCATGGCGATCACGCACATCCTCGCCGGCCGCAACATCGACGAACAACTGACGCGCATCGAGAAGTTGCGCATCGCGATGGAAGAGCACGCGAGCGAAGCCAACATCGCGAAGTTCACCAAGGCGCAGGATCTCTTCACTTCGCACGGCGGATACGCGGCAGAGAGCGAAGCGCGCTCGATTGCCGCCGGCCTCGGCCTGCGGGCCGACCGGCTTGATCTGAAACTCAATGTTCTGTCCGGTGGCGAACGTCGCCGC
>CAYFLC010000018.1:8171-17322 GCA_964343885.1 uncultured Bifidobacterium sp.
CTGCTTGTCATCAGCCACGACTTGGAACTGCTCGACGAGGCGATCACGCGCGTGCTGCACCTCGACCGCCCCGGCGAAGACGACCTCGGCAATCTGGTCGAATATCGCGGTACGTACTCGCAGTACAAGTCGGCACGCGCAGAAGACGAAAAGCGTCAGGCGCGCAAGGCTGCGCTCGAATCGAAGGAAATCGATCGTCTGCAAACGCTCGTCGACCGTTTCGGTGCCAAGGCGACCAAAGCATCGATGGCGCACAGCATCGAAAAGCGCATCGACCGCATGGAGGCAATACGCACCAAAGCCGTGTCGAAAGATCGCGTGCTGAAGGTGAAGTTTCCCGACCCACCTCAGGCCGGCGAAACCGTCATCAACGTTTCACACCTGTCGAAGGCGTACGGTGGCCCGGCGATTTTCGAAGACGTGACGTTTGACTTGGGCAGGGGAGAACGACTGCTCGTCCTCGGCCTGAACGGTGCGGGAAAGACCAGTATGTTGCGCATCCTCGCCGGCGAAACCCAGGCAAGCATCGGCGATTTCGCGTTCGGTCACCACGTGCAGATGGGTTACTACGCCCAAGAGCACGACAACCTCGACCCGTACGCCAACCTCATCGACCACATGCGCAAGGAAGCCCCTGCGCACCTGAACCTCACCGAAACGCAACTGCGCGGATACCTCGGCATGTTCGGCCTGTCGGGTAGCAAGGTGTTCCAAGAATCGGGCACGTTGTCGGGTGGTGAGAAGACGAAGCTCGCACTCGCGATGTTGATGGTGGGCCGCAACAATCTCTTGTTGCTCGACGAACCCACCAATAACCTCGACCCAGCCAGTCGCGAGGCAATCGCCGACGCGTTGAGCACGTGGAAGGGCGCGATCATCTTCGTCAGCCACGACACCGAATTCGTCGAACGCCTCGCGCCCACCAAGGTGTTGCTGTTGCCCGACGGCGAAGTCGACTACTTCAACCAGTCGTGGCTCGACCTGGTCAGCCTTTCCTGAGGACCCTGATACGTTCGGTCCATGAAAATTGGGCTATTCGGGGCGGCCGTGCAGAGCGGAACCGTCGATCAGGTAATCGATGAGGCGAAGCGCGCCGAGCGCGATGGATTCGCCGCGTACTGGAGTTCACAGATCTTCGGTCACGACGCGTTGACGTTGTTGGCGTTGGTTGGCCGCGAAGTGCCGCGCATCGAACTCGGCACCGCAGTGGTGCCCACGTATCCGCGTCACCCGATGATGATCGCTCAGCAGTGCCTCACGGTGAACGCGGCAGTTGGTGGGCGACTGTGTTTGGGAATCGGTTTGAGCCATCAGATTGTCATCGAGAACATGATGGGAATGTCGTTCGACAAGCCCGTGCGTCACATGCGCGAGTACCTCACCGTTCTTCAATCGCTGAACAAGACCGGCAACGTGTCGTTCGACGGCGACGTGTACAAGACCCACGCCGGAGTTTCGGTTGCGGGTTCACAGCCCTTCGGTGTGGTTGTCGCAGCGTTGGGCGAGCAGATGTTGCGCGTCACGGCCGCACTGGCCGACGGAACCTTGACATGGTGCACCGGCCCGTCGACCCTGGCCAACCACACGATTCCCGTCTTGCAGCGCGCCGCCGAAGAGCTTGGCAAGCCAAAGCAACGCGTCATCGCCGCATTGCCGGTGTGTGTCACCACGAAGGTTGCCGAGGCACGCGAACGCGCATCGCAAGTGTTCGCCGTGTACGGGCAATTGCCCAGCTATCGCGCGATGCTCGACAAGGAAGGTGCCGCTGGTCCCGCCGACATCGCGATCGTCGGTACCGCTGCCGAAGTGACCGAGCGCATCGCTGCGCTCGCCGACATCGGCGTCACCGACTTTGCGGCCGTCGAGTTCGGTGGAGACTCCGACGAGTCGGCAAACACCCGCGCGGCACTGAAGACACTGTTGTCGTGAGCTACGACGGCTACTCCGTCATCCGGGTATCGGTCGACGGGGGAGTCGCGCGCGTCGTCATCGACAATCCACCCATCAATCTTTTCGATCTCGCGCTGTATGCCGACATGGTGCGGGTATCGCACGAACTGGCGGCCGACCCCGATGTGAAGGTCGTCGTGTTGTCCTCGGCGGTGCCTGGGTTCTTCATCGCTCACTTCGATGTCGGTCTGATCGTGCACATGCCCACCGACATGCCCGAGCCCACCGAGCCGCATGATTTCGACCGCATGTGCGAGAACTTCCGCACCATGCCAAAGGCCACCATCGCAGTGATCGAGGGTCGCGCGGGCGGCGGCGGCAGCGAACTGGCACTCGCCTGCGACATGCGTTTCGCGATGCGAGGCGGTGCGGTGTTCAATCAACCAGAGGTTGCTCTCGGCATCGTTCCCGGCGCCGGCGGAACCGTGCGACTGCCACGACTCATCGGTCGGTCGCGTGCGCTCGAGGTGATTCTCGGTTCCAACGACATCGATGCCGACACCGCCGAGAAGTGGGGGTGGGTCAATCGCGCACTCAATGGCGACGAACTGTGGGCCTTCGTCGACGACCTAGTGGCACGCATCGCAAAGTTTCCGGCCGCCGCCGTGGCCGCTGCGAAAGAGTCGGTGTTGCGAGCCGATGGTGATCTGATTCCCGACCTGATGCGTGAGTCGGGGGCTTTCAATCGATTGCTTGCGAACCCCGATTCGCGAACCGCGATGCAGAACTTCCTCGCTCGCGGTGGTCAAACAGTCGAAGGTGAATCACGTTTGGGAGCTCTCGCCGGCGAGTTGTAACGACGGTAGATTCCTACGTACTCATTGGCGAAAGAGCGGTTGAAGGCGAGGCGAAAGCCTCGCCTTTGCCGTTTTCCTGACCACGTTGCACACACCACGATGGTGTCGAAGTGGTGTAACGGCAGCACGTCATTCTCGCCAGATTGAAGGTGCCGGTTCGATTCCGGTCTTCGACTCCAACAAAACGAAAGAGGGAGCGGGCTCGCGCTTGGTTCTTACCCGTGGTGGCGTCACAGGGACACTCGAGTAGTCAGGCCGGTGGCGAGAGCCACCGGCCTGTTTCATGCGTAGGATGAAATTCTTCAATCTGGCGAGACTTAAAAACGGGCGGGGCGAATGCCTCGCCCGTTTGTCATGTGAACGAGGTTTATTTCTTCAGATTGACGGGTGTGGCGCCGGGCATTGGCTTGTTCACGAGGTCGAAGAAGTCGTTGCCCTTGTCGTCGACCACGATGAACGCGGGGAAGTCCTGGACTTCGATCTTCCACACCGCTTCCATGCCGAGTTCGGCGTACTCGAGAACTTCGACCTTTGTGATGCAGTCGAGCGCGAGTCGTGCGGCGGGGCCGCCGATGGAACCGAGGTAGAAGCCACCGTGTGCCTTGCACGCATCGGTGACTTGGCGTGAGCGGTTGCCCTTTGCGAGCATGACGAAACTGCCGCCGGCGGCCTGGAATTCGTCGACGTAGCTGTCCATGCGACCAGCCGTGGTGGGCCCGAACGAACCCGATGCCATTCCTTCAGGAGTCTTTGCGGGTCCGGCGTAGTACACGCAGTAATCCTTCAGGTATTGGGGCATACCGCCGCCCGAGTCGAGGCGTTCCTTGATCTTCGCGTGCGCGATGTCGCGGGCGACCACCATCGGTCCGGTCAACATGACGCGTGTCTTCACCGGATACTTCGAAAGTGTCTCGCGGATTTCGCTCATGGGTCGTGTGAGGTCGATCTTCACAACTTCGCCGTCGAGGTCGTCGTCGGTGACTTCGGGAAGGAAACGTGCGGGGTCGGTCTCGAGTTCCTCGATGAACACGCCCTTCGCGGTGATCTTGCCCAGGGCCTGGCGGTCGGCGCTGCAACTGACGGCGAATGCAACGGGGCAACTCGCGCCGTGGCGTGGTAGGCGAATGATGCGCACGTCGTGGCAGAAGTACTTGCCACCGAACTGTGCGCCGATGCCGGTGTCTTGTGCAAGCTTCAACACCTTCGCCTCGAGGTCGAGGTCACGGAATGCATGGCCGGTTTTGCTGCCGGTGGTGGGAAGGGCATCGAAGTAGCGCGCGCTGGCAAGCTTCGCGGTTTCGACGGCGAGTTCCGCCGAAGTTCCGCCGATGACAACGGCAAGGTGGTACGGCGGGCACGCAGCGGTGCCGAGGGTTTTCATTTTGTCGAACAGCCAGGGGAGAAGGGTCTTCTCGTTCAGCAACGCCTTCGTTTCTTGAAAGAGGTAGCTCTTGTTCGCCGAGCCGCCGCCCTTGGCCATGAAGAGGAACTTGTATTCATTGCCGTCGATGGCCGACACCTTGATTTCTGCGGGCAGGTTGTTGCCCGTGTTGACCTCGTCGTACATGTTGAGCGCCGCCATCTGGCTGTAGCGAAGGTTGCTGGTGAGGTAAGTGTCGTACACGCCCTTCGCAATCGCCTCTTCGTCGCCGCCGCCGGTGAAGACGTATTGGCCCTTCTTGCCTTTCACGATTGCCGTGCCGGTGTCTTGACACATGGGGAGAATTCCGCCGGCCGCAATGCTGGCGTTCTTCAGAAGGTCAAGTGCAACGAAGCGGTCGTTCTCGCTTGCTTCAGGGTCGTCGAGGATGTTGCGCAACTGCTGCAGGTGGCTCGAACGTAGGAGGTGTGCAATGTCGCGCATCGCGGTGCTGGTCAGCAGTGTGATTGCTGCGGGGTCGACCTTCAGGAACGTGCCTTCGGGTGTGTCGAATGTGGAAACGCCTTCGGTGGTGATGAGACGGTATTGCGTCGTGTCGGGCCCGAGGGGGAAGAGTTCGGTGAAGTCGAAATCGGCCATGGCCACACGGTAGGTGCTGGACATCGTGCGATGCACGTTCGCGCAGGTCAGGTGGCGGGATTCACCGGCCAGTCGTGCTTGGGGTAACGACCGGCCATGTCCTTGCGCACTTCGGCCCATGAACCCGACCAGAAAGCGGGCAAGTCGCTTGTCACCTGAATTGGGCGGTCGGCAGGTGACAGAAGTTCGACGACAAGTGGCACCGCTCCGTTCATGATCGCCGGATGTGACGACGTGCCGTAGAAGTGTTGTGCGCGTGCCGAGATCATCGGTGGCTCTTCGCCGCGGTACGTAATGCGGAGGCTTCGTCCGTTTGCCAACTCGATTCGTTCGGGGGCAAGCGCATCGAGCCGATGTCCGAGTTCATAGGGAAGCCCGCTGCGCAGAATGAGAGCTAGGTCGAGGTTGGCGATGTCGTTGATTGACACGCAACCGGCAAGATACGGCTCGAGCCAGTGCTCGAGACTTGCGATGAGATTCTTGGGTGACCAGTCGGGCCATGCCGAGTCGCGTGTATGGAGAAAGCGCACGCGTTCAACGAGTGACTCCGTGGGAGGATTCCACGGAAGACACTGCAGGCTCGTCGCGCGAACGCGGTCGATCAGTGCGGCTGTTGTCGCGGCATCCGGTGTCGGTTTCTGCCGCACTTCGCGCAACTTCATGTTGTCGAGGCGCCATTCGATGAGGTTGACGATGTCGTTGCGCTCGCGATCCCATGCAACAACATTCGTCACGGTCATGTGTTCGGCAAGAAGATCGGTGATGTCGTCGGCCGCAATGGCGGCCGCCAGGCGGATACGGGTGTTCTTGCGGTCGCCGTCGACGTCGGCTGCAACAACGAACTGTTCGTCGGCGAGGTGCGATTCCTTCGGCACCCAGGCAGCGGTTCCGGTGCGCAATTGGAACTGGCCGGCACCGGTGCGGTGGATTGCGAGCCGGTCGGGAAACGCCCGAAGCAGAAGTGCGCCGACATGGTCGGGACGGGCCGAACCCGATGTTGCGGTGCGTCCGGAACGGCGGAGAATGTCGCGTGCTTGTTCGCGAACCCGGGCGGCCGCGCGCCGGTCGATGCGGTCGTCGTGCGACAGTTCGTCGACGCATTCGATGCGCCAGCCGATGTCTTCGGGAATCGCGTCGCGGTTCATGCCGCCCGTGCGGACGACATCGCGATCTTCAAGAAGTGCGGCAACGAGGCACGCGGTCCACACGTCGGTGTCGTGTGCGCCCACCACCATCGCCGCCAAACGCGGGTGGAGGGGAAGGCCGAGCATCGCCCGGCCACGATCGGTGATGCGACCCACGTTGTCGATTGCGTCGAGCAACGACAGCAGTTCATGCGCTCGCTCGAATGTTCCAGCCGGGGGGGCGTCGAGAAATTGCAGTTCATGTGGGTCGACACCCCAAGCTGCGAGTTCGAGTGCAACACCGGCAAGGTCGACCTGCAGGATCTCGGGTTCAACTTGCTGCCGGCGCGAGCGGTGTTCCGCCTGTGGCCACAAACGGTAGGCGCGACCCGGGCCCAGTCGGCCCGCGCGGCCCGCGCGTTGGTCGGCCGACGCGCGACTGACGTTGCCGAGAAGAAGTTTCGACATTCCGGTGTTGGGGTCGAAACGGGGTGCGCGCGCGAGGCCCGAATCGATGACCACACGAACACCATCGACGGTGAGCGAGCTTTCCGCGATGTCGGTGGAGAACACGATTCGTCGATGGCCGGGGAGACTGGGGGCGAGCGCAGCATCTTGCTCGTCCTGCGAAAGCGCCCCGGCAAGAGGGAAGAGGTCAACGTTTGCGTCGACCACGCGTGACGAAGTTTCGATTGCACGACGAATCTCGCCGATGCCCGGAAGGAAGACGAGGATGTCGCCCTCGGTTTCGCGCAGGGCGCGGAACACCGTGTCGGCGACCTTGTTTTCCAGGCGGTCACCTTCGCGGCGCTGGCCCCTGCGAATCGTCGGTGCCTGCCACCAGTCGATGTCGACGGGGAACAACGTGCCGTCGCTCGACACCACGGGTGCCGGTATGTCTTCGTTCGACAGGTAAGCGGACCAGCGTTCCGTGTCCGGGGTCGCCGACATGAGGATGATGCGTTGGTTCGTGCCGAGCGAGCGCTGCGCGTGCAAGAGAAGTGCAAGGCCAAGGTCGCCGGGAAGGTTGCGTTCGTGCACCTCGTCGAAGATCACGATGCCGACACCGGGCAGGTCGGGGTCGTTCTGCAGGCGACGCGTGAGAACGCCTTCGGTCAGAACCTCGATGCGTGTGGACGGGCCGATGATGCGTTCATCGCGTGTTTGGTATCCGATCGTCTCGCCGACGCGCTCTCCCAGCAATTGAGCCATGCGACGCGCTGCGGCACGCGCGGCGAGTTTGCGTGGCTCGAGCATGATGATGCGCTCGTTACCTGACAACAGGCTCGACTCGACCAATCGCAGAGGCACAAGCGTGGTTTTTCCCGAACCGGGCGGCGCAACGAGAACGCAACGACCGTGCGACGCAAGCGCATCGACGAGGTCGGTAATGCACGCCTCAACCGGAAGACCGGTGGGCGCGAGGGTCACACGAGTGCCGGTGTTCCGGCGTACGGGCTGGGGTCTTTCGGGCCGGGAATCGTCGGGGCCGACCAGGATGTGGTGGTTGCGATGGCCTGAGCCACCTTGCGCCACTCAACCGGGCGCCAGCCTTCGGCCGCTGCCGGAACTGAGAGGTCGCCTTGAATGAAAACGAATGCGGGCAACACCTGCAAACCAAGTTGGCGAACCGCATCGCGGTTGGGATCGGCGAAGACGAGGAACTCGTCGGCGAGAGGTCCGAGGAACTGCTTCGCCTCGTCGGCGGTTGCCGTGACGATGAAGTTCACTCGGGCAGCGGCTCCGGAGAACGAGCGCAGGATGCGTGCGGCGGTGTCGAGAATCCATGAGCTTTCGTTCGTGAACGGGTCGATGACGACGGACGCGAGGTGAAAGGTGGTCAGCCATTCGCGAAGCGGGCGCGGGTCACCCTTCAGAGGGGAAAGGACGAGGTCTGCGGAGGGGGAATTTGCCACGGGTGAAACGGTAGCAAGCCGGCACTACGTTGGAGGAAGTGCACCCGATCGAGCACCTGAGGTATCTGGCACGTGCGGGTTACGCCGATGCCCCGGAATTGGTAGCCGAGACGGCGTCTGCGCTTCGGTACCTCGGTTCCGACCCCGCCAACCTCGTGCTCACCTGTCGGAGAATTGTCGAGAAGCATCCGTCTTGCGGGCCGTTGTGGTGGTTGTGTGCGGAACTTCTCACATCGCTCGAACCCCGTGAAACGTTGCGACGGTGCGTCGACGAAGTGCATGGCGACTCGACCCCGGCGCACCTCGCCGGACATCTCGCGACTCGATTCCCCAACGGAGCGATGGTCGTTGTCAACGGCTGGAGTTGGGAACTCGCCGTTGCGCTCGCGCAATCATTCGACATCGAGGTGTGTGTCGTCGACGGCGACCACGGTGCAGACCACATGGTGAGGGTGCTCGAGCGTGCCGACGTCGCGACGCACCTCGTCGAACCCCAGCGTGCGGCCGCGGCAGTGGGAGAGGCCGACGCGGTGCTCGTGTCGGGCGTGTTCGCAGCAGGATCAAGCATCTGGACACCGATCGGTGCAGGCCAGTTGGCGGCCGTGGCTTATTGCTCGGGAATCGACGTCATCGCCACCACGCCGGTGGGAACGAGACTTCCCAAGTCGTTCGGCGACGCGATCGTGCACATGGTCGACGACGATGTGCGGGGCGAAACGTGGCATCGCGACGTCGAGGCGGTTCCACTTGCTGTGGTGACAACCATCATCGGCTCCCATGGCGCGGAAGACCCCGATCACGAGAAGGGCATCGTCTCCGAGGCTCCGCTCACGACCGAATTGACGGTGCGTTCGGCAATGTAGGTTGGTCCGCATGGGCGAACTCGTGACATTCAAGAGCAACGGAACCAACGGGCAGGGCTATCTCGCTGACGGCGGCGGGCCGGGTGTCATCGTGATCCAAGAGTGGTGGGGCCTCGTGCCGCACATCAAGGCCGTGGCCGATCGTTTCGCAGCAGAAGGTTTCACTGCTCTCGCGCCCGACCTGTACCACGGCGAGGCGGCAAGCGAACCCGACGAGGCCGGCAAGTTGATGATGGCGTTGAAGCTCGACAAAGCGGGGAAGGACCTGAGCGGCGCCGTCGACTTCCTTCAGGAACGCACGGGTCGTGGCAAGGTCGGAGTCGTCGGTTACTGCATGGGCGGAGGGCTCACTTTGACGCTCGCATGTCAGCGTCCCGACGCCGTTGCGGCTGCCGCGCCGTACTACGGCGTCATTCCGTGGCCCGATGCGCAGCCGAACTGGGATGCACTCGCGGCGGTCGTCGAGGGTCACTACGCCGAG
>CAYFLC010000019.1:0-17294 GCA_964343885.1 uncultured Bifidobacterium sp.
TGGCCATATCCATCGTGGTGTGAACAACGAATTTCTCTCGGTCCCGATTCTCTTCATCTCGAGATGTCGGTGCACGGCGACCAGCGCGAATTTCCGGCACAAGTTGGCTGGCATCCCTGGTTTCGGATTCCTGATTCGTACACCGCACGGTTCGGCAGCATGCTGGTGCGCGACACCGACTATCTGACGACTTCCCAACGTGTGACTCCTCCTGCGGGTCCTTGGGATGACTGCTTTACCGATCTACTTGACGGACCAACCCTCGTCATCGACGATGTTCGCGTGGATCTTTCCAGTTCGTGCAACTACTGGGTCGTCTACAACGAGTCACCTCTCGGATGGTGCATCGAACCGCAGTCAGGACCGCCGAACGCATTCAACACCTATGCCGAGTCTTCACTCGACATCGTCGGCCCTGCCCGCGTGTTGCAGCACAGCTTTGCCTGGCGCATTTCGGTGTAAGGCCAAGCACTCCGTTCACAAACAGCGGGAAAAGATGGTGATGTCGACACTGCGAAAATCGCAGCGTCGCTCTTCGGTCCATCCGAGTCGCCGATACCAATCGGCTTGATCGTGCGTCCAGAGGTAGACGCGGTCGATTCCCTCTCGTCTGCATCTCTCGAGTGCGGCACTCAACAGCAAGCTTCCAGTTCCATGACCCCTCAGTTCCGGGTCAACAATCAACGCGGCGATCCACGGTGAATATTCGTCGACGTCTTCAAGATCATCGCGATCGACGATCGCCACCGCGCCCACAATCTCGCCGTTCGACGTTGCGGCGAGCATGATCGGCAGCCGAACCTCGTCTCGCTCGACCCACGGTGCGTAGAAAGCGGACCAATCGGCGTGATCGAACGACGGAAATTCCGCGGCATAGTGCTCGATTTGCCAGCCAGTGATTCTCGTGATTGTCGACGGATCAACGGGGAGTTCGATCACCTCAACTTCCCCCGACAGGCCGGTCATGTCGAAACATTAGGGTTGGTGACGAGGAGGAAAAAGTGAAAGTTCCCTTGACAATCGTCGACCATCTCCGCCGCGCCGAACAGGTGTACGGCGATCGCATTGCGCTGGTCGACGAACCAGATCAACCCGCTTCACCCTGGCCGAACCTGACGTATGGCGACGTGGCCAAGCGTGCCCGAGCCCAAGCCGCTGCTCTCGATGCGCTCGGAATTCCTCAGGGCGCACGCGTGGCGATCGTCAGCCACAACTCTGCTCGTTTGTACACGTCGTTCTTCGGTGTCAGTGGCTACGGGCGAATTCTCGTTCCCGTGAACTTCCGACTCGTCGCCGAGGAAGTGAAGTACATCGTCGAACACAGCGGGGCCGACGTGTTGATTGTCGACCGGGAACTTGATGAGGCTCTCGCTGGCGTGACAACCAAGCATCGGTTTGTCATCGGTTCGGAATCCGATGAAGTTCTCTACAAGTTCGATACCGAACCGCGGCCGTGGACGCCGGACGAAGATTCAACAGCAACCATCAACTACACAAGCGGCACGACGGCACGTCCGAAGGGCGTCCAACTCACGCACCGCAACCTGTGGGTCAACGCCGCAACGTTCGGTTGGCAGATGGGTGTCAACGACCGCGACGTCTACCTGCACACACTCCCCCAGTTCCATTGCAACGGATGGGGCATGGTCTATGCGGTCACCGGCATGGGTGGCCGCCACGTCATTCTCCGCAAGGTCGATGGAGCCGAGATCCTTCGCCGTGTCGACGAACATGGCATCACGATGTTGTGCGGCGCCCCCGCCGTCGTGAACATGATCCTCGATGCCGCCGCCACGTGGAACGGTCCGATTCCGGGTCGAGACCGCGTGCGCATCGTGGTCGCAGGCGCTCCTCCGCCCACGCGCACCATCGAGCGAGTTGAAACCGAGCTGGGTTGGGAGTTCGCACAGATTTACGGACTCACCGAGACAGCACCGCTGCTGACGATGAACCGCAAGCGAGCCGAGTACGACTCGCTGTCACCCGGCGAACGTGCCGCCCGACTCGGTGCCGCAGGCGCACCGGCAATCGGAGTCGAGATTCGCGTCGATGCCGAAGGAGAAGTTTTGGCCCGCAGCAACGTTGTGATGGAGGGCTACTGGAACCAACCAGAGGAGACGGCAAAGGCGATCGTCGACGGATGGTTCCATACGGGTGACGGAGGAACCATCGGTGCCGATTCGTATCTCACCATCTCCGACCGCAAGAAAGACGTCATCATCTCGGGCGGCGAGAACGTCAGTTCGATCGAAGTTGAAGATGCCGTCTTTTCGCATCCTGAAGTCGCCGAGGTTGCCGTCATCGGGGTTCCCGATGAAAAGTGGGGCGAACTCGTTCTCGCGCTTGTCGTCAAGTCTCCCGGATCTTCACTCACCGAAGATGAATTGATCGCCTATACAAAGACAAAACTCGCTGGTTACAAGTGTCCGAAACGCATCGAATTCCGCGATGTACTCGCCCGCACCGCCACGGGGAAGCTGCAGAAGTTCAAGCTTCGTGAAGAGTTCTGGGCCGGCTTCGAACGAAAGGTGAACTGACATGACGTACCGCGTGATTCAGTGGGGAACGGGAAACGTCGGTGCCGCAAGTGTGAAGTCGATCATTCGGCATTCCGATTACGACCTTGTGGGCTGCTACGTCTCGACACCGGGCAAATCAGGGCGTGATGTTGGCGAACTCATCGGCGAAGCACCGTGCGGTGTGGCGGCGACGAACAACCTCGACGAAATACTCTCGATCGACGCCGATGTCGTGCTGCACATGCCATTGTCAGCCGCGCAGGTGAATGAAGACCCCGACAAAGACACGAAAGACATCTGCACTCTCCTCGCCAGCGGGAAGAACGTCATCACCACCGTGGGCTACGTGTATCCGAAGGCATACGGGCCTGATGTGGTCGCCCGTCTCGAGTCGGCGTGCAAACAGGGTGGTGTCTCATTGCACGGAACCGGCGTGAACCCGGGGTTCATGGCCGAGTTGATTCCACTTATTTTTTCGTCGCATTGTTCGAGCATCAATTCCGTGCTCGTGCGCGAACACTCCGACTTTTCCTTCTACCCCTCGCCGCAAATCATTTTTGATGTCATGGGTTTCTCGTTCACACCAGAGAGGTACGAAGCCCATACCGCTCGTTACCGCAAGTGGTTGAGTGGGCTGTTCGAAGAAAGCGTTCTCATGATCGCCGACGGCTTGGGCCTTGAGCTCGATGAATTGACCGTCGAATCCGAAGTCGAACTCGCAACGGAAGATCTCACGATCGCGGCCGGCCCGGTTCCGAAAGGCACGGTTGCCGGCCAACGTTGGGAGTGGTGCGGCGTCGCCCATGGACGCGACGTCATCCGACTCGAGGCGATTTACAAGGCACATAAATCGGTGGCACCGCAGTGGCAGAGTCCGGCCTGGGTGTGCACCATCGACGGTGAACCGAAACTTCACTTCGAAGCCAACAAATGGACCACCAGTGGGCTGGTCGGCACGGCAATGCGGGCTGTCCACGCAATACCCGCGGTCTGTGCCGGACCGGTCGGTATTCGCACATTCCTCGACCTCCCCCTCGTGGCTGGCCGTGGCACAGTAACGCCCTGAAGGACAGCCGACTCATGTTCCGGTCGTGGCCCGACTCGCTGTGGCTCGCCGAGCGAACTGATCCGCCCCAGTCATCCGTTGCCGACCGCTCAACGGCCGATGTCATCATCGTCGGTGCCGGATACACAGGGTTGTGGTCGGCAATTTTCATCAAGGAGCAACGACCCGACCTCGACGTCGTCATCATCGACGCAGTGGCGCCCGGATACGGCGCAAGCGGTCGCAATGGCGGTTGGTGTAGCGGGCTATTACCGATCGACATGGCATCGCTGGTTGCACTGCATGGTCGAGATGCCGCAAGTGCGATGCAACAAGCAGCGATCGCATCCGTTGTCGATGTCGGCCGATATGTCACAGAAAACAAGATCGACTGCGATTGGCGATTCTCGGGCAGCGTCACCGCCGCAACGAATCCGGCTCAGCTTGAACGAGCCAAACAGGCCGTCGTCGAAGCACAAGCATTCGGGCTAACGGACCATGACCTTCATGTGATCTCTGTCGATGAACTTCGGGATCGAGTTCGCATTCACGGCGCAATTGGCGGAACGTTCACACCCCACTGCGCCGTCGTGCATCCGATGAAACTCGTCAACGGCCTGTCTGCACGTGCACGTTCGCTCGGTGTTCGGTTTGCACTCGGCTTGCGCGTGGGAACGATTGATGACGCGGGAGTCACCGGTGACTTTGGCAATACTCCAATCCGTCTTCGAGCCCCGTGGGTGGTGCGTGCCACCGAGGCCTTCACGCCTGCGATCAAGGCCCAGCACCGACACGTCGTTCCTCTTTATTCGTACATGATTGCCACCGAGCCCCTGAGCGAAGGCGCGTGGTCCGAGATCGGGTGGACTGCGCGCGAGACGCTCGCCGAGGGCCGCCACATGGTGACGTATGCGCAACGTACCGCCGACGGGCGCATTGCTTTCGGGGGACGTGGTGCTGGCTATCGCTTTGCGAGCCGAGTTGCGTCTCACTTCGATGTCGATCCGCGCGTTCATGATCGAATCGTCGAATCGATGCACACGCTCTTTCCTGCGACACGCAATAGTCGGGTCACGCACCGTTGGGGTGGCCCACTCGCCTTGCCGCGAGACTGGCACCCTTCGGTCACTATCGACCGCGCGACACGCCGCATCCGAGCAGGTGGCTATGTCGGCGACGGGGTTGCCCTTGCCCATCTCGCGGGTCGTACCGTTGCGGCAGCAATCACCGGTGTCGACTCCGCCGACCTCGCTTTGCCCATTGCACGCCATATCTCAAGGAACTGGGAGCCCGAACCGCTGCGGTTCATCGGCATTAATTCCGCCCTTCGGCTGCCACTCATGGCCGATGCAATCGAACGTCGGACCCGGCGTCCTGCCCGTCGCACCATCGCACTCATGAATCGCACCATGTGAAAGTGGTAACCCTCGCACACTAAAATTCTCTGATGCACGACATCGTCATCAGTGGGGGGAAAATCGTCGACGGAACGGGCCGCGAAGCCTCGGTCGGTGATATCGCAGTCTCCAACGGCATCATCACGCACGTCGGCGGAAAAGTCGACGGCGACGCCAAGCGCCGAATCGAGGCCGACGGACATCTCGTCACCCCTGGTTGGGTCGATGTGCACACCCACTACGACGGTCAGGTGACCTGGGATGAAGACCTCGAGCCATCTGCCACGAACGGCGTGACAACACTCGTCATGGGGAACTGTGGTGTTGGTTTCGCACCGGTGCGACCGGGCGACGAGGCCCCGCTCATCGAATTGATGGAGGGTGTCGAAGACATTCCCGGCAGTGCGTTGGCCGAAGGAATTCCGTGGGGAGCCTGGGAAACATTCCCTGAATACCTCGACTATCTCGCTACACGTCGCTACTCACTCGACATCGGCACGCAGGTTGCCCACGGTGCTCTGCGCTTCTATGCCATGGGCCAGCGTGGCGTCGAGAATCTCGATGCGACTCCCGAAGAGATCTCCACGATGGCTCGGTTGGTTGGCGAAGCGATGAGCGCGGGCTCACTTGGTTTCACTACGTCGCGCACCATCGGGCACCGCTCTCTGTCCGGCAAACCGGTGCCGGGAACATTCGCCGCGGAAGAAGAACTCTCGGCGATCGCCAAAGCGATGGGCCGCGGCGTCTTCGAGGCCATTCCCGCAGGAACCGTCGGGGCGCTCGAAGCACTCGGTGGTGAACGTGCAAAACCCGTCGACGAAGTGATGATGTTCGCCGATCTTTCGCGCGCGAGTGGACGACCCGTCACGTTCACCACGGTGCAGATTGCAGAAGACGTCGACCACTGGCGCGACGTTCTCGCAGCTGTGTCGCACGAAAACGCCAACGGCGCACAGTTGCGTCCCCAAGTTGCCCCTCGTGCGGTCACGGTGATGACAAGCCTCGGTACATACCACATGTTCATGCGCAAGGCGACCTACCTGCGCGACCTTGCACACCTCCCATTGCCCGAGCGGGTTCGCGAAATGCGCAAGCCCGAAGTCAAAGCGGCAGTTCTCGCCGACCGAAGTGTTCCGTCCGAGAACGCCGGGTCCATGCAGTCAGTCGTTGGTCTCTACGCACGCGCACTCAGTGCCACATTCCCGCTCACCTTCCCCATCAACTACGAACCCGAACGCGATGAATCAGTGGTTGGGCGTTCGCGCAAACTCGGCGTGAGTGCAGAGTCGTTGATGTACGACCTGCTGCTCGAAGACGAAGGTCGCGCGTTCTATGCGGTCTTCGGTTCGAATTTCGCGAAAGCAAACCTCGACGCCAGTCACGAAATGCTGATGCATCCCGACAGTGTCACCGGGCTCTCCGACGCGGGTGCCCACGTCAATTTCATTTGCGACTGCACGATGCCGACATTCCACCTCACACACTGGGTTCGCGACCGCTCACGTGGACCGCGGCTTGGTCTCGAGTTCGCGGTGCGGAAGCTTTCGAAGAACAATGCCGATCTCTACGGTCTCACCGACCGCGGTTCGCTCGAGGTTGGCAAGCGAGCCGACATCAACGTCATCAACTTCGACGATCTCACGATCCACGCGCCGTTCGTGCGTCACGACCTGCCTGCAGGCGGTTCGCGCGTGCTTCAGCCGTCAACGGGTTATCGCGCAACTCTGGTCAATGGTGTCGTGACACGCGAGAACGACACCGACACGGGCGAGCGTCCGGGCCGCCTCGTTCGCAGTCGCTAACTGTTCGCTACTGAACGAGCGTCAGTCCACCGTCGACGACAAAGATCTGACCCGTCACATACTTGCTGCGTAGCAATGCGACTGTGGCTTCCGAACAGTCCTCGGGAGTTCCCGAACGCTTCAATGGCGCCACCGCCTTGACCGCTTCATGTGTTGGCCCCCAATCGGCGGTCCACGGGGTTGCGATCAGACCGGGCGCAACCGCGTTCACACGGACCGGCCAGCAACTCTTTGCCATCAGTTTTGTCATCTGATTGAGAGCCGCTTTGGTCATCGAATACGCCATCGAACTGCCGACTTGTCGCACGCCGGCTACCGATGTGACATTCACGATGTTTCCGTCTTCCGACCTCTTCAGGTGTGGCACCGCCATCTTGCTGAGCCACCATGTTCCGTAGACATTCACTTCGAACGTCTTCATGAAGATTTCATCGGTGAGCGCCTCGAGATCGTGATGAGGAATCGGTGTGGTCCAACCTGCGTTGTTGACCAGCACGTCAAGCTTGCCGTACTTCGCAATCGTCTCGTCGATGATTCGCACGCAATCATCCTTTTTTGAAATGTCGCCACGCATGTATGTCGAGCCGTTCCCGAGCGACTTCGCGACTGCAGTGCCCGACTCGACGCTCGAGGACGAGTTCACGACGACGGTTGCGCCGAGATCGGCAAGGTGGCGCGCAATTCCCTCGCCGATACCGCTTGATGCGCCGGTGACGATTGCAACTTTTCCCGTGAATTCAGCCATGTCGAGACGTTAGTGTCTGCGCATGGACCTCGAAATCAGACACCAACCCGCGTATTCCACCGCCCGCGCCACGCTGGCGGCAAACGAACAAATGCGACTCGAATCGGGCGCGATGTATGCGATGTCCCCGGATGTGGTTCTCGAGGGAAAGATGGAGGGCGGCTTTTTGAAGTCCCTCAAGCGGTCTGCACTCGGTGGCGAATCGTTCTTTCAGACAACGGCAACTGCAGGCCCAAATGGCGGTTTCGTCGATCTCGCGATGGGTTTGCCCGGCGACTCAGTGATCTTGCGATCAACCACCACCGATTCGTGGATACTTGCTCACTCATCGTGGATCGCTTCGTCGATGGGAATCACGATCGACCCACGATGGGGTGGCATGAAGTCGCTGATCGGTGGCGAGGGGGCATTCCTCATTCACACTTCCGGCGAGGGCATCATGCTGGTTGGTGCATACGGCGCACTCGAAGTCGTGAAACTTGCCGCTGGTGAACGCATCGTTGTCGATAGTGGTCACATGGTGGCCGTCAATACATCGGTGAAAATGACTCTGAAGAAGGCGGCCGACGGATGGAAGAATTCGCTCTTCTCCGGTGAAGGTTTGGTCTTCGAATTCGAAGGTCCCGGGGACGTCTACGTTCAAACGCGGAATCCGAACTGGTTCGATCGTTTCGCCCCTGCGACCCATTCACACGCTCGATGAGCACACGGTCGATCGGTCATGGCAGCACACTCATCGTCGATTCAACGCGTGGCGACCGAGTGCTCGGCCTCGACGTGTGGTATCCAACCGACGCAACCGCGGGCGATTTCGCATCGTACGAATTGCTCCCCGGGATCGCGCTTCCTTCGACCAAGGCTCTGAATGCCGCGCAACCAACGTCGCAGAGGCTTCCGCTCATCATCTGGTCTCACGGACGCACCGGGCTCCGACAGAACTACAGCCAACTGTGCGAAGCGCTCGCTGAGAACGGTTTTATCGTTGCCGTTCCCGATCATCCGGGCGACACTCTGACCGACTGGCTCACCGGAAAAAACGTCGACGACCAAACGAACGAGATCCAGCGACTGGGCGACATCTCTTTCACGATCGATCAGCTCCTAGCACCTCAAGCAGAAACCCTGCTGTCGGAATTTGCGATTAACACCGATCGCGTTTACGTGGCGGGGCACAGCTACGGGGGGCTCACCGCGATCATCTCGTCAACCGGCATGCACGGCGTCCAGCCTGATCGACGCGTCAGGGCGATAGCCGGCGCGCAGGCCTACACACGCACGCTCCCGAACGATCTGATCCGCCGCATCAACGTGCCCACCTTGCTCCTCGTCGGGTCCGGTGACGTCACAACTCCACCATCCAGCGACGCCGACCCGATCTGGACTGTGCTTTCAACTCTCAATCCCCGTAATCGACGGGTCGACCTACCGAACGGCGGGCATCAGGCCTGCAGTGACTTCTCCTTGTACATGGAAGTCGTACCCACGATGCCCGGGATTCCCCAGATGGTTCTCGACTACCTCGATTCGATCGCAGCCGAATCACCCGCGGGTTTCAGGGACACGTGGCGCGACACCATGTCGGTTCAGGTCGATAATCTCGTCGAATTCTTCGCCACCAACTGATACCTCAGCAGAAATCTGGGGCGGCTTTTTGGCGTAAAGTTCTGGCATGACGCGTCTCCGCAAACTCTCCGTCGAAGAACTGCCCGAAGACATCCGCAAGATGAGCCGGGCCGACGATAAGACTCCGCTCGAACTCGGATTAACCCGCATCTTCGCGCACGCGCCGGAGATGACGAAGGGCATGTCGGCGTTTGCTGCCTCGCTGAAGATTCATCGCACCTTGCCACCACGACTCATCGAACTCGTTCGTCTTCGCGTCGCGTTCCACAATCAGTGCCGTAGTTGCATGGCAATCCGCTACCCCGATGCCCTTGCCGATGGATTGAACGAAGACCTTGTGTGTTCGCTCGAGAAGCCGATGGAGGCAGATGGCCTCACGGAACGTGAGCTCATCGCGATTCGATTCGGCGAGTTGTTCGCAACGAACCATCTCGCGATCGACGATGCCTTCTACGACAACATGAAAAAACACTTCACCGACGCCGAGATCGTAGAACTCGGATTCAACGTCTCCTTGTTCGTTGGTATCGGACGCTTTGCCGCGACCTTGAACATGATCGAAGAGTTGCCCGATCGTTTTCAGGAACCCGGCGAGGTGACCCCTTGGGGTCCCGACGCCGTGATCATGCGCTGATCAGTCAGCCAAGCGTCACCGACTGCGTGGCCTTGGCCGTTCCGCATGCGACAGTCATCTTGAGTGCTGATCCGGGTTTTGCGGCAAGCTGCTTTTTGATTGCTCCGTATTGCGCACTTGTCAGTGTCTTCGTTGGAGTTGAACCATCTGCTCCCGACTTCACCTTGGCAAAGACGTACGACTTCTTCCCCTTCGCGGCGGAAAAGAGACAGTTAGCCGACCTCGGACCTGTCGCCGAAAAGTAGCCACCCAGCGAAAGCGTCGATGCTCCCGAGGAAGTGACGACGGGATAGATGATCTCGGTGCGGGCCGCGCCGGGAGTGAAGGTGATCTTCATCGAACCGGTGTTGCCTGCCACGCGCGGATGCAAACTGCTGGTCCTCACCGACGACTTACCAAGTAACGAGAGAAACGAACCGAGGTTGTCGTTCAAAGGTGGGACAGTGAAGGACGGCCTGAGCTCGTAGGTTCCACTTCCGATGTATCCGGCCAGCTTGCCTGACGTTGACGTTACGGTCACGGTGGCAGAGATCGACAGCGGAACGCACGAACGCTGCGTGTCTCCGGTGCACGCATCAGAATTGATCGTGCCGACGGTGGCCGAGCCATCGACGACACCCGACATTGACGTGCCGTCGCTCAGCGTTGCCGCCATCGCACAGGTCATCGGGATCGTGTTGTCGCCACTCTTCACCTCGAGAGACGCGCCACGCGCGAGTGACATACCGACGCTCAGGTCGGCGCTGACCTTCAAGTCCTGCTTGAACTGGCACTTCAGAGCAAAGCTGCCCGATAAGCCGAGCGTCGCGTTGGTGATCGTTCCGCTGATCGACTTCTCGGTGCCGGCCAAGGACAGGCCGGCGGTGCACGACATTGCGACCAACGAATCATTCTTTGCTGCAACCGCTCTGCCGATCGTCAGCGCCTTCATCAAGTCGGTTGCGGGCAGCGTGAGGGTGTCGCCAGTCGGCAGTTCAGACACATTGCTCTGCGACACCTTGCACGGCGTGCTCGCCAAGGAAACAAGATCTTTGAGAGCACTGCCGAAATCGACAGTCGGAACAAAATCTCCCGCTCCGGCGGGAAGCGGAACAGCGCTGGCACCAACGTGATTGGCCACGGACCCGATCGAAGCGACAATGCCAGCCACCACAACGACTCTCGTGAGAATCCTCATCGCACCATCTTTCTTGCCCTGTCTAAACATTTTTCTCCCTTCATCTTCGAGATTACCGAGCAATCGGAGGACAAATCGTGTCGTTCAGGCGGCTCAATGGACCCACGATTCGCTAGCGTTTTGGACGTGAGCAGCACCCCCCAACGCCTGCCCGAGACGACCGACTCCCTTGCGTCGGCGGTTCCCGATATCGACATTGTCGCAAGCATCGCACTTTCATGGCGCGAACTACGTCGCGGTGCCGCTGCATCATCGATCCGTGACAAGTTGTTCGGTCAAGGCGACTCTGCACTCGACCCAGGTCAGGTCGACACGCTCGATCTCTTGGTCGAAAGGGAAAGTTGGCGAATGGGTGACTTGGCCGAGGCCCTTCACGTCGACCCGTCCACTGCAACGCGCGCGATTCAACGCCTCGAGAAACTCGACCTTGCCAAGCGCAGCGCGCTCCCATCCGATGGACGCGTCGTAACCGTCAGCGTCACCACCGAAGGCCGCAAGCGTCACGCTGTCATCAGCGAACGTCGATTCAAGGCCATGAGCCACATCCTTAGTTCGTTCACGCCGGCAGAACTTGTCACGCTCGAAGCATCGCTCGGTCGTTTCGTGGCGGCGATCGACGAAGTTGCGCACACTTTCGAACCCTGACGCCCCGACGTCGCTACGATGTTGGTCATGATCGCAGCAAACCCTTGGCACTGGTGGATCGGTGTCGTTCTCGCTCTCGCCAGTGCTGGTGCCCTTCTTTCGGTCGTCGTCGGTTACGTCACCAAGGTGAGTGGCTCGCGCTACCCGGGGCGTCGCAAGAAGTAGATGCCCCCTGAACGAAGCAGGCTCCACCCGCTGACCGAGGGTGTCGAGACAGCCTTCGTCCACGACCTTCTCTCACGAACCAACTTCCCCTCAGCACTCACGCACGTCAACCTGGCGGTCTCGGGCGGCGCCGACTCGATGGCGATGCTCGCACTCGCCGTTCGAGCCTCGTTGAAGGTCACCGCATTTCACGTCGACCACGGACTCCGACCAGGTTCGGCCGACGAAGGCGAGCTCGTCAAGATTCTCTGCCAGAGTCTTGGCGTCAACTTCGTTCAGCTCCGCGCAGATTTGGCTGATGGTCCGAACCTCGAAGCCCGGGCACGGCAAGCCAGGCGCGCGCTACTGCCGCCCGATGTTCTCACCGGCCACACAGCTGATGACCAGGCCGAAACCGTGCTGCTCAACTTGATGCGTGGTTCTTCGACCGACGGCTTGAGTGGAATGCGTTGGTCTCACAGCAAACCGTTGCTTGCACTTCGACGTTCGGAAACACGCAGATTGTGTCGTGAAGTCGGGATCAACTTCGTCGAGGATCCAACCAACAGTGATGCTCGCTTTCGGCGTAATCGTGTGAGAAACGAATTGTTGCCTCTGATGAACGAGATCGCGCAGCGTGATGTTGCGGCCCTCGTTGCGCGCGAGTCACGTCTCGTGGCCGACGACGAGGACTTTCTTCAGTTTCTTGCCGAGGCGATCGACGTTCACGACGCTCCGCAGCTCGCGGCAGCACCGCTTCCACTCGCACGTCGAGCCATCCGCGGATGGCTCGAAAATCCGTATCCACCCGACGCCGCCACCATCGATCGCGTACTAGACGTGGCCCGCGGGGTGCATCCAGGTTGCGAAATTGGTGGTGGCAGACGGGTCATTCGCAGTCGACAACGTCTAAGGTTGGAGTAATGCCTCCGAAATTGCGTGGAAAATGGGCCCTCGGGATCCAGCCGAGAAACTTCACCTGGATCATCAAGGACCGACTCGCCGTGTGCGAGCGTCCCGGCGGATACGGCGTCAACCACCGCCGTGTCCGACGCCAAGAGGAAATCATCTGGCTGCGAGAGAACAACTTTGCGAGGGTCATCTCGATCATCGGAGCACCGCACAACCTGCACAGCTACGAGGAACTCAATCTCCCCTTTCTCCACCGTCCACTCACGGGGGCCGACGACATCGATGCGTGGCTTCGGTCGTTCTACAACGAACTCCATCAACTTCTCAATGGCGACGCCAAGGTCTTGATTCACGCCGAGGAAGTTGGCGACCGCATCATCGGCATCATGGGTGGCTACATTCGCTGGAGCGGTCTCGTCGATGACCCGTCTGCGGCGATCACCATCACAGAACGCATCGCGGGTCGCCAGCTCGACCCATTCGCTCGCGAACTCATTCTGCGCGTTCACGAATTGCGCTGATTCATGGCCGGTCAAAAGGTTCTCGTCACGGGATGTGGTGGTGAACTCGGATCACTGGCCACCCTGATGCTCGAGGAACAGCCGTGGGTGGGTTCGATTCTGGGAGTCGATGCCGACCCACCACGTCGGCGTCTCAACCGCACGAAGTTCAAGCGCGTGGCACTCAATCAAACGGCAAACGTTGCACAGATCATCATGGACTTCGATCCGCATCTCATCGTTCACTTGGGTGTTTGGGAACCGAATGCACGTCTTTCCCCGGACGAAGCCGACCGAACGACGTCCGATGTCGGCCGTGCGGTGTTCGACGCTGCTCATCAATCGCAATCGCTCGAAGCCGTGGTGTTGCGTTCAGGTCTCGAGGTGTACGGCACCCGTAGTCACGCCCCTCTCACACCCAATGAATTCACCTCGACCGCACCGGCATCAAGGTACGGGCGCATGCTTCACTTTCTCGAGCGACAAGCTGCCGACCTGCGCGCGAGCCGTGGCGTTGCGGTCACGAATCTCCGCTTAGCGTCGGTGCTCGGCGCCCACGTGCCGAGTCCGCTCGGTCGACTACTTCGGCTTCCCGCGGTTCCGTTTCTCCTGGCCGGCGACCCCGAATTCACCGTGATTGAAGACCACGACGCTGCGCTCGCGTTCACGCTCGCCGCGCAACACCGATTCGACGGTTCGATCAATGTCATGGCCGACGGCTCAATCACTGCCCGCAAGGCCGCGCTGATCGGTAAGCGTCTCCCGGTCCCGGTCGTTGGTCCCGGTTGGTGGGTCGCACGTCAACTTGCAAACGTGGCCGGGGCACCGGTTCCCGACCACGTGGTCGAGACGCTTCGTCACGGTCGGCTCGCACACCACAGCGACAATTCGCGACAGATCCATTTCGCTCCACGTCATACAACTCATGAAGTCATCGCGCGTCTCTTCGAATGGCCGAGCGTCGTGCGGGTTCCCGCTGCACAGAGAGCCGCGTGATGTCGTACGTCACCGTCGCCGACGGAACGCGCATCCACTACCAAGCCACCGGTCGACCCGGTGCACCTCCCGTCCTCATGATCCAAGGCCTGGGCGCCGACCTCCACGGTTGGGACATGCAACGTCTTGCCCTCGCTCCGCTCTACAAGATCATCGCTCCGGACAATCGCGGAGTCGGTCGAAGCGATCGCCCCACACGTCAATTCACTTTGGAAGACATGGCCGACGATGCGATCGCCGTCCTCGACGCCGAAGGAATAGAGAAGGCGCACGTGGTTGGCGCCTCGATGGGTGGCGCCGTCGCGCAGATCATCGCGGTCAAGTATCCACACCGCACCCGATCGCTCACTCTCGCGTGCACTTCGGGAACGAATCCCGAGTGGCGGCGCGAGTTGCTGAACAAGTGGTCCTACCTCGCAACAACCAAAGGCATGGGTGCACTCGGCCGTGAAGCCGCGCGCTGGGTCATCGGGCCACGTTCCTTCCGGCGCCTCTGGCCGGCACTCGGTTGGCTCGGACCGTTCGCTCTCGGTCGCCCCGGCACTGATTTCCAGGCGCAGGTCAATGCAATCCTCATGAGCGATCAACAACTCGAGGTACTGGCCGACGGCGTTCGCGACATCCGCGTACCGACTCTCATCATCGTCGGGAATCAAGACATCCTCACCCCGCGGGGTGACAGTGAATTGCTTGCCGAGAAGATCCCAACTGCCGAATTGGTAGTCATCTCCGGTGCCGCCCATGGCTTCATGGTCGAACACGCTTCCACCTTCAACAAGGAGCTGATCGGCTTTCTTCGACGTGCAGAGCGTTCCTTCCGGCACACGTCGCGCGCCATCAAGACCTCGGCCTAGTCTCGCGCCGATGAAAGCAACGATCGTTGGCGCGGGTTTGTCCGGCCTCGTAGCCGGTCGCACCTTCACAGCTGCAGGCCACGACGTTGTCATTCTCGACAAAGGTCGCGGCGTCGGTGGCCGGCTTGCCACCCGTCGTATCGGTCACGGTGTATTCGACCACGGTGCGCAGTTCTTCACGGTTCGCGACCCTGAATTCGCCGCGATGGTCGACGAGTGGCTGGCATCTGAAATCGTGCGTGAGTGGTGCCGTGGATTCGGAGCCGAGCAGGATGGCTACCCACGGTACGTGGGAAACAAAGGCATGACCGACATCGCAAAGTATCTTGCGCGAGATCTTGATATCCGAACTTCATCACTTGTGTTCTCCGTGCTGGCGAATGAGCACGGTGGCTGGTCGACAACCTTGGATACGGGTGAATCATTCGAGAGTGACTGCGTACTGCTCACCGCGCCGATCGCACAGAGTTTCGGATTCGCATTCATCGGTGGAGTCGAACTTCCCGAAGATTTGCGCTCGATCGACTACGACCGAACGCTCGCTCTTCTTGCTGTTCTCGATTCCGCTCCTGCAATTCCTTCACCGGGCGCGCTGCAGAATCCGGACGGAGTCTTCTCGTTTGTTGGCGACAACTTTGCCAAGGGAATCTCACCGGTCCCTGCCGTGACGTTTCACGCCAACCCTGCATGGAGTCTCGAACACTGGGAGACACCACATGATGTCTCAGAAGGACTCTTGCGAGAAGCAGCGATGCCGTACCTCGGCGGCGCGAAGATCGTCGAGTCCAATTTCAAGCGTTGGCGGTTTGCGACTCCGCAGCGCAACTGGCCCGGCCGTCACTGGATGAGCGAAACCGGAACAATGGCGCTTGCCGGCGACGCATTCGCGGGCCCGCGCATGGAAGGCGCCGTGCTCAGTGGGCTTTCGGCAGCCCGCGCGCTGATGCGGACGGCCGGCTGAAGGAATCAGCGACTGATCGTCGACAGCAAGGACGCAGTTGCTGCGCGCAATGCTGCGGTTGCCGAATTCTGTGGCATCGCGTCGCATGCGCGCTCCGCCCGACTCACGTAGTCATTCGCCATTTCGATCGCGCGTGCAACGCCGTCGCCGGAACGAACGATTTCGAGCGCGCGACGCTGTGTGCGGCGACGCAACGGACGTCCGAGCATGCCACGCAGTTCTTCACCTGTAGAACCTGCCGCCATCGTGTACATGACGGGCAGGGTGTAAACGCCTTCGACCATGTCGTGGCCGGCGGGCTTGCCAAGAGCTTCGTCGGTCGAGGTGATGTCGAGGATGTCGTCGACAATCTGGAACACCATGCCGTATGCAGTGCCGTACTCGGTGAGGCTGTCGATGACGGATCGGTCGTGACCCGCAACGAGTCCGCCGATACGAGCCGCGGTTCCGTACAGCGATGCGGTCTTGCCCTCGATGCTGAGCAGATAGGACTCGACCGGGCGCGCGGTGTTGTAAGTGAACCGAAGTTCCTCGATTTGACCTTCGCACAAGCGACCGATGGTGTTGGCAAGGAGACCGGCCACCTCGGTGCCGAGTGATGCGGCGATCTCCGACGCTCGGGCGAGCAGGAAGTCTCCGGCGAGGATCGCCTGCAAATTCCCCCACTTTGCATTCACGGTTTCGACTCCACGACGTGTTGTCGATTCGTCCATGACATCGTCGTGGTACAGCGAGCCAAGGTGGACCAGTTCGCATGCGATTCCACCTTGGACCGCATCTTCCGACGCATTTTGCGGTTCCGCGTCGCCCACCAGACTCGCGACAATCGTCATCACGGGGCGCAGACGCTTACCGCCCGCAGAAATCAGGTGAGAGGCAATTTCCGTGAGGTAGTCGTCGGATGTCTTGACCGCCGCCAACATCGCCTGCTCGACCCGTTCACGGTCGGCTCCCATCGAGGGGAGATCGAGGAGTGGTGAGCCGACTGCCACGCCCAGCAGGTTAGGACCTCCGATGCAGGGTCCCCCAACGCTGCCGATACACTCTTTTTCAGTTGTTCCAGTGCCCGCATCGGCACCAGAAAAGGGCGGTCAAATTGTTCGAACGCTTTACCGACAGGGCGCGGCGAGTGGTCGTGCTGGCGCAGGAAGAAGCGCGCCTCCTCAACCACTCCTACATCGGCACCGAGCACATCCTCCTCGGACTCATCCACGAGGGCGAGGGTGTCGCAGCCAAGGCTCTCGAGTCGTTGTCCATCACGCTCGACTCCGTTCGCGCGCAGGTCGAGGAGATCATCGGTCAGGGCGGATCCTCGCCGTCGGGTCACATCCCGTTCACAC
>CAYFLC010000020.1:0-16891 GCA_964343885.1 uncultured Bifidobacterium sp.
TCTAGCAGGGTGCACACGGATTGGAACCCCATACTCCGCGAGGAATTCGCACAAACGTACTGGAAGGATCTCCAGCTATTCGTCGCCGGTGAGCGAGCGCGCGGTCCGGTCTATCCACCTCACAACCAGGTGTTTCACGCCCTGCATGCCACACCGTTCGCAACGACTCGCGTCGTCATCCTCGGGCAGGATCCGTATCACGGTCACGGACAAGCACACGGGCTGTGTTTTTCCGTCAACCGAGGCGTTCCGATTCCACCGAGCCTCGTCAACATCTTCAAGGAACTGCGCGACGACCTCGGTATCACTCCACCCTCACACGGTTGTCTCGACCATTGGGCCGAGCAGGGAGTTCTTCTTCTCAACACAACGCTGACGGTGCGCGCGCGCGAAGCCGCGTCACATCAAGGAAAGGGCTGGGAGACATTCACTGATCGGGTGATCGATGCCGTTGCGCGCAAGGACGACCATGTTGTGTTCATTCTCTGGGGGTCGCATGCGAGGAAGAAAGTGAAGTTGATCAACGCTGCCGCCGGCATCGGTCGGCACACGATCATCGAGTCGGCGCACCCTTCTCCGTTGTCGGCACACAACGGCTTCTTCGGCAGCAAGCCGTTCTCGCGTGCGAACACCGCGTTGGCCTTACATCACCAGCCGCCGATCGACTGGTCGCTTCCCTCTTCGTAACGGGGTAAATTGACGTTGTGGGTTCTGTCAGGCGGTATGCCATTTTGTCGGCCTCCGCTTCCGACGTTTGGGCATTCATCGGCCGACCCGAGGCGCTTCACGAGTGGTTTCCCACGACAGCAACGCGCGTGGAAGGCAATCGCCGTTGGGTCACTCTCCCGACCGGCATCGTTTTCGAAGAAGAGATCCTCCTCGTTGACAACGACCTCCGCCGATTCCAGTACACGATCGTCAACAATCCTCTCATCACCAAACACCTCGGCATGTTCGACGTCCTTCCACTCGACGACAAAAAGTGCATCGTCGTCTACAGCACCGACATCGAACCCGAAGTGCTTGGTCTTGCGATCGGCGCAGCAGCCGGCGAAGGACTGAAAAACCTCGAGACGAAATTCGGGAAGGGTTGACATGCCACGTCGCATTCTCTTCATCACGACCGATCAACAGCGCTACGACGCACTCGGTTGCAACGGTGGCACCGTTGCCCGCACGCCGGTCATCGATGCAATAGCGGCGGAAGGTATTCGCTACTCGCGTGCCATTCCGTCGAACGTCGTGTGCATGCCGTCGCGCAGCACGATGTTGACGGGCCAACACGTCGCAACACATGGCGTCTGGATGAACGGAGTAGCCCTGCCGGTCGACGCACCGAGCATTGCGATGGATCTGTGGCGCAACGGCTTCAAGACAGCGCTCGTTGGAAAGGCACATTTCGAACCTTTTCTCGACCCGTTCGCATTGTTCACCGAGAACTCTCTGGCGACCGCCGGCGAGGAAACGGTGTACCGCCAAAGCCCCGACGGTCGCCTCGAACCGCACCGCGGCTTCGAACACCTCGAATTCTCCACACACAACGGAATGGGCCCGCTGCACTATGCGAAGTGGCTCCGCGAGAACCACCCCGAAGCAGTCGGCATGCTGTATCCGATTCTCAACAACAAGCTGCAGGTGAACGAGGCGGGCGGCGGCGATACCGGCGCGCCGCAGGTGAAGCACAACCCGATGCCCCGCGAGTGGTACCACACCGATTGGGTCGCCGAGCGCGCGGTGTCGTGGCTCGACAAACAGAGTGCCGACGACGATTGGTTCTGTTGGGTGAGCTTCCCCGATCCGCACCATGCGTGGGATCCGCCCATGTCGGAGCTTCACCGTGTGAACTGGCGCGACCTCGACCTTCCCGCTGGCTGGGTCGACGACCCGATCGAACGCGAGGCGATTCTCGCGGCCAAACCGGCGCACTGGTTGGCTTGGTACAACGGCTCGTTCGTGTCGAACTACGAGGCTCCTGCCAATTGGGTACCGAACACGCTCACCGCCGACCAGGTGCGCGAGATCAACGCGATGGTGCACATCGAAAATGAATTGATCGACGAGGGCATCGGCCGCATCGTGAACCTGCTGCGCGCCAAAGGTTGGTACGACGATGTCGACATCGTTTTCACCACCGACCACGGTGAATTCCAGGGTGACTTCGGTCTGCTGTTCAAGGGTCCATACCACGTCGATTCGTTGATGCGCCTGCCGCTCATCTGGCGACCGGCGCCGTCGCGGCAAAAAGTCACGCCCACGACCGTCGACACGCAGGTTGGTTTGGTTTCGCTCGCTGCAACCTTCGCCCACATTGCCGGCCTCCCACGTCCCGACTACACCGAGGCCGCGCGTCTACCGATCGACGACAACGAGGCATCGACGCTGGGACACGAACGCGTACTCACCGAATGGGACAGTGTTCTCTTCGGCAAGATCGTGTCGCTGCGCACGATCACGCGTGACGGATGGGTTTGCACCGCCACGTTGCCCGGCACGATGCACGACGGAACCGATGGCGAGTTGTACGACCTGCGCAACGATCCGTTGCAGCACGTCAACCTGTGGCACAGCGCGGCGCACCGCGCGATGCGTGACGACCTGCTCGACGACATGTGGCGCAATCTGCCCGCAGCCACCGAGCCGCGCCGTACGTGCGACGCCCCGGTCTGATCGATCGCTTCTAGACCGACTTCACGAACGCAAGTGCGCGTTCGAGCATCTTGATCTGGTCATCGACCTTGTTGACGGGTGTCATTCCCTGGAACATTCTGTTGGCCATTGTCGACAGCGAAATCCACTGGGGATTCGTTGCTTTCCATGAAGCAACCTCGGGGGCCAGCTCTTCTTCCCCGCGTTGCAGGTGGACCACGGCGTCACGTGGGAAATCGGCCCAGCTACGGCCGTTCACCTCGAGTTCCTCTTTCAGAATTGCATTGGCGGCATCGACCCGCGCACCGAGGTTTCCGAAGATGTAACCGTCACCCATGCGGCCCGCACGGCGCACCGACGCCTCGGCCGAGCCGCCGAACCACACCGGGATCTGTCGGTTCGGCAACGGGTAGATACCCGCACGGTCGATGCGGTGGTACTTGCCGTCGAAGTCGACAACCTGTTGGCCCCACAGTTCGCGCATCACGTGGACCTGTTCTTCCATGCGTTTCGCACGGTTGCGGTATTCCATGCCGAGCGATTCGTATTCGACGTAGTTCCAACCCGTTCCGACGCCGAGGATGAGACGTCCCTCACACAGAAGATCAAGGTCGGCAGCCTGCTTCGCGAGCAATGCAGCCTGACGCTGCGGAAGAATCACCACGCCGGTGACGAACTCGATGTTCTTCGTGATGCCTGCGAGATAACTGAAGAGCACGATGGGCTCGTGGAACTCGTCCCATTCGGTGTACGGACCCCACAGTTTCGGTTCGCGATCGGCGTGCACCGCGCCGAGGACGTGGTCATACGCGACGATGCGTTCGAAGCCCATGTCCTGCACCGCCTGAACCCACGCGCGAATCGCACCCGGATCCTTTCCGATTTCGACCGTCGGGAACACAGCTCCAAAGCGCATACGGCAACACTAGGTCCGGATGCCGCGCCCACAGACAGGCGGAGAATGCCACCATCTGCTACACACTCTGCGTGCCAAAACCACAGGTCGATGAATTCGGAGCCGCATACTACGACCGCTTTTACGGTCGCGGGTCGGTGCACAACGCCGAGCAAATCGACAAACTCGCAACCGCCGTGCATTCGTTGCTCGGGTGGTGGGGTCTAGATGTTCGGTCAGTCCTCGACGTCGGTGCCGGCCCCGGCTTCTGGCGCGACTGGTACGGCACGAATCATCCCGACGTGAAAGTCCTGTCGACAGACATCAGCGAGTACGCGTGCACCACCTACGGACACAAGCGCGCCGATATCGCCACGTGGACCCCGTCGCGCAAGTTCGACCTCGTGATCTGCCACAGCGTCTTGCAGTACCCCGACAATTCCTCGGCACGGGCTGCCATCGACAACCTCGCGGCCGGCGCGCGACATTTCATGTATCTCGAAGTGCCCACCGCCTCGGATTTCGATGACATCGTCGATCCCGACCTCACTGACATGAGTGTCCGTCGCCGAAGTGGCACGTGGTACCGACGCGAACTCGACCGTCACTTCCGACAGGTCGGTGGTGGCCTGTGGTTGGTGCGTACCAGCAACATCCCGATGTACGAACTCGAGATGCCGGCCAACGATCGCCGATGAACCGGCTCAGTCGACGGAATTCAGAATCGCTTCGCTGACCCACGCCCGCTCGAGATGAAGTGTCGAGCGGATACGAACAATTCGTTTCGGTTCGTCCACCGAGCGTCCGCACATCATCATCGCTGTCTTGATGCATTGCTCGTCATCGGCGAGAACCATCGGCATACGTGAACGCCGCATCCCCGACGGGCCGGCGGTGAAGCAGTTCAGATAGGTCTTCTCCCAGTCGATGCGGTTGGCAACACGAGTCGGTATGAAATCGACGAGTCCGATTCCCAGCACGTTGCCGCCCGACGCCTCGGTGATGTCGAGCAAAACGATCGTTGCGGGAGGTGCATCAAGATCGGCGAGCCCGTGAACCCAGAATCGACCCGTGACGTTGGGATCAATGGTGGTTCCGCTGATGTCTTTGCCACCGCGTTCGATGATCAACACATCGATGTTCCGCCAGGGAAGCCGTGGAACGAGCTCCCGCGCGTAGTCGGTGAGATTTCGCTCGGCTTCGCCACCCACCTCGTCTGCCGATAGTGCCTCGATGCGCACAACTTCACCCGAACACGATTCGACGGTTGCCAAACCACCAAGTAGTCGTCCCGTCGCCCGCAACGTCTCGATGCCTTCGACCAAACGCATCGCCATTTGTGCGGGGCCGCAGGAATGAATCTGGGCGGCTCCTGGTTGCTTGCCGAATCCGACCACAGCCATCTTCGTGCAGCCGCTTTCGATTGGCCCCTTGAAGCACGTGTGTGGCTTGACGCGGTTGACCGGAAAGATGAAGTCGGCCGCGACAGCGAACTCGTCGAGAAACAACGGCATGCCCGCAGCCGTGCGCGCGACTTCGACCGTGCGCATCGACGACCGAATCTCGCAGTCGATTGCTTCCTCGGTGATGCCAAGCGTCGCGAGGAGTGCACGCTGTCCATCGCTGGAACCACCCGCGTGACTTCCCATGGCCGGAACGACGAATGGCTGCGCGCCGACCTCGCGCAATCCGGCAACCGCACCACGCAGCGATTCGACGCGGCCCGTCAGTCCACGACTTCCGGCACCAACTGCGACGATCTTGTTCGTAACGATGCCTCGAAACTTGTCGACCACGGCACGGCGTACTGCGCCCTCCACATCGACGACGGCGTCGGCACGGGGCGCCTGAAGTTCGACCTCGGTGAGTTCGGGCATCTCCAGAGAATCAGGCAGCGGAAGGCTGATTCCGCGTGCCAACTGATCCCAACCCGACGACATCACGGTGCAAACCGTATCCCCGGCGAAATGGCACTTCCCCGCTGCTCTTCGTCGTGGAGTAGCGTCGTGGCAATCCACCATCCACCAAAAGGAGCACCAATGCGTCGCATTTCGCGCATCGCAGCCCCCGTCATGGCGATCGGCCTCGTCCTCGCCGCATGCGGAAGCAACGACAAGTCGTCGACCAAGGAAACCACGGCACCCGCCGACACCACCGCAACTGCCGACACCACCGCAACGGCCGACACCGCCGCAGCGGCACCGTCGGGCGGAGCTTCGATCAACGTCGCCAACCTTGGCCTCATCGCCGACGGAAAGATCACCGTCTGCACCGACGCCCCGTACCCGCCGTTCGAGTTCCAGGACGACACCACGAAGGAATGGACCGGCTTCGACATGGACCTCGTCCGCGAGATGGGCGCGGGAATCGGCAATGGTCTTGAACTCGCCGTCACGGTGCAGCCGTTCGACGGCATCTGGCTCGCACCGAAGGCAAAGACCTGCGACATGGTGGCCTCGGCAATGACCATCACCGACGAGCGCAAGGCCAACGCACTCTTCACCGACGGCTACTTCGATGCAGACCAGTCGCTTCTCGTTCGCACGGCCGACAAGGACACCTTCACAACTCTCGATTCGCTGAAGGGCAAGACCATCGCAGTGCAAACCGGAACCACCGGCGAGAAGTACGCACAGGACAACGCAAAGGACTCGACGCTCAAGTCGTTCGATGAGCCGGCCGCAATGTTCCTCGCTCTCGAGGGCAAGCAGGTCGACGCCATTCTCCAGGACCTCCCGGTGAACGCCGAGCGCGCCCTGAAGGACGACAAGACCACCCTCACCGCCACGTTCAAGACGGGTGAGCAGTACGGCTTCGCGGTCGCGCAGGACAACACGGCACTCGCCGACGTTCTGAACGCACGTATCGCTGAGCTGAAGTCAAACGGCAAGTACGACGAGATCTACGGCAAGTACTTCGCCAAGTAGTCAACTGAACGCATGAGTCTGAGTCGACGCCAACGCCTGCGACTGGTTCGCGGCGGTGTGTATACCGCAACCGTCGCGGCGTTGGTGTTGATCGCTCTTGCGGTCGATTGGGGTGCACTCGGGGGTGCGCTCTTCAAATGGAACATCGTGAAGGATCAGTTCCCCGACATCCTCACGAATGCGCTTCGCAACACGGTGATCTTCACCATCTTCGGATTCATTGGCGGGCTCTCTCTCGGCCTCTTGCTCGCGATCATGCGCCTCTCCAGCGTGAAGCCCTATCGCTGGTTCGCCGCCACCTACATCGAGGTGCTGCGCGGCATTCCTCTCCTCGTCACGCTCTTGATTCTCGGCTTCGGTATTCCCATCGCCACCGGCTGGCAGTGGCCGAACCCCTACATACAAGGTGCCGTGCCTCTCGCCCTCGTGGCCGGTGCCTACATCGCCGAAACAGTGCGTGCGGGCATCGAAGCCGTGCCGCGCGGCCAAATGGAAGCCGCTCGTTCGCTCGGCATGTCGTACACGCGCGCGATGGGAACCATCATCATCCCGCAGGCATTCCGCATCATCGTCCCGCCACTCACGAACGAATTCGTGTTGCTCATCAAGGACACGTCGCTCATCTCAGTGCTCGGAGTCACGGCAAAGACTCTCGACCTCGCACGCTTCGGCCGCAACGGCGTGAACGACACCGCCAACGCAACGCCGCTCGTGGTTGCAGGACTTGTCTACCTCGCGCTCACAGTGCCGCTCACGCAGCTTGCAGCGTGGATGGAACGCCGCTCGAAGGCGGGTCGGCGATGAACAACGCACTCGTGCGCATCGAAGCCCTGCACAAGCGGTTCGGTTCGAACCACGTTTTGCGTGGCATCGACTTGTCGGTTTCCAAGGGCGAAGTCGTCTGCATCATCGGGCCATCGGGTTCCGGAAAGAGCACGCTCCTGCGTTGTGTGAACATGCTCGAAACTCCGTCGGAAGGTCGTGTGTACGTCGACGGAATCGAACTGACTGATCGCGACTGCAATCTCGACCAGGCACGCACGTCAACCGGCATGGTGTTCCAGCAGTTCAATCTCTTCGCACACATGACGGCGCTCGACAACGTTGCAATCGCACTTCGCAAGGTGCTGAAGCAAGACCGCCAACCGGCCGAGGCCAAGGCAATGGCGATGCTCACCCGCGTTGGCCTTGTCGAAAAGGCCTCGTCATTTCCCGCGCAATTGTCGGGCGGTCAGCAGCAGCGCGTTGCCATCGCCCGCGCGCTCGCCATGGAACCCAAGGTGATGTTGTTCGACGAGGCGACAAGCGCCCTCGACCCGGAACTTGTGGGTGACGTTCTGCGCGTCATGCGTGAACTCGCCGAAGAAGGCATGACAATGCTCGTCGTGACACACGAAATGGACTTCGCCCGCGGCGTTGCCGACCGCGTGGTGTTCATGGACGGTGGCGTAGTGGTTGAAGACGGCCACCCCGATCAGGTAATCGGCGCACCGCGCGAAGAGCGCACGCAGCGATTCCTTGCCAACGTGCGCCAGCGCGATTAAGTCAATGATCCCCGGTTAGGGCAGTGACACGATGGTGACGGTGCCGGCGGCGCCATCGACCGTGATCGTTGCACCATCGGGAATGCGCAGTGTCGCGTTGGTGACCGAAGCGACGCACGGGATGCCGAGCTCGCGACTGACGATGCTGGCGTGCGAGCCCATGGCACCGATGTCGGTGATGACCGCACCGGCCGCGAGGAACAGCGGCGTCCACGACGGGTCGGTGTTCAACGTGACGAGGATGTCACCGGCGTCGAGACCCGACGGATCGAACGGATCGAGGACGATACGCGCCTTGCCCGTGTAGGTGCCCGCTGAACACGCGGTTCCCGCGAGAACATCGCCGGCCTTGACGGCCTCGACTTCGATCTGGCCGCGCTTCTTCCACTGACTGAGCGGAGGAACGGTGCCATTCACGATGAACGGCGGGATCAACGTGGCGAGTTCCTTGTGGTCGGCCTCACGTTCGGCGAGTTTCGCCGTGAACGATGCGGGATTGGCCACGAAGTCGTCGAGTTCCGCTTCGAGGAGCATGAAGATCTGCTCTTGGTTGCCGATGTGTCCGGCCGCAGCGGCACGACGGCCAAGTTCACGAACTGCCATGCGCACTTCGTGCACTGCTGCGATGTTGTTGGTCTTGCAACGCTCGCGAAGCTGTTGCCACGTTGCCGCCGACTTGTAACCGGCCGCGAACATTCCTGCAGTTTCCGCATCTCCGGCGATGGCTTCGGAGATTTCCTTGAAGATGCGCTCGCGCTCGGCGCCATTGCGCTTTGCGGCTGCGCGCGGATCGGCCGAGTCGGACTGACGGCGCAAACGATCGAGCTGAGCAAAGACGAGACGCGGGCTGGTTTCATACGACGCTGCCGCCGGGTCCCATTCGTTCGGGCCACGTCCACCGTGCCGAAGCTTGAACGCGTCGAGAGCCTTTTCGAACTCGGTTCCCTTCACCTTTGCTTCCCAAGCATCGGAACCGGCATCGAAGGCTGCTGTGAGTTCCGGCGAGTTGCGGATGGTGCGCGAGAGGTCCCACAGGTCGATGGCGATGAGTGCCGAGTCGACATCGCCCACCGAACCGATGAGCTTGACTCCGTCTTCCGCGCGGCCGATTGCGGCGGTGATGGCGCCAACGGCACCAGGTCCGAGCGAGGCTCCGAGCGAGGCCCACACGTGCGACTCGAACATCGGAACGAGCAGCGCACCCATCTCGCGTGCGCGGGCAACGAGTTGCGCATCGGTGAGTTTCGTCAGGTCGGGGCGCTCGGCGCGGATCTTCGCTGCGAGCTTCTTCTGGTCTTCGATCGGCTGGTAGGTCTCGCCTCCCATGACATATCCCATGGTGTCGGCGAGCTTTGCCTCGTGCTTGGGGCTGTCATGCCACGGTTCGTGCTTGTACGGCGGCACGTCGGGCGTGTTGTCGAAGTACGCGGCGTCGATGGCCTCGGGCGTTGCGCCCGGCATGCGCACGCCCATCAAACGTGCCTGCGTGAGCGAGTTGTAGAAGTAGCCACCGAAGAGACCGAATGTTTCAGGTGGTGTGCTGTATTCGTCGGCGTCGAACACGCCAAAGGAAACGAATCCGTCGCGACATCCGAGGACGACGCCCTTTTCCCAGCACAGCGACCAGCCGAGCGGACTGACCGGATCAGCAAGAACGTCTGCGGCGTTACCGCGCGTGTAATTCGCGAATTTCGCGGTCGGCGTGCGGTCGATGATCCACTTTTCACCCAGCATGTGTCCCCCAATGAATTGCGTGATTCAGGGCGTCAATGTAGCCGTCTGTGCAGCCGGCTTCACACAAATTCGGCTCAGATGGGCGATGGCACGGGAGGAACTCCCCCGTTACCCATGCTTGCGGCACGTTCCTGCGCGAGGCCCACGTAGCGCTCGTGCGTCATGATCCAGAACCTTCCGTCGCGCACCGCGTCGAGCACCTGGGAAGCGACTTCTTCTGGGTCGATTGCCTCGGTTGCGGTGGTCAGGCCCTGGGTGCCGAACGCCCCACCCTGCACGTTGCCAGGACGGTTGCGTTCGCTGATGCCGATCTTCGTCCGCACGACTCCGGGGCACAGCACCGAGGCGAGAATCGGCACCTTCGCGTTGCGTGCATCGGCGAGCAAAACCTCGGACAGGGCAACGACACCCTGCTTCGCCACGTCGTACGAACAAATTCCGGGGAACGTGAGAATGCCGGCTGTCGATGCGGTGTTGATGACATGACCCGGCTCACCCGAGGCAATCATGCGCGGCACGAAGGTTTTCACGCCGTAGATCGGGCCCCACAGGTCGACACCAATGACCCACTCCCAGCTCTCGAGCGACGCTTCCCACACACGGTCGCGGTGCACGACGCCGGCGTTGTTGCACAGGATGTGCACGTTGCCGAACTCTTCATAGGCAAAGTCAGCGAGCGCTTCTATAGAGCCGAGGTCCGAGACATCGCACTTCATCGCACGACTCTCAATGCCCTCGGCCAACAACGTGTCGTTCGCCTCGTTCAGTGCCTTCTCTTCGACGTCGGCGATGACAACGTTCATCCCCTGACCACCGAAACACTCGGCCATCGCGAACCCGATACCCGATGCACCACCGGTGATCACCGCGGTCTTGCCGTTCAGATCTCCCAGAATTCCCGCCATGACGCCCCCTCGTTCGGTTCTTGTCGAGAAGCGTATGTTAGGACGATGAGCGTTTTCGATTTGGTGCGTATGGATGGCCAGGTTGCCGTTGTCACGGGTTCTGGTCAGGGAATCGGTCGCGGTATCGCATGGGCTTTGGCCGATGCAGGCTGCGACGTCGTCGTGAATGCGCGACGTATTTCCGATCTCGAGGAAACGGCAGCGGGTATTCGCGAACGTGGTAAACGTGCGTTGATCATCGAAGGCGACATCCGCGACTTCTCAGACACCATCGCCGAACGTACGATCGCGGAGTTCGGTCGACTCGACATCTGGGTGAACAACGTCGGTGGATCCGTGGAATCGACCACGTATCAACTCGTCGACTCAACCGACGAGTTCTTCCGCGGCATGCTCGAACTGAACCTCACGTCGGCATTCCAGGGCGCACGTGCAGCCGCGGCAAACATGCCGAACGGCGGCGTCATCATCAACATCGCCTCGGGTGCGGGAATGCGCGGTTCGCCCATGACCGGCGCATACGCCGCAGCCAAAGCGGGCATGATCAACCTCACGCAAACGCTTGCGCTCGAACTCGCAGAGCGCGGCATCCGTGTCAACACGGTGTCGCCCGGACCGGTTGTCACCGAGGCGTACCTCGGAGTCCTCGGCATTAGTGACCAACTCGAGAAACTGCGCCAAACGATTCCGCTTGGCCGCCTCGGCACGATCGACGACATCGGTGCTGCAGTGATGTTCTTCTGCTCGCCCGCTGCATCATGGATCACGGGACAGAACCTCCTCGTCGCCGGTGGTCGCACCGAACGCAGCTACCAGTACGGCGGCCGCAAGCAACAGGGTGAGTGACATGACCTCGATCGAGACCTTCGCCATTCCCTACGACCCGGTGGCGGTGTCCGACCTGCACCATCGTCTCGACAACACGCGCTATCCGCTCGGTGTCGCCAACGACGACTGGAAGTACGGCATGCAGCGCGACTGGCTCGAACGCTTCGTGCACTATTGGCGCCACGACTTCGACTGGCAGGCCAAGGTCGCCGAAATGAACTCGGTGCCGAACCACCGCGTCGTCATCGACGGCATTCCGATTCATTTCGTTCACCTCAAGGCAGCACGCTCCAACGCAAGCGCAGCACCGGCGATGCCGATCATCACAACGCACGGCTGGCCGTGGACTTATTGGGACTACATGAAAACCGCGCATCAACTGGCCGCGGCGAACTTCGACGTCGTTGTTCCTGCGCTTCCCGGATTCGGATGGTCGTCGCCTCTTCCCGTCGGCCACCTCACCACCCGTGACGTTGCGAATCTCTGGAACAAGCTCATGACCGAGGTCCTCGGTTACCCGAAGTACGCAGCGCACGGTGGCGACTGGGGCGCAATCGTCACCGGCGAACTTGCTCACGCTCACGCGGCGAATCTGTATGGCGCGCACATCACATTGCCGATCTTTCCCGGCCTCGACCGCGGCTCGCTCACGCCCGACGACTACGACGAGGAAGAGAAGCACTACCCGCAACTCATGAAGCAGCGCATGGCCACGGCAACCAGCCACTACACGGTGCAGGGCATCGAGCCGGAAACGCTGTCGTATGCGATGCATGATTCACCCGCAGGCATGGCCGCATGGCTCATCGAACGCCGCCGCCTCTGGAGCGATTCACTCACCGACTCGGGTCACCGCGACGTCGAAAAGACGCACACGCTGGAAGACCTCGCCACACTCGTCAGCATCTATTGGTTCTCGGGTTCGTTCTGGAGTTCGTGCCGCATGTACTACGGACGTACAAACGATCCGTGGGTGCCGGCACACGATCGCAAACCCATCATCGAGGCACCAACAGCGATGGCGGTGTTTCCCGGTGATCTCATCTTCGTGCCACGTCGCGGAGCCGAGAAGGTGGCGAACATCAAACGCTGGACACGTATGCCGGCCGGTGGTCACTTCGCCGCAGCCGAGCAACCCGATCTCGTCGCCAACGACGTCGCTGAGTTTTTCTCGGATTTCAGGTGAACTAGGTTGCCTCAATGGCAACTGACCCGAACAACTATCCGCTCCGTCCGAACGACATCACCAACGAGTGGCTCGAGGCCGCGTTGAAGCACGGCGGTCATCTGCCTGCGGGCGGATCGATCACGGGCATGGCTCGCAAGCCCGTCGGCGAGGGCGTCGGCATGTTGGGCCTCATCGAGGTCATCACTCCCACGTATTCGGGTGATGCAAACGGTGCTCCGAAGTCTGTCGTGGTGAAGTACCCAACCGAGAACGAGGGCAACCTCGTCGTCGCAACCACATTCAACGTGTACCAACGTGAAGTGCTCTTCTGTCAACGCGTGGCTCCGCACGCGGGTATGCGCGTGCCGAAGGTGTACTTCTCGGCTTTTCGGGGCGAGACGTCGTTCGTCATCGTCATGGAGGATCTGTCGGAGTACACGATGGGCGACCAGGTCGAAGGTTGCAGCATCGCCCGAGCAGAAGTTGCGATGAAGGAACTCGCCATGCTGCACGCGTCGTTCTGGGAGAAGGTCGATGTTCCCGAATACGAATTCCTTCCGTACCACTTCCCCGGAATCCACGCCGAGGCGATGCTCGGTGGTGCGCGCGCGGGCTGGGACAACATGGTCTCGATCTTCGGCGACCTCATCTGCGATGAGTTGAAGGTCAATAAGGATCGCTTCCTCGACACGGTGCCGAAGATGCAGCAGTGGCTCGTTCAGCATCCGTACACGTTGATCCACGGCGACTTCCGCATGGACAACCTCATGTTCGGCACCAAGGCCGACCACTCGCCTCTTGCCGTCATCGACTTCCAGGGGGCACTGCGTTGCAAGGGAATCCAAGACGTTGCCTACCTGCTCAGCCACAACATGGACCCGGCAGAATGCCGTGCAAACGAGCGTCGCCTCGTCGAGATGTGGCACGCGGGTCTTGTTGCGAACGGCGTAACCGGCTACTCAGCCGACCAGGCGTGGGATGACTACAAGCGCGCCGTGTTGTACCTCTGGGTGTACGTCGCCGTCATCGCCGGAACGCTGGACCCCTCGAATGAACGCGGCAAGGCGTTCATGAGTGCGATGGTCAAGCGATCAAGCAGCGCAATCAAAGAGCTCGGTCTCTTCGACCTGATCGAAAAATTCTGAACGAGTCTGCCCAGCGTTCATGCTGGGCAGACATCCATGTTCAGGACTACTTGGAGCCCTTTTTCGAACCCTTGTTGGTCGCCTTCTTCGAGCCCTTCTTCGAACCTTTGTTGGTCGCCTTCGAGCCCTTCTTCGAACCCTTGTTGGTCGCCTTCGAGCCCTTCTTCGAGCCCGCCGACTGCGTTTGAGCGGCCTTGCCGCCCTTGTTAGAAGCCGCCGAAGCAGAGGTTGCTCCGAGTCCGCCGAGGAGCAGAACCGTCGAAACAGCTGCACCTGCAATTTTCTTCATCTTCGCCATTCTTCACTCTTTCTCGTTGTCACATCGAGGGGTTTCCCCGAGGTAATTGTGACAAATCAGCCTGAAGGGATGATTCAGGGAACCTTGAGACTTGCTTGCGGCTTGACCCACATGGGTATTCAGGAAATCACAAGGTTCAAGTGCGAACGTTGTGGAATGACCACCGGCAGCCGGGCGCGGATCCTGATCGTCGACGATGAAGAAAACATCTCCTATCTCCTGGCATCGGCTTGGCGAGGCTCGGGGTACAACGTTGCGGTCGCCGGTTCGGGGCAAGAGGCACTCGGTCTTGTGTCGTCGCACCTACCCGACATCGTCGTCCTCGACGTTTCACTTCCCGATTTTGACGGATTCGAAGTCCTGCGGCGACTTCGTCTGGCGGGGAACAAGGTTCCCGTCATCTTTCTCACCGCCCGTGGCGACACCCAAGACCGGGTTCGGGGACTCACAGACGGAGCAGATGACTACCTTGCCAAACCGTTCTCCCTCGAGGAACTCACCGCGCGAGTGGTTGCCTGCCTACGACGCGTGGGACTCATGTCGATCGACTCCCGACACACCATTGCCGATCTCGTTCTCGACGATGATGCACATCGCGTGTGGAGAGGCGCGCAAGAGGTCCATCTCACGGGAACCGAATACAAGCTCCTTCACTGCCTGGTGGTGAATGCCGGTCGCGTGGTGTCGAGGACGCAGATTCTCGAACACGTGTGGCAATACGATTTCGACGGCGATTCGTCGATCGTCGAATCTTTCGTCAGCAATCTGCGTAAGAAGATCGACCAATCGGAACCCAAGTTGATTCACACCGTTCGTGGAATCGGCTATAGCGTGAGGGTTGGCTGATGACCCTGCGGAGCCGCGTGCTGGTGGTCTTCGCCTTGATTGCGTTCGTCATCGTGATGGGTGGCATGTTCACGGCCCACATTCAACGCAGTCATCTGGTCGGCGCAATCGATGATCGAATCAGCCGAATCGTGGACAGCCCGAAGTTCATTGAGAAGCGAGCGGTCGGAAAGCGCGCAGGAAAGCCTGCGGGTGCCGGGCTTTCGGATACCTATCTCGGGTTCATCCAATCACCCGGTGAGCCACTCCAAACCTTGTCGTCGCCCGATGACGACCCCGATTTCGTCCCTGACATTGCACAACTCTCCGCTGGGAAGAAGCCAATCACCGTTCGGGCAAGATCAGGATCCACGTCGGTAGCGCGAGCTGCGCTCGTCGGACTTGGCTCTAACTCGATGGGAGTCATTGCAATTCCACTGACTGCTGCAAACGGCGCAACGGCACAACTTCGTACCACTCTGCTCATCGTGAGCGCGGGAATCCTCCTCGCATTGACCCTCTTGGCCTGGTGGATACTCCGACTCGGAATCCGTCCGATGCGAGAACTCACCGCGGCGGCGGCTGAGGTTTCGCGAGGTATGTCACCCGACGTGTCTTCGGTCGTCGAGCCATCACGCGAGGCGGCCGCATTGAAATCCGCGATCAACGACTTGATTGCGGTTTCCAAATCGAACGAATCGAAAATGCGCCAATTCGTTCAGGATGCCTCGCACGAACTGCGAACGCCCTTGACAACACTCCGCGGCTACGCATCACACGCATCGTCGGACCCCCGCAATGTCGAGGTAGTCAATGATTCACTCACTCGGATCAGCGAGGAGTCCATCCGAATGTCCCGACTCGTCGACGACTTACTGACACTGGCCAAGTCTGATGAATCGGATCAACTCATCACTTCCGAGTTCGTCATCTCAGACTTGCTCTCCGAAATCGCCGCGGACCTGCGTGTCGTTCAGCCGAGTCGAAATATCAAAGTTGAATCAACGGGTACATCAACCGTCACCGCAGACCGGTCGTTGATCGCCCAGGCGACACTCGCAATTGCCAGCAACGCACTGCGACACACGCCAGTGTCTTCCGACGTCACGATCACATCCGAATCGTCACCCGACGGCCTCCGGGTCAACATTGCCGATCAAGGCCCGGGAATCAACCCCGAAGACTTGCCTCGAATCTTCGATCGCTTCTACCGCGGTGCGGGTGCACGCCAAGGCGCCGGCCTTGGACTGGCAATCTTCGCGTCGATAATCGAACGCCACGGCGGAACGTACGGCGCAGAATCAACACCCGAAGGCGGCAGCACCTTCTGGTTCGTTCTCCCCAACCACGTGTACGCCGCGGGTGAGCCGAATCAATCCGTCAGTGGCTAGGCGGTGCGGTCGGCCGACTTGTCGAGTCGAGCGTTGGTGTACTTCGGGCCACCCACCCAGCCACACAGCTGCGGGTCGCACTCGTACATTTCGCCTTCGAGATGACGTCCGTCGATGGCAAAAATGCCCCATACGCCGTCTTTGCTGACCTTGATGTTGCCCTTGCCGTCGCGCTCGTAGAGCTTGCGGTCGATCGGATGAACGATTCCCCACATGATCAGACCCCCAACCACTGGTCGAGGAGCATGTGGAACCAGCGAATCTTCGACTCCTGGTAGTTGGCCAGCGTGACGCCCGGCTTCACAGAGGTCTCGCAGCCGATCTGCACGCGCTCCATGTTGTACACGTCTTGGTCGAAAACCTTGCCGAGGCTGGCGAGGATTTCCGCACTCGACCACGGCTCGTCGAAGTCGAGAACCTGCATGGGCATTGGTGCGGGTCGCTCGCCCTGGAACGGCGAGAGGAAGATGCACTCCATCAGCGATTCCTTGTGATTGTCACCGAGCGGACGGAAGCGGTACACGATGCGGTTGAACGCGCCCCACGGGTGCAGGTTCGGGAACACCGTGTAGTCGATTGCGTCGA
>CAYFLC010000021.1:0-5012 GCA_964343885.1 uncultured Bifidobacterium sp.
AGGTCGAGCTGTCGGATGCTGCGCACGATGCGCGCGATTTGGTCGGCGAGGTGCTCGGAGATTCCCTCGACCTTGGTGAGGACGATCTCTTTCTCGCGGTCCATGTCGGGGTAATCGACGTGCAGGTACAAACACCGACGCTTCAGTGCCTCGGAGAGTTCGCGCGTGTTGTTCGACGTGAGGAATACGAGCGGGATCTGCTTGGCGGTGATGGTTCCGAGTTCGGGAATCGACACCTGGTACTCGCTGAGAATTTCCAGCAGCAGGGCCTCGGTTTCGACCTCGACACGGTCGACTTCGTCGATCAGCAACACGACCGGGTCGTCGGCGCGGATGGCCTCGAGCAACGGACGCGTCAGCAGGAATTCTTCACTGAAGATGTCGTCGTGGACTTCCGACCACGAATCGCTGTTCTTGTCGGCTTGGATGCGCAGAAGCTGCTTCTTGTAGTTCCACTCGTAGAGGGCTTTGGACTCGTCGAGGCCCTCGTAGCACTGGAGGCGAATCAGACGGGCGTTGGTGAGGTCGGCAATGCTCTTGGCGAGTTGCGTCTTGCCGGTTCCGGCCGGCCCCTCGACCAAAACGGGCTTACCCAAGCGGTCGGCCAGGAATGCGACGCTCGCAATTCCTTCATCGGCGAGATAGTTGACCTTCTTCAGGCCATCACGGACAGCCTGAACGGATTCGAAGCGATTCCCCATGGCTGCACCCTATCTGTCATTACGCTTTCGACACGAATGGACCGGTCGCAAAATCTGCTGCGCACCAATGTTGCGGTTGCCACTGGAACCGCCGTGTCGCGACTCACCGGCCTCGCGCGCATCGTCATTTTCGGCATCATCATCGGACAAACCGCCGTGGCCGACGCGTACGACGGTGCGAACAACTCTCCGAACTCTCTGTACGAACTCATGATCGGAGGCGTCTTCTCGGCCGCGCTCGTGCCCGTCTTCACGCGTCTCGTTCACGACGAAGACGACGAGGGCGAACGGGCCGTCATCGGCACCGCCATCACCGTTCTCGGGCTTCTCACCATCGTCGCCGTGGTATGTGCTCCCTTGATCTTCCGTGTGTTTTCACTCCACCCAGCTTCGGGCATCGATGTCGACCTGTACCGACACGTCGGCACGATGCTGACGCGCATCTTCCTCGTCCAGGTGTTCTTCTACGGCCTCACGGCACTTGCATCGTCGGCTCTGAACGCACGACGTCGTTTCGCCGCGGCCGCATGGGCACCAGTTGGTTCGAACATCGTCATCATCGCGCTACTTCTCTGCATACCGGTTGCCATTGACGGTAAACCGACGCTCGAGACGATCAGCACGAACGACTCGGCCCGCTGGTTGCTCGGCATGGGCGCCACGTTGGGAATCGCGCTCGGGGCGATTCTCCTGATCATCGTCGCCACGCGTTCGAACGTGCGTGTGTCGCTGCGCCCGCAGCTCTCGCATCCGGCAGTGAAACGACTCGCGCGCCTGTCGGCGTGGACGTTCGGCTACGTGTTGACCAACCAGGTGGCCCTCATCACCGTGCGCAACCTCGCCCGACCCGGCAGCGGCAACCCCGACGCCTACACGAAGGCCTACACGTTCTTTCAGCTTCCACACGCGCTGCTCGCCGTTTCGATCGCCACAACGTTCGCACCTGAACTCGCACGGGCAGCAGCACAGCGTGATCGCGACGCATTCGTCAGTCGCCTTTCGCTCGGAGTCCGCCTCATCGCTCTCCTCACACTCCCCTTCAGCCTTCTCATGTGGGTCACCGCCCGACCGATGGTCGGTGCGTTGTTGCAACACGGCAACTTCAGCGATGCGGCCGCGCTCAACACGGCGCGGGCCCTGATGGGTTTTTCCGTCGGTCTCGTCGGATTCTCGGTGTACCTCTTCGTTCTCCGTGGGTTCTACGCCCGCGAAGACACGCGGACGCCGTTCGTCATCAACTGCATCGAGAACGCACTCAACATCATCCTCGCAATCGTGTTCGTTCGGCACTTCGGAGTGCTCGGTCTCGGCCTCGCATTCGGACTCGCTTACCTCGTCAGCGCGGTGCTCGCCCTTGCTGTTGTCGAAGCCAAACTGCCGCAATTCGAGATGAAGGCGATGCTGCGTTCGCTCGTGCCGATGCTGCTGTCATCCGTCATCGCAGCGGAACTCGCATGGGCTCTCGGCCATGCAATCGGCTCAACCGCAGGATGGGGTGCCTTCGTGCGCACCGGCGCATGTTTCGTTGTCGGGCTTGGCACCTACGCCGGGTTCCTCGCGTTGTTCAGGGTTCCAGAGACCGAGCAGGTGCTTGCTCGCTTCAGGCGCTTCAGCGCATCGCGCTGAGCACCACCATCTCGTCGCGGTGCACAACGAGCGATGATGCGCCGTCGGGAAGGTCCGCTGTTCGCCTTCCGCGTATGGCCGACAGTTCATTGCTCGACATCGAGCACGCACCGCGCGCAACGACCTGCCCCGCCTGATCGATGATGTCGACCACCGCACCGGCCTCGAACGTTCCTTCGACCGCCGTAACACCGGGCGACAACAGCGAGGTGCCACGCGTTTCGATGGCGCCAACCGCACCGGAATCGATGGTGACGACACCCTCGGCCTGAGCCGCAAAAGCGATCCACAGACGACGAGCTGAAAGGTTGCGGTCGCGACCGAGGAACGACGTGCCCACACCGGGCGTCGCCTTCACCGCATCGACCAGAACTTTGTCGCGCGCGGCCCGCGCGATGACTGTGCGAATTCCCGACCACGAAGCGATGCGTGCAGCCGACAATTTCGATGCCATACCGCCACTACCCCGCGCGGTTCCCGCGCTGCCGGCCGACACGCTGAGGAGGTCGTCGTCGGGGGTGACGGTCGGAATCAGTTGGGCGTCGGCGTGCTGGCGCGGATCTTTGTTGTACAGACCCTCTTGGTCGGTGAGAAGCACAAGAACGTCGGCGGCGATGCTGTGGGCCACCAGTGCGGCGATGCGGTCGTTGTCTCCGAATCGAATTTCGTCGTTGGCAATTGCGTCGTTCTCGTTGATGATCGGCACGACCTTCAATTCGAGAAGCCTGACGAGAGTCTGGCGGGCGTGCAGGTATTGCTGGCGGTCACCGAAGTCGTGAGGAACCAGCAGAACCTGCCCCGTCACGATGCCGTACGGAGCGAATACGGTGTTGTAGCGCTCCATCAATCGGCTCTGGCCGATGGCTGCGAGCGCCTGCAGGGTTCCGATGTCGGCTGGGCGTTCGGTCAAACCGAGCGCGGCAACGCCCGCGGCGACCGCGCCGCTGGTGACGAGAACAACTTCGTGACTGTTCGCGGCAAGTTCCGAAATTTGCGCCGCAAGCGATTCGAACATCGTGGCGTTCAGCGAACCGTCGCCATGCGTGAGCGAACTGGTTCCGACCTTCACAACGACGCGCATGTCAGAGCTCCGCCGTGTATTCGAACGAGAACTCACCAACCCACACGACGTCGCCGTCTTGTGCACCGGCGCGCGACAACAATCGCCCGACACCCATCTTCTTCAGTCGCTCGTCGATGTAGTTCAGCGCCTCGGGCGAGGTGATGTCGTTCAATGCAACCGACCGAACGGCATTGCGACCGTGAACTCGGAATTCGTGCTCGCCGACGCGCTCGACATACGTGCCCTCGGGTTCGGGCCGCAAAATGACAGTGGCCTCACGAACCGGTTCGGCGCGTCGCGCTTCGCTGACCAACTGGGCGAGGCGGCCAACGACGGCACGCACACCCTGACGAGTGACAGCCGACATCGATTGCGAATTGGCATGGGTTTCATTCCACTCGGACAGGGTTCCGGGGTCTGCGACATCGACCTTGTTCGCGACGATCACACGCGGGCGTTCCAGCAGTTCGGGCTGATACGCACCGAGTTCGTTGAGGAGAATCCGTTCCTGCTCTTGCGGCGACATGCCGTCCATCGGTGCAAGATCGATGAGGATGCACAGCGCGCGCGCTCGTTCGATGTGTCGCAGGAATTGGTGTCCGAGCCCACGACCTTCACTCGCGCCTTCGATGATTCCCGGAATGTCGGCAACAACGAATTCGGTCGAGTCGTCGACACGCACAACACCGAGGTGCGGTTCGAGGGTGGTGAACGGATAGTTCGCAATCTTCGGCTTCGCCGCCGAGATGGAACTGATGAACGTGCTCTTCCCCGCGTTGGGGAATCCGACGAGCGCAACGTCGGCCATCAATTTCAGTTCGAGCTTCAACCATCGCTCGGATCCGTATTCGCCCTGCTCGGCGAACTTTGGTGCGCGTCGACGGTTGGCGAGGAATCGCGAGTTGCCGCGTCCGCCACGCCCGCCTTCGACGGCGCGCCAACGGTCGCCATGTGCAACCAGGTCGGCAAGCACTTCGCCGGTGTACATGTCGCGAATCACGGTGCCCTCGGGCACCTTCACCTCGAGGTCGTGGCCCGCCCGGCCGTGCAGGTCTTTGCCCATGCCGTTGATTCCGTCTTCTGCCCTGCGGTGAGGATGGTCACGGAACGCCAACAACGAAGCCACGTTGTGGTCGGCGACCAGCCAGACGTCGCCACCGCGCCCGCCGTCGCCGCCGTTCGGACCACCGAAGGCAACCGGGCCTTCGCGGCGGAAGCTGACACAACCCGCCCCGCCATCGCCGGCACGAACGTTCAACTGACATTCGTCGACGAAGACACTCATAGCGTGATTCAGGCTAATGGTGCACACCCGTGTCGTAACGTCTCATTTGTGAGTGTGCAGCGTGAACAGGCCAACAACGAGACCCGCGCAAGCGTTTGGGCCTCAACCATGGCCGGCCATGCGCTGTCACACACCCCGTCGAACGTTCGCTTCGCTCATGCCGATTCGTTTGCCGGCACCGACAGCACGTCCTTGGTCGAGCGTGAACAACGCGAATCTCACGAGAACGACGCACTCGCCCCCGGCGCCACGCGTTCCATCGGCGCGGGCACCCGGGCGCGTCCCGAAGAACCCGACCAGTTCCGTACCTGCTTCGAACGCGACCGCGATCGCATTC
>CAYFLC010000021.1:5022-6684 GCA_964343885.1 uncultured Bifidobacterium sp.
TCCGACGACTTGCCGGCAAAACACAAGTGTTCGTTTTCCCCGACGACCACCAACGCACTCGGCTCACGCATGCACTCGAAGTTGCCCAGGTCGCAACGGCCATCGCCCGCGCCCTTGGTCTGAACGTTGCGCTCACCGAGGCAATCGCGCTCGGCCACGATTGCGGTCACGGCCCGGGTGGCCACGCAAGCGAAGACGCCCTCAGTCCGTTCGTGCCGGGCGGCTACGACCACGCGCTGTGGGGAGCCGATGTCACGCTCGCGCCGCTGAACCTCTGTCGCGAAACACTCGACGGCATCCGCAACCACTCGTGGTCACGACCCGCCCCGATGACACCCGAAGGTGAAGTTGTGTCGTGGGCCGATCGCATCGCCTACGTGTGCCACGACTTCGAAGACGCCGTCGATACAGGAGTCGTGTCCCCCAACGATCTGCCCGCGATCGTGCGCGAACATTGCGGCACCACACGCGCGAAACAAATCTCGTCGTTCATCAACGGAATGCTGGCGGCTTCGCAATCCACCGGACGCATCGGAATGCTGGCCGACTCTGCCGAAGCACTCGGTTCGTTCCGGCAGTTCAACTACGAGGCTGTCTATCTGCGACCCGAATCGCAGGCCCAAGCAGCCGCCGTCATCCGCGTGTTGCAGGCCCTGGTCAACCACTACTCGGCCAATCCACACTCGTGTCCCGCAACCCGTTCGCTCGACGCAAACGCAGGGTCACCTGAGATGATGCAGGCAGTGGTGGAATACGTCGGAGGAATGACCGACCGATTCGCCTTTCAACAGGCGGTGAGTTTGCTCGACTGGAGCATCGCCGACCTACCGGTCGGCATTGACTTCCGCTGATTAAGCGGGAAGAACGTCGACAACCTTGCGGCCGCGACGCTCGCCGAACTTCACTGCGCCACCAACAAGAGCGAACAGGGTGTCGTCCTTGCCGATGCCCACGTTCTTGCCCGGGTGCACGCGGGTTCCGCGCTGACGCACGAGAATCGTGCCGGCGTGAATTTGAGTTCCGTCGAACACCTTGACACCGAGGCGCTGCGCGTTTGAATCGCGGCCGTTACGTGTGGAGCCGCCACCTTTGGTCTTTGACATGGCTCAGCCTTTCGCGATGGAGGTGATTTCGACGACGGAGTACTTCTGGCGATGACCGTACCGCTTGCGCTGGTTGGTACGACGCTTGTAGGTGAAGCCATCGATCTTCGGACCCGAGGCGGTGGCGACTACGCGACCAACGACGCTGGCGTTCTTCAATTGGTCGGGAGTGGCGAGGACGGTGTCACCGTCGACAACGAGGACCGGCGTCAAACGCACTTCGGTTCCGTTCTCGACGCCGAGAAGTTCGACCTTGACGGTCTCGCCCTGAGCGACTTTTTCTTGCTTTCCGCCGGAGGCGATAACTGCGTACATAGCGAGTGATGAGCCTACAAGCGCCCCGAAAGTCCGCCAACCCCTGCGGTGAAACAGTCGAGGCGATGAAGCGTGGTCAGCCGATGAGGCTGTGGTCGACCTTGATGCCCCTGCCCTCGCACTCGGGGCACTGGCCGGCGAAGCTGGTGAGGAGCCCCTCGCCGATGCGCTTGCGGGTCATTTCCACCAGGCCAAGGTCGGAGACGTCGAGCACTTGGGTGCGGGTCTTGTCGCGGGCCAGGGC
>CAYFLC010000021.1:6694-16737 GCA_964343885.1 uncultured Bifidobacterium sp.
GGAACACGGTCTCTTCGAGGTTCGAGGTGCCGACGTTCTTACCGGTGTTCACGTCGATGACTGTGAGCGCTTCGGTGTGCTCGATGATCAACGATCCACCCGACGGCAACCACACCTTGCGATCGAGAGCTTTGTGGAGCTGCTCGTGCACGTGGTAATGCTCGAAGATTGGCAAACCAGGAGTCGGCGCTTCGGATTCGTCTGTTTCTTCGGAGGCATCGTCGGCGCCGGAAGATGATGGCGCCCCGTACAGCTCGACACGGTCGGCAAGTTCGGGGTTGAAGTCGGACACGTAGCTCTTTACGTCATCCCACAACTGCGGGTCGTCGATCACCACACCGCGATATTCGGCGTTGAACTCTTCGCGGATCACACGGACGGCAAGGCTTGGTTCGCGGTACAGCAACTTCGGCCCGTTGGCCTTCTTCGCTGCTTCTTCGATGCGCGCCCATTCGTCGAGTAGACGGGCCATGTCGGCACGCAGCTCCTGCTCGGTTGCATGTTCTGCCGCGGTACGCACGATGAGTCCGTGCTCGGCCGGCTTCACTCGGTCGAGCACCGAACGAAGGCGACGACGTTCGTCGTCGGGAAGGCGCTTGGAGATTCCGTACGTCTTCGAGTTTGGGATGAGCACGACGAAACGGCCCGGCAGCGACACCTCTTGGGTGAGGCGTGCGCCCTTGGCGCCGATCGGGTTCTTCGTGACCTGGCAGAGAATCAACTGGCGCGCCTTCAAAATGTCTTCGATGCGACGATCGGCCGACTTTTCGACGATGTCTTCCGCGTCGTACTGCACGTCGCCGCGGTACAGAACCGCATTCTTCGGCGTCGCAATGTCGACAAAGGCCGCTTCCATGCCGGGAAGCACGTTCTGCACCCGACCGAGATAGATGTTGCCGTGGATCTGCGAGATGTCGTCGGCTGGGCGGCTGACGTAATGCTCGATGAGCTTGCGCCCCTCGAGAACTGCCACCTGCGTGAAACCTTCACGCACCTGGACGCACATGAGGTAGCGACCAACCGGTCGACCGTCGCGCGTACGGCCCCGGCGGCGTTCGACGATTTCGGCTTCGATGGCGGCCTGGCTTGGGCGCTGTTGGCGCGGCTGGCCCGAGTTGCCGCGGCCACGGCCACCCCGACGGCGACGGTTGCCGCCTCCGGACTTGGCTTCTTGTTTGCCCTGGTCGGCGGCCTTTGCGGGCGCCGGCCGTGAATCGGCCGGTGCGGGGCGCGTGTCGCCAATTTGCGGACGACGGGATGGCTCGCCGGCTGGACGGGCGGTTGCGCCTGCTTCGGGGCGAGGCGCCGAACCCGCTGTCGCAGGGTTCTGGCCGTTTTGGGTGGTCTTTGTGCGGTTGCGCCCACCGCGCGAGCCACGGCGCCGTCTCTTGTTCGGCCCGGGGCTGGCGGAATGATTCGCGCCCTCGGAAGATTCGTTCATGTTGTCTCGATCCTGTGCGACCCCTGGTCGCGTACCGACAGGCTATCGGGTGGCTCCCGCCGAAACGGTGACACTTTCGCGACGGGATTGCCCGCTAACGCAACCGACGCATGTGGACGCTCTGCACCAGACCCACGATTCCGGCAAAGGCCACCATGTGGGACCCGCCGTATGACACGAACGGTAGTGGCAGGCCGGACACGGGCATGATGCCGATCGTCATCGCGATGTTCTGGAAGGTCTGCCAGAGGATCATCGTGAAGGCTCCGATGGCAATGAATTCGCCCAACCGGCTACGGGCCAGGCGACCGATGCGCCAAATTCGCCATAGCAACAAGGTGAAAAGACCTAGCACCACGCCCGCCCCGATGAGACCGAACTGCTCGGCGATGGCCGAGAAGATGAAGTCTGTGGACTGAACGGGGATGAAAGCACCGTTTGTGAGCGGCCCCTTCAAGAACCCCTTGCCGGTAATGCCCCCCGTTGCCACGGCTCGTTTGGCGAAGCGCACCTGCAACACGACGTCCTTCAGTGCGGAGTCGGTGGAGTTCTGATTCAGAAACGCCTCGATACGGCGGAATTGGTAGCTCTTCACGACACCGCTCCAGGCAGCAACGGCGGCCGACACGACGGCGAGCGAGGTGATCGAAACGATGTAGCGCACCTTGCTTCCGGCTACGAGCAAGAGCCCCATCGTGCAGGCGATGAGCACCGTTGCAGAACCGAGGTCGGGCTGCAGAAGAATCAAGCCCACCGAACCGCCGAGGATGAGCAACGTCATGATGAATCGGTGGTATGTCAGTTGTTCGCTGTCTTCCTCGGACAGATACCCAGCAAGCAGCAGCAACAACGAAAACTTGGTGAACTCGGCTGGTTGAAGCGACACGATGCCGAGGTCGAACGACAGACGAGCACCGCCGCGAACGGCGCCCGCAACGAGCACCAACATCAGTGCGATGATTGATGCGCCGTAAAAGAATTCGGCCCGCCCCCGGAGCCAGTCGTAGTCGAGCGCCATCAAGCCCACCATCACGACCGCGGCCGCGATGATGTAGATGATTTGACGCTGCAACAGATAGTACGGATCGACACCGCGCGCAATCAGCCGTGGGCGCGTAGTGGAATACACGGCCAGTGCCCCGATCGCAGAGAGTGCAGATACCGCGAAAACAAGAAGCCAGTCGATGTTACGACTGGGGTCGGCCATACTGCGGCGCAGATTGCCCATCGACGACGATGGCGAGGTGCGGCGACGGAGAGTGTCGAGAGTTTGCATCAGTCGCGAATTCCCCCGCCGTAGCCCGACAGACACAGCGGACTCACCAGACGTTCCGAGCGGGCGACCTGTGTGCTGTTGATGTCGAGTGGGTTGCTCGGCACAACATCTTGCGTCTTCACCGCACCGGCTAGCGCCGTGAAAATGCACTTCACGACCGGTGCCGCAGCCTGCGAGCCGTAGCCCGACTTTTCGAGATATGCGACCGCGGTGTACGGACGTGTCGGGTCGAGGCTGAAAGCAGCGAACGCCGACGAGTCATTCCACGGAAGATTCTTGAATCCCTGGGCTGTTCCGGTTTTCCCGGCGATGGGCAGCAGCTTGTGGGGATAGTTCTTGAAGAGAAACTCGCCGGTGGCCTTGTGGTAGATGTCCCATTCGACACCTGGGCCGTTGATCACGCGCGTGAGACCACGCACGATCGGGTCGCGCACCGATGGTGGCATCGCAATCGTTCGTTTCGCCGATTCGGCCGTTTTGTCTTCGACCACTACGGCCTTGGACATGTCTGCATAGCCGGCATCGCCGTCGGGCGTTCCCGATTCGAGAATGCGACTGACGACATGCGGGGTGACCACGGTGCCGTTGTTGCCGTACACCGAGTAGGCCACCGCGAGTTGCAGCGGCGTGGCCGCAAGGAGACCCTGGCCAATTGCGAACTGCACGTTGTCGCCCACGTAGTAGGCCCTACCTTCGTCTTTCGGAATTGCGCCAGCGTCAGCAAGCTCTTTCTTCAGATCTTTGCTCGGTAATGCTCCGCCGTATTCGAACGGCAAGTCGATTCCGGTCGGAGCCCCGTAACCGAACTTGCGGACCTCTTCCTCGAGGATGGGTCGGTAACCGCGTTCGGTGAGGATCTGTTCTCCGATCTTGTAGAAAAATGCGTCGGACGAAACTGCAAGCGCATCTTCGATGGTGACCGGGCCATATCGACACGGCGTGTTGGTGGCTGAACAGAAAGCGTTCTTGAAGACGCACTTCACACCCTCTTGGCAACGCCCGTTGGGAATCGACTCGAGTTTGTACGTTCCCTCGTCGCGGAACTTGTACTTCAGTGGGTCGCCGATCTGCCCGGAATCGAGTGCCGCATATGCAGTGAATGGCTTGAAGGTCGAACCGAGGTTGTAGCGGCCACTCACCGCACGGTTCACCATGATGGCCTGGTCGGGGTCCTTGGTTTCGGGGAACAGACTCTTGAACTTCTGCGAGGTGATACCCGAGTTGAACCAGCGATTGTCGAAATTCGGATAGCTCGCCATCGCGATGATCTCGCCGGTTTGGTTGTTCATCAACACCGACGACCCCGCGGGCGCCTTGTAGAAGTTCACTTCGGGGTATTGCGGATCGGGGTCTCCGTTGGGAAGTTTCACCGTTCCGGCATCGACCTGGCGCCGGAGGCTGAGCATCGTCTCGAGCGCCTGTTCGACGAACTGTTGGTAGTCAAGATCAATGGACAGTTGGATGTCGTTTCCCGGGATCGGCTCGACCCGCTCGATTTCACGGATGATCTGGCCGAGCGCATTCACCTCGTAGCGCACGTACCCGGGCTTGCCGCGCAGGACACTTTCGTACGTTTGCTCGACTCCGTACTGCCCCACCCTCTCGTTGGGCGAATATTTCAGCGATTTGTAGTACGGCAACTGGCGCTCGAGGATTGCCCCCATGAATCCGACGACATGCGCACCGATCGGCGCATACGGATACTCACGACGCCACCCTTCGGCAACGTCGACGCCCGGATACATCTCTGATCGCTCGCGCAGGAATAGTCCCGTCTGTTCCGAGATGCCCTCCTTCAGCGGCAATGGCTGCAACGGGTCGTACATCTTCGAGTTGTATCTCCGCTCGAGTTCGGTGACCGGAACCTGCAGCGGACCCGAGAGTCTGAGAAAGAGTGCGGCTCGGTCGGCAGCCTTGCGAATGACTGTTCTATCGATCGTGGCAATGAGCACGCGCTCGTTGTCGGCGAGAATCCGGCCATCGGCGTCGAAGATGCGACCGCGTTCGGGAAGAAGTTGAACCGTTCGCGAACGCACCTCGGCGACCTTGGTTTCGAGGTCGGACGCGTCGACCACCTGCAAGAACCACGTGCGCGTCGCGACGATGGCGAGAAGAACGAGTGCAATGCCCCCGAGGACACCGAGTCGTCTTCCCGAGGTCGAAGCCGGCATGTGCCTAGTCTGCCCAGACGCCTTGGCGAACCGGCTTCACCAGTGCCCATTTGGCGATGCGGGCAGCCGGAAGAGCACAGATTCCGTTGAACACGCCGCATGTCAAGGCGACCACGATGACTCGCGAGCCGAGGAGACCATCGATACCGACCACAAGACTCGCCGCGGGATACAGCACAACCGCGGCGGTCGATGACACGGTGACCGAGAGAATTTTCACCCACCACTTTGCTTCGTGAACGAACGTGTTGATGCCACCGGCCATGTAACCGGCGAAGCCGAAGACAACCGCGGAAAGGCCCAACGGCGCTGTCAGCACCATGTCGTACATGAAACCGAAGATGAACCCGACGATCGCACCGGTTTCACTACCGCCGACGACTCCCCCTGCACATGCGAACAACAGCATCACCTGAAGCACCGCGCCGAATGGTCGCAACGTGTTGAACAATGTCGTTTGAAAACTCAATACCACAAGCCCGAGGAGAAACGTTCGCGTGGCTGGTGACTCGATCACAGCAAAAAAGCGTTTCATTGCGGGATCTCCGTTGCCGGCTGGTACAGAAGCACGCGCACGAAATTCAGGCTCTCGAGGTTTGCAGCAAGATCAACCTCGAGCAGTGGACCGGCCGACCCTTTGCGATTCACCACTCGCGCAACTGTTCCGACAACAAGGTCGGCCGGCGCGAGACTCTGCGAACCACCGGCGGTCACCACGGGCACTCCCTCGCACAACGCGCCGAGACGCTCGGACGACTGGACGAATCGAATGACCGGAGTTCTGCCGATCCCACGGCCCTCCATTCCACCTGTTTCGCGAGGAACGAGTCCGCCTGAATCGGGAATCGTGATCTGCGAACCCGCACCGCCCGGCCGCGGAGGCAACGTGGTGGAAAACGGCGTGAAGCCTTTGATTGTCGTGGTGGTGGCCTTCGGCAACGTCGTTGTGGTGGCGGGCACCGTCGTTGTTGTCGACGTTGTGGTTGTCGACGACGTTGTCGTCGTTGCTTCCGACGTGGTGGTTGCGTTCGGGTCGGTGGTGGTTGTCTCGCCGGGAACCGTGCTGGCCGCCGGGGTTGAAGTCGGCGGCGCCGGCGTCGTGGTGCTTTGCTCCACCGTCGTGGTCGTGGCCGGTGCCACCGTGGTGTTCGAGCCTTGGGGGCAGTTGCCAACCTTCACGGCAATGGCGTATTCGGGGTCGGTGACAAGCATGACGACCGATCGTTCAAGAGTCGCAGACGTGATCTTTCCGACCAGTCCCGCACCGTTGGTGACGGTCATTCCCACCCTGATTCCGCTTGACTTGCCGCGATTCAATTCAAAAGTTTGCGAAAAGTTCGACGGCGACTGGCCGACAATCTGCGCGGTGACGCTGTCGATACCTGCCAGCGTTGGCAGGCCGTTGAGCGCAAGCAATTCCTGAGCTTCACGGACACTGGCCGCTGCCGCTATTGCGGACCCTTCCTGCTTGACAAGAAGATCCTTCAACGCGAGGTTCTCCTTGCGGAGGTCGCCGTACTCGGTGACGCCACGCCACGCGTTCGACACGGGTTTGGTGATCACGTTCGTGAGCTTTTCGACCGGACGGAAAATGGTTCCGAATGTGTCGCGAATACCGCCGACGAATCCACTGTCGCGCATGTCGAGCGTCACCAGCAGGATCGACGTCAACAACAGGACGACGATCATTCGTCGACGCGTGAATGAATACATGAGGAGGAAACGCTCCTCAGTCGATTCCCGTTTGGGTGAGCAGACCGCGCATTGCCTCGATGTTCTCGAGCGCCTGCCCCGAGCCGAGCACAACCGCGTACAACGGGTCGGGCGCCACCACCGCGCGCATGCCGGTTTCGTGCGTCACTCGTTCGGTGAGTCCGGTCACCAGTGCACCGCCGCCCGAAAGAACGATTCCGTTCTCCATGATGTCGGCGGCGAGTTCCGGGGGCGTGCGGTCGAGCGTCGACTTCACCGCATCGATGATCGCGGTGATGGGTTCTTCGATCGCCTCGCGAACGTGTTCGGTTGTCAGCTCGATACGACGCGGCAGACCCGTGAGCGAGTCGCGGCCGCCGATGTCGGCGGTGAACTCTTCCTCGAGCTTCCAGGCCGAGCCCATCTGGATCTTGATCTCTTCACAGGTGTTCTCACCGATGTCGAGGCCGAATTCCTTCTTCACGTAGTCGCCGATGGCTTCGGTGATCTCGTCGCCGGCCACCCGAACTGACTGCGCCACCACGATGCCACCCAGGGAGATGACGGCGACTTCGGTGGTGCCGCCGCCGATGTCGACGATCATGTTTCCGGCGGGTTCGTGCACCGCAATTCCGGCGCCGATTGCGGCTGCCATGGGCTCTTCGATGATGTGCACGGGCTTGCGTGCACCGGCGTATTCTGCGGCGTCTTGCACGGCCCTTTGCTCGACACCCGTGATGCCCGACGGGACACAGATCACCATGCGGGGCTTGCTCCAACGGCTGGCGTGTACCTGCTGGATGAAGTAGCGCAGCATCTTTTCGCACACTTCGAAGTCGGCAATGACGCCGTCTTTCAGCGGACGCACCGACGTGATGTGCGACGGCGTGCGCCCGAGCATGCGCTTTGCTTCCCAACCGACAGCCACGGGTTTGCCGTCACGAATGTCGACGGCGACGATCGACGGCTCGTTCAGCACGACACCTTGACCGCGCACGTACACGAGAGTGTTCGCGGTGCCGAGGTCGATCGCTATGTCGCGGCCGAGACCGAGTGGATTTCCTCCTGCCATTCGAACACCTCCCTTCCGACTCGTGGTTGTTGTGCGTGTGCTGGTGTTCGTCAGAGTGACGGAAAGAAGATGCCGATTTCGCGGGCTGCCGAAACTGCCGAATCGCTGCCGTGCACGAGGTTCTCGGTGAACAAGGTTCCGAGGTCGCCGCGGATGGTGCCGGGCGCCGCCGCGCGCGGATTGGTGGCGCCCATCATGTTGCGAACGATCTCCCAGGTGTCTTCGGGACCCTCGACAACCATGGCGACGACCGGATTCCGCGACATGAACGCCACAAGGTCGTTGTAGAAGCCCTTGCCCTGGTGCTCTTCGTAGTGTCGTCCGAGGGTGGCCACGTCGAGCGTGCGCAATTCCATTGCGACGATTTTCAAACCCTTCGTTTCAAAACGGGAGACGATGTTTCCGACCAAACCGCGTTCGACGGCATCGGGCTTCAGGAGGACGAGGGTTCTGTTCGACATTCCGCGAATTCTACGGCAAAACGCGGGAAAGGTGCCCCCTCGCCTCTCCCACCACGTACAACGAACCGGTGATGAGAATGGCATCGTCTGCCATTGCGTCAACGAGCGCACGATCACACGCGGCTCCGACCGAAGGCGCAACGATGACATCGTCGCATCCCATACCGCGGGCCACCTCGGCGAGCTCGGCCGCAGGTAATCCGCGCGGGCTCGGCGCGGTGCAACAGATCACTTGGTCGAATTCGTCGGCGCGCAGAGCCGACAACAGCGCCAACGGGTCACGACTGCGGAGAGTTCCCACCACCAATCGCCGCGAGCCAACCGGATCGAAGTCGCTGAAGAAAACTTCCGCACACACATCGGCGCCCGCAGGATTGTGCGCACCGTCGATGATGACCAGTGGCTGATGGTGCAGCACTTCGAACCGACCGGGCATCGACACCATGGCCAGGCCCTCGTCGAGTACCTCACGTTCGACTGCATGACCGAAGAACGATTCAACGGCAACAATTGCAGCGCTCGCGTTGTCGCCCTGATGGCGGCCGTGAAGTGGAACGAAGACATCGTCGTATGAGGCGTACTGAGTGCGGACGTCGATCAACCGGCCGCCCAGTGCGAGATGGTTGTCGGAACATTCGAAGTTCTCGCCACGACGCACCGCGTCGGGAACCGCGGTCGAAAAGAATTCCGCGAGTTCAGGAGTCACGTCACCGATCACTGTCACCGATTCAGGTTTCACGATGCCGACTTTCTCGCGCGCAATGTCGAGCACCGTTGGACCCGCGTACTCGGTGTGGTCGAGTGCAATGTTCGTGATGACCGCAACATCGGCATTAACGACGTTTGTTGCGTCCCAGCGCCCGAGCATCCCCACCTCAACAACCGCCACGTCGACTGGTGTGTCGGAGAAGCAACGCAGCGCAGCGGCGGTGAGAATTTCAAAAAACGACGGACGTACGGCAGCGAGAACTTCGACATCTGCAACGGCCGCGATGTTCTCGGCGAAGACCTCGTCGTCGATCGGCCGACCGTCGATCAAGATGCGCTCGTTGATCCGCTCGAGGTGCGGGCTGGCGTAGGTTCCCACGCGCAAACCGTGTGCCATCAAGAGTTTCGTGATGATTTGCGATGTCGACCCCTTGCCGTTGGTTCCCGTCACATGAACGATCTTGTAGTCGTTTTGCGGGTCGCCCATCAGACCAACGAGGGCCGAGATATTGCGCAGGGACGGCTCGTCGACCCGGCCCGTGCGTTCATAACTGGCGTGCTCGTCGAGATAGGCGAGCGCCTCGGCGTAATTCACTGTGCTGCCGGGTCAGGAGGCGGCACGACGCTGACGCGACGTACGGGCAGCGCCGCGCATGACGAGAAGCGGAGCGGTCTTTTCGGTCACCGACTGCTCGGTAACGACGACTTTGGCAACGTCGGTCTTGCCGGGGATCTCGTACATCGTGTCGAGGAGCACTTCTTCGAGAATCGCACGGAGGCCGCGCGCACCGGTTCCACGTGACAACGCCATGTCGGCGATGGCGCCGAGGGCGCTGGGCTCGACCTCGAGTTCGACTTCTTCGAATTCGAAAAACTTCGCGTACTGCTTGATGAGCGCATTCTTCGGTTCGACGAGAATCTTGATGAGCGCATCGCGGTCGAGGTTCTGCACGGCACCGACCATCGGCAATCGACCAACGAATTCGGGAATCATTCCGAACTTCAAGAGATCTTCCGGAAGAACCTGGGCGAAAAGTTGGCCGGGGTCTTTGTCTGCCTTCGAACGCACGGTTGCGTGGAAGCCGACACCCTTGTGCCCGATACGCGATTCGATGATGGTGTCGAGACCTGCGAACGCGCCACCGCAGATGAACAACACGTTGGTGGTGTCGATCTGGATGAACTCCTGGTGCGGGTGCTTGCGCCCGCCCTGAGGCGGCAC
>CAYFLC010000022.1:0-7376 GCA_964343885.1 uncultured Bifidobacterium sp.
TCGTGCACGACGAACTCGACCTCGATCCCGGCATCGTTCGCGTCAAATCGGGTGGTGGTCTTGCCGGACACAACGGTTTGCGTTCCATCACGTCGCACCTCTCGACGCAGGACTATCTCCGCGTTCGCATCGGCGTCGGCAAACCGCCGTCAGCCGAGGCCGGCGCCGACCATGTGCTGCGCCGTGTTCCGCCCGCCGAACGCGCGCTGCTCGACGAGGCACAGAACCGCGCCGCCGATGCGGTTGAGTCGCTCATCAAAAACGGCACCGCCGCCACGATGAACGTCTTCAACCAATAGACGGTTGAATCAATCATCGTGAATGCCGTCGCCCGTCGCCTTGCCATCGTCGGCAACCTCGTCGCGAACGACCCAACCATCGCGGGCGTGCTCGCGGGCCTCGACGGAACCCTCGCCTGCCCCGACGCTGCACGCCCCGCGGTGCTCGCAGCACTCACCGCGCTGCACCCCGAGGCGACGTTCATCGTGGCAACCGCCACGGGTGCGGCCGCGGGACAGATCGCCGACGACCTCCAGGCGCTCATCGGTGCTGACAAAGTCGCACTATTTCCTGCATGGGAAACACTCCCCTTCGAACGCATCAGCCCGAACGTCGAAACGATGGGTCGACGCCTCGAGGTGCTGTGGCGTCTACGCACGCCCGAACAGCGCCCGCGCGTCATCGTGGCGGGCGCACGGGCACTGCTGCAGAAAACCGCGCCGCATGCCGACGTCGTTACGTCGCAGCCGTGGCCGATCCATTTGAAGGTCGGTATGCAGGTCGACCCCGCCGACTTGGTTCGCGACCTCGTCACCCTCGGCTATCGACGCGAAGACCTGGTCGAACTGCGAGGGCACGTTGCACAACGTGGCGCGATCGTCGACGTCTTCGCTTCGACACACGACGAGCCGATTCGCGTCGAGTTCTGGGGCGACGAAATCGAACGCCTCCAGACATTCAACGTGAACGATCAGCGCAGTAGCGGAACCATCGAAGAAGCGTGGGTTCAACCGGCCCGTGAGTTCCTTGTCGACGAAGCCATGCGCACGCGTGCGGCCGGTCTGGTCGCAGAGGAACCGTGGGGTCGCGAACATTGGGACCGCATAGCCGAGGGACTCGTGTTCGACGGCATGGAAAGTTGGTTGCCGTGGTTCAGCGACGGTTCGACGCTCGCATCGGTTGCGAAGGACCTCGCTCGCACCGTCGATGTTCGTTTCGTGATGGTCGAACCACGCCGCATCAACGACCGCGGCCTCGACATCCTGGCCGAAGAGGCCGACCTTGCCCGTGCGCTCGCCAACACCTGGGGCCGAGATGCGAAGGACAACGCCGACTTCCCGCGACTGCACGCCGAACCGGAATCGGTTCTCAGCGGCACGGGCGACGTGCCCGTGTACCACCTGCTGGCGGCGGCCGACAATGCCGGCGCGCGCAGTGTCAATGCAACGTCGTGGGGTCCCATCACGAACGACCCGTCGGCCATCGTGCGACGATTTGCCGAACTGGTTCGCGAGCACAACCGCGTCATCGTTGCGGCCGACACCTTGGGTTCCGCGCAACGCATCACCGAAAGCCTGCAGCAGGCCGGCGCCGACGTCATCGATCTCGATTCACTACCCGACAAAAGGCGCGACGACATCGGCCCGGGCATCTTCGTCACGCTGTGCCGACTGCACCATGGTGCGTACATCCCCGGCGCAAACCTTGCCCTCATCGCCGAATCCGATCTGACGGGACGCCGCCCGACAGCACGTCGCCAGAAACCGCGCAGCGCGGGAACGTCGTTCCAAGACCTGAAACCCGGCGACTACGTCGTGCACTACCACCATGGCGTCGGCAAGTTCGAAGGACTCGTCAGTCGCGCGATCGGCGGCGCACAACGCGATTACCTGCTGCTCGCCTACAAGGGCGGCGACAAGCTGTACGTGCCCACCGACCAGATCGACACGATTCGCCAATACGTGGGCGGCGAAACACCGACGATGCACCGGCTCGGCGGTTCCGACTTCCAACGGGCGAAGTCGAAGGTGCGCTCGGCGGTGCAAGAAATTGCGCAGGAACTCGTGGTGCTCTATCAGCGTCGCATCACTGCCGAGGGTCACACGTTCGCATTCGACACTCCGTGGCAACACGAGATGGAGGCCGCGTTCCCTTACGTCGAAACAGTCGACCAACGCAAGGCGATCACCGAGGTGAAATCCGACATGGAGCGTTCGGTGCCGATGGACCGACTCATCTGCGGAGACGTTGGTTTCGGAAAGACCGAAGTGGCCGTGCGCGCCGCGTTCAAGGCCGTGCAGGACGGCAAGCAAGTCGCGGTGCTGTGCCCGACGACATTGCTCGCCTCACAGCACGGCGTCACGTTCCGCGACCGCTTCGCCGGGTTCCCCGTTCGGGTCGAGGTTCTCTCGCGTTTCCAAACCGCGGCCGAAGCCAAGAAGATCCTCTCCGGTCTGGCAAGCGGCGAAATCGACTGTGTCATCGGCACGCACCGCCTCCTTCAAGAGGGAGTCAAGTTCAAGGATCTTGGCCTGTTGGTTGTCGACGAAGAACAGCGGTTCGGCGTTCAGCACAAAGAAGCAATGAAGAAAATGCGCACGAACGTCGACGTGCTGACACTCAGCGCGACACCGATTCCGCGCACGCTCGAAATGAGCCTCGTCGGGATCCGCGATTTGTCGTTGCTGCAAACGCCGCCGGCCGACCGTCAACCGATCCTCACCTACGTGGGCGAACTCGACAAGCGACTCGCCGTCGAAGCGATCAGGCGCGAACTGTTGCGCGAAGGCCAGGTCTTCTGGGTTCACAACCGCGTACAGAGCATCGAAGAACGCGCCGCCGAACTGCGCGAACTCGTTCCCGAGGCGCGTGTCGCGGTTGCGCACGGACAAATGGACGAAGCGGGCCTCGAACGTGTCGTGCAGGACTTCTGGGAAGGCAATTTCGACGTTCTCGTCTGCACAACCATCATCGAAAGCGGCATCGACATGCCCACCGTCAACACGCTGGTGGTCGAACGCGCCGATCTTCTGGGCCTCGGGCAGTTGCATCAGTTGCGTGGCCGCGTGGGGCGAAGCGGTCAGCGTGCCTACGCGTATCTCTTCCATCCGCGCGATCGCGTTCTCAGTGAAGACGCCTACGAACGTCTCCGTGCGATCGGCGAAGCGACGGAACTCGGCAGCGGCTTCAAGATCGCGATGCGCGACCTCGAAATCCGTGGAGCCGGAAACATCCTCGGCGAAGCGCAGAGCGGACACATCGCAGCAGTCGGATACGACCTCTACTGCCAGATGGTCACCGAAGTGGTCGCCGAGATGAAGGGCGAACCGATCGAAGAGCCGAGCGACCTGAAGCTCGACATCGCGGTGTCGGCATTCCTCCCCGAAACGTACGTGCCGACCGAAGACTTGCGCCTCGAGGCGTACCGACGACTCGCCGAGGTGAAGACCCAAGACGAGGTCGACGATGTTCGCGCCGAGTGGCTCGACCGCTACGGCCCGATCCCCGCTGAAGCCGAGACGCTACTGGCTGTCGGAGCCCTGCGTGCCACGTGCCACCGCTACGGCATCAAGGAACTCACCGTCATCATGAACACCGCACGCATCTCGCCGGTCACGTTGCTGACCAGCCAGCAGTTGCGGCTAACACGGTTGTCACGTGGCACGTTCACCGGTCTCGCGTGGAAGGAAAATGAGAAGCAACTCGTGTTCCCGTTGCCGGCTCCACAGCGCGGCAAGGCCCTGGGCGGCGACCAATTGGTGGCCAAACTCCGCGAACTGCTCGACGAAATGCTCGGCGACTAAGGTCTCGGCGTGCGTTTCCTCCCGAAATTCCGCCATGGTGCAGCCGTCAGCGTCATCGTCGCCGGCCTGGCAACAGTCAGTGCCTGCTCGCCGTTCTCGAACAACTCGACCGCCGCAACCATCAACGGCGTGTCGGTTTCACGCGACACCGTCGAGTCGTACATCGCCGAGTTCGCCGCCAACCAGCAGTTGCCAATGACCAACGGCGTCATCGCAACCGACGACGCGCGCGGAGTCATCGCCGGCGTCATCAAAGCCAAGGCCTACAACCAGTACCTCGATTCGGTCGGCAAGCCCCTCACTTCGGCGCAACGCGCAACGGTGTTGAAGCAAATCGCCGGTCAGGGCGTGGGCAACCTCTCGAAGAATCTGCAGGGTCTCATCGTCGACATCAATGCCGCAACAGCGGCCATCACCGAACTGAAGACGCCTTCCGACGCGACCATCGAAAAGCTTTACAAGAAGAGCCCGTCGCTCACCGGTGCAATGTGCGTTCGACACATCGTCGTGAAGAAGAAGGAAACCGCGGCGAAGATGCTCGGCCTTTTGTCGAACGGCGCTGACTTCGCCGCACTTGCGAAGAAGTATTCGATCGAACCCGCCGCCAAGAAGACGGGCGGCGCCCTCGGTGGCCAAACCAGCGATGGCAAACCGAGTCCGTGCATGTCGATCCTCGAGTACCAAAGCGGCTTCGACCCCGCGTTCACTGCCGGAGTTCTCGCGGCCAAGGCCGGCGTACCCTATGGCCCCGTCCAGTCGTCGTTCGGATGGCACGTCATCCTTGTCGAGAAATGGGACACCGTGAAAAATGCGGTGCTCAATCTCGTGAAGGCACAACCCGGTGCCAACCTCGCCACCGGTTGGTTGGCGAATTCCCACATCACCGTCGACCCGGCCTACGGACATTGGTCGTCCGCGGCCGGCTCGGTTGTCGCGAACTGAGTCGAAACGCATGACCTCGACGGCGAAGATCATCGTCGTCGGCCTCGGGCCGGGCGACCCCGCGCTCATCACGTCGCAAACGGTCGAGGCGATCACTCGTGCACGGGTTCGTTTCCTGCGCACCCGTCAGCACCCCAGCGCTTCGTTGGTCCTCGACGCGCCGGGTGGCGCGACCACGTTCGATGACCTCTACGAAAGCGAGGCGACGTTCGACGCGGTGTACGAACGGATCTCCGACATCCTCGTCGCCGCCGCGGTTCAACACGGCGAGGTGCTGTACGCCGTTCCCGGATCACCACTCGTTCTCGAACGCAGCGTGCAGTTGTTGCAAGCCAACGCGGCAGCTGTGACGGTCACGACATTGCCCGCGATCTCGTTTCTCGACGCAACCTGGTCGGCCCTCGGCATCGACCCCGTCGACGCGGGCGTTCGACTCGTCGACGGTCATCGTTTCGCCGAAGAGGCCGCTGGAGAACGCGGGCCGTTGCTCGTGGCACACACGCACGCCAACTGGGTTCTCTCCGACGTGAAGTTGGCGGCCGAGAACGAATCCGCCGACACGCCTGTCATCCTGTTGCATCACCTCGGTCTCCCCGATCAGCAGATCGTGCACACTGTGTGGGCCGACATCGACCGCACACTCGACGCCGACCATCTCACGTCGCTTTGGATTCCGCAACTCGCCGCACCCGTTGCGGGCGAACTGGTGCGATGCCATCAACTTGCACGCACCCTCCGCGAACAGTGCCCGTGGGATCGCGAGCAAACTCACCAGTCACTCGTGCGCTATCTCATCGAGGAAACCTACGAAGTTGTCGACGCACTGCAGGCTCTCGACCCCGACGACCCGACGACCGACGACGCCCTCATCGAAGAACTCGGCGACCTGCTGTACCAAGTCGAGTTCCATTCCACCATCGCCGAACAAGAGGGACGTTTCACCATCGCCGACGTGGCGCGCACCGTGCACGACAAGTTGGTGTCGCGCCACCCTCACGTGTTCGGCGATGTCACGGCCGACACCGCCGAGGCCGTCACCACGAACTGGGAGGCAATCAAACGCGCCGAGAAACCCGAACGTGTTCGCGTGTTCGACGGCGTCGTGAAGTCCGCGCCGTCGCTCGTGTATTCGCAGCAGCTGCAGAAGAAGGCAGCCAAGGTCGGCTTCGACTGGCCCGACGCCGCCGGACCCCTCGACAAAATCGCCGAGGAAACCGCCGAATTGCGTGTGGCCATCGGCGACGGCGACCCCGAGGCCATCGGCATGGAACTCGGAGATCTCCTCTTTTCGGTCGTCAATGTTGCGCGCCATTTGTCACTCGACGCCGAGTCTGCGCTGCGTGCCGCGGCCTCGAAGTTCCGCCGACGTTTCGAGCGCGTCGAAACGCTCGCGCAGGAACGCGGCCTCGACATGTCGACCGCCGGACTGGAAGCCCTCGATGCGCTGTGGGACGAGGCGAAAGGTTCCGAACAGACGATCGGCGACTAGCGTCTTTGTCATGAGCTCAATCGTCAGCGTCGCAGGTCGCGAAGTTCTCGACTCGCGCGGAAACCCCACGGTCGAAGTCGAAATTCACCTTGCGTCGGGTGCCCAAGGTCGCGCGATGGTTCCGTCGGGTGCATCAACGGGCGAACACGAAGCGGTCGAACTGCGCGATGGCGACAAAGGTCGTTACGTCGGAAAGGGTGTTCTCACCGCCGTGAAGAACGTCAACGACGAAATCCAGCAGGCACTACTCGGTCTCGATGCCCTCGACCAGCGCGGCATCGACCATCTGCTCATCGACCTCGACGGCACCGAGAACAAGGGCCGCCTCGGCGCCAACGCGATTCTCGGAACCAGCTTGGCTCTCGCGCAAGCCGCCGCCAGCGAACTCGATCTTCCGTTGTTCCGCGCGGTCGGCGGACCAAACGCACACGTGCTCCCCGTTCCGATGATGAACGTCATCAACGGCGGCGCGCATGCCGACAACAACATCGACCTGCAGGAATTCATGATCATGCCTGTGGGTGCGGCCAGCTTCTCCGAAGCGTTGCGGTGGGGTGCCGAGACGTACCACACCCTGAAGAAACTGCTCGGCGAGCGCGGACTCTCCACGGCGGTCGGCGACGAGGGCGGATTCGCACCCAACCTGTCGTCGAACGAGGAAGCCATCAAGATCCTCATCGAAGCAATCGAACGCGTGGGTCGCACGCCCGGCGAAGACATTGCCATTGCACTCGACCCCGCGATGAGCGAACTCTTCAAGGACGGCAAGTACCACCTCTCCGGCGAAGGCAAGGTACTCACCTCCGGCGAACTCGCCGACTGGTGGGCGGGTCTCGTCGCGAAGTATCCCATCGTTTCAATCGAAGATGGAATGGCGGAAGACGACTGGGACGGTTGGGCCGCCCTCACCGCGAAAGTCGGTTCGCAGATCCAGTTGGTCGGCGACGACCTTTTTGTCACGAATGCGCGTCGTTTGCGCATGGGCGTCGATCGTGGCGTTGCCAACAGCGTGCTTGTGAAGGTGAACCAGATCGGCTCGCTCACGGAAACGCTCGACACCGTTGATCTCGCAACCCGGAACAGCTACACCAGCGTGATGAGCCACCGCAGCGGCGAAACCGAAGACGCGACAATTGCAGACC
>CAYFLC010000022.1:7386-16463 GCA_964343885.1 uncultured Bifidobacterium sp.
CGGCGACACAGCGGCTTACCGCGGGCGTTCGGCCCTCGCACCACTGACGAAGTAACTGGTTTGCCACGTTTGGTGGCTTGCGACCCGCCAGAATGTGGGGGTGAACACACGCTCGCTGACCCGTGAATTCACGCGCCCCGTCGAGCGCGATTCACGCCTGTTCCAGCGGCGCAGTACGCGAATGATGATCGTCGCCGCCGGGGCGATCCTCGCCGTCATCGTCGGTCTCGTGCTCTTCGTGTTCCCGGTACGCGACTACTTCTCGCAGCGCGATCAGATCGCCAAGGCCAACACCGAGTTCACCGCCCTCGAAGACGCGAACGAAGCCATCCAGGCCGACATCCAGCGCCTCGAAACCCCGGAGGGCATCAAGGAGGCGGCACGTCGCGAACTGGGGTATCTCCTCCCCGGCGAACGCCGACTCGCACTTCTCCAGCTCCCGGGCGTCACCGGCACCCTGCCCGCCACCTGGCCCTACGACACGGTCGGCTCCATCCTCGCGATCCGCGCCGCCTCGGCCGGCGCCTCCAACCGCCCCGGGACGCTTGGCCCGCTGCAGGCGAATCCATAAACAAGCGTTTCACCGTTGCGACGAGCCGTTGTGGCTTGGGTAGTGTCGGGAACCACGTCTGAGACACAGGGGGACCCCATGGGCGGCAGCATTCTCGGTAACCGCGTCATCCGCAAGGAAGATCCGAAATTCCTCACAACCGGAGGCCAGTACGTCGACGACCTGTTGGACGAGCCGTTGTTGAAGGGTGCTGCGCACGTCACCTACGTTCGCAGCACCGTGGCACACGGTCGCATCACCAACATCGACGTATCCGATGCATTGTCGGCACCCGGAGTGATTGCCATCTACACGGGCAAAGACCTCGGCCTCGAACCGCAGCCCGCGGCATTCAACCCGATGGCCAAGCGCACGCTCCTCGCGATGGACAAGGTGCGCTTCGTCGGCGAACCCATTGCCGCTGTGGTCACCGAAACGCGTGAGCAAGGCGAAGACGCCGCTGAACTCGTCGTTGTCGACTACGACGTGCTCCCGGCTGTCATCGACCTCGACGAGGCACTGACGAGTTCAACGCACATCTACGAAGAGTGCCAAGGCAACGTGGTGTTCGACTCGATGGCGATCGGTGCACCCGACAACACCGGCGATGCGTTCTTCGAGGGATGTGAAGTCGTGGTGAAGGGTCGTTTCGTCAACCAGCGCGTTGCACCGTGCCCGCTCGAAGTGCGCGGCTCGGCAGTTGCATGGGTCGACGGTCGCTTGTTCCAGTGGCTCAGCACGCAGCATGCCCAGGGTGCAAAGGACGGCATCAAGGCCGCACTCGGCCTCGACGATGCACAGTTGCGCGTCATCACCCCCGACGTTGGTGGTGGCTTCGGTGCCAAGATCGGTGTCTACCCCGAAGAGTCCTTGCTCGGAACGATCTCGAAGAAGGTCGGACGTCCGCTGCGCTGGCGCGAAACGCGCAGCGAGTCGATGCTCGGCATGGGCCACGGCCGCGCACAGGTTCAGTACGTCACCATCGGCGGAACACGCGAAGGAAAAGTCCTCGCCTATCAAATGCACGTCCTTCAGGACTGCGGTGCATGGGTCGACATGGGCACCATCCTCGCCCCGTTCATGACCCGCCCGATGTCGTCGGCCGTGTACTCGTTCCCGAAGATCGAGTGCCGCACCACGTCGATCGTTACCAACACCACGCCCACCACGGCATACCGCGGTGCGGGTCGCCCCGAGGCAACCGCCGCGGCCGAACGTGCGATGGACATGTTCGCGGCCGAAATCGGCAAGGACCCGGCCGACGTTCGCCGCATGAACCTCATCCCGAAGTTCCTCGACAAACACACCACCGTCATCGGCCAGACCTACGACGTCGGCGACTATGAAACTGCGCTCAACAAGGTGCTCGAGGCAGCCGACTACAAGTCGCTGCGTGCCGAGCAGGCCAAGCGCCGTGCGTCGGGCGACGTGAAGCAACTCGGCATCGGCGTGTCGGTGTACGTGGAAATCACCGGCGGCGTTCCGCCGATGGGTGAAACCGCGAAGATCGAAGTCCAAGAGAATGGTCGCGCGATCGTCTACACCGGAACCAGCCCACACGGTCAGGGACACGCCACGGCGTGGTCGATGATCGCGTCGGAACAGACCGGTATCCCGATGGACATGATCGACCTCGTGTGGGGCGATACCGACCTCGTTCCCGTCGGTGGAGGAACCATGGGCTCGCGCTCGCTGCAGCAGGGCGGCGCAGCGGTGAACCTCGCATCGATCGAACTCGTTGACCAGGCGAAGAAGCTCGCTGCGCGCTTGCTCGAAGCGAACGAAGCCGACATCGAACTCGACCGCGACCGCGGTGTGTTCCACGTCGCCGGTACGCCGGCCATCGCCAAGTCGTGGGCCGACCTCGCCACCGCGGCCAAGGGTGACGGCGGACTGTCACAAGAGTCGCGCTTCAATGCCGAAGGTGCCTCGTTCCCGTTCGGTGCGCACGTCGCCGTCGTCGAAGTCGACACCGAAACCGGCAAGGTGCGCCACCTCCGCCACGTCGCTCTCGACGACGCGGGCCGCGTGCTCAACCCCATGCTCCTCGAAGGCCAGATCCACGGTGGTGTCGCACAGGGCACCGCCCAGGCATTGCTGGAAGAAGTTCGGTACGACAGTGACGGCAACCCCATCACGTCGAACCTTGCCGACTATGCCTTCATTTCGGCGGCCGAACTGCCGAGCTTCGAGGTCGTGCACATGGAGACGCCCACCTACCTGAACCCGCTCGGTGCAAAGGGCATCGGCGAATCGGGCACCATCGGCTCCACGCCTGCCGTGCAGTCGGCAGTGGTCGACGCGGTGTCGCACCTCGGTGTGCGCCACATCGACATGCCCACCACCGCCGAGCGTGTGTGGGCTGCCATCATGGCTGCACGCAGCTGACGACAAACGTCACGTTGCGAATTCCCCCAAGAGCCCCGCGGGGCAGATAGAGAATCCCCCATGTCTTCAAGCAGCCCCATCGTCGCGTCCCAGTTGGTACGCCATTTCGGATCGGGGGACAACCCCGTGCGCGCCGTCGACGGTGTCGACCTCGAGGTGAAGGAAGGCGAGATCTTCGGCTTCCTCGGCCCGAACGGTGCCGGCAAGTCGACTACGGTGCGCATGCTCACCACGTTGCTGCGCCCGACATCGGGTACGGCACGCGTCGCGGGCTACGACGTGGTGCGCGAAGCCGACAAGGTGCGCCGCAGCATCGGTGTCGCGCTGCAAGACGCCGCGATCGACCCGTTGATGACCGGTAACGAACTTCTCGAACTGCAGGCCGTGCTTTACGGTCTCGCACCGGCAAGCGTGAAGACGCGTGCGGAAGAATTGCTCGAGCGCGTTGGCCTCACCGCCGCCGCCGATCGTCGCGTCGGCACGTACTCGGGCGGCATGCGTCGCCGCCTCGATCTCGCGTTGTCGTTGATTCACCAACCGACCGTGTTGTTCCTCGACGAACCCACCACGGGTCTCGACCCGATGAGCCGTATGACGCTGTGGGAAGAAGTGCGCCGCCTGAACAAGGAAGGCACCACGGTGCTTCTCACCACGCAGTACCTGGAAGAGGCCGACCAGTTGGCCGACCGCGTTGCCATCATCGACGGAGGCAAGATCGTGCGCCAGGGCTCGCCACGCGAACTGAAGGCGCAGGTCGGTGCACCGACGCTTCTCATTTCGGTGCAGCAGGCACAGGTCGAAACGGCTTCGCGCGTTCTCGCCGAGTTCGGGGAATTGCGCCCCACGGCCGAAGGCTCGCTCGGTGTCGGACTCAACGCCGGCGCGGGTGCAGTGACCGATGTGGTGCGTCGCCTCGACGAAGCCGGGATCCGCGTCAGCCACCTCGAACTGAACGAACCGAGCCTCGACGACGTGTTCGCCGAAGCAACGGGCCACCGCCTCGAAGGCGAAAAATGATCACCAGCGTGCGGCAAACCGCGGCGATGTCGAAGCGGTCGATTCTCGCTCTCTTGCGTCAACCGGCCCTCGTCGTGCCGTCGATGGTGTTCCCGTTGTTCTTCGCCGCACTCGGCACGTCGTCGTTCGGCCGCGCGACGCATCTGCCGGGCTTCCCCAAGGTCGACTCGTTCCTCGACTTCAGCCTCGCGGGAACGATCGTGCAGGGAGTGCTGTTCGGTTCGGTGCAAAGCGGCTCGGCACTCGCCACCGACATCGAAAACGGCTTCTTCTTCCGCTTGCTTGCATCACCCACGTCGCGCCTCGGCATTCTCGTCGGGCGTCTCATGGGCGCAGCAACGTACGGTGCGGCACAGACGCTGTTCTTCACTTTGCTCCTCATTCCGTTCGGTCTCCGTGTGAAAGGCGGTGTCGGTGGCGCCGTCGTCATGCTGATTGCCGGCGGGCTCACGGCGATTGCCGTCGCCGGCTTCATGGCGGCCATGGCATTGCGCACCGGCTCGTCCGAAGCGGTGCAAGGTGTCTTCCCGCTCGTCTTCATCGCGCTGTTCTTTTCAAGCGCGTTCTTCCCGCGTCAAACGATGACGGGTGCGTACCGCCACATTGCGAATCTGAACCCCATCTCGTACCTCATCGAGGGCCTTCGCGAATTGTGCATCAACGGTTTCACCGCCGCGTCGTGCGCGAAGTCTTTGCTCGTTCCGATCGGGATCATGATCGTTTCCTTTGCGCTCGCCTTGCGCGCACTGTCGAAGAGGGTGGCTGCGGCATGACAATCACGAATCTGACGACCATGCGCTCCACACGTGCGCTCGCTACACGCGGCATCCGCAACATGCGACGACTTCCGTCCACGTTCATCCCGACGCTCGCGATGCCGGTCTTCCAGGCCATCGCATTTTCCGGAACGTTCTTCGCCATCACGAAGCTGCCGGGTTTCCCCACCCACCGCAGCATCAACTGGTACCTTCCTCTCGCCGTCGTGATGGGTTCGGCGTTCGCTGGCGTGGGTCTCGGCTTCACCACCATTCGCGACATCGAAACGGGATTCTTCGATCGACTCCGCATGTCACCGAGTTCACGCGCATCGCTCATTCTCGGCCCGTTATTCATGACCTGGATCCGCACGGTCATCGTTGTCACGATGGTTGTCGTCATCGGTTATGGCTTCGGTGCGCGCCTGACGTCGGGCGTCGTCGGCCTTGCGTGCCTGTACCTCGCGTCGCTCGGGCTGGCCACCGCGTCGGCCGGCTGGGGTCTCGGCATCGCCTATCGGTTCCGCGACATGCGCGGGGCGGCCATCATGCAGCTCACCCTGTTTCTCGTGATGTTCCTCTCGAGCGCCCAGACCCCGTTGTTCATCATGACCGGCTGGCTCCATGGCGTGGCCCGTATCAACCCGGCCACGAATATCCTGCGCCTCGCCCGCCAGGGGTTCCTCGGCGACGTCACCTGGAACGGCGTCTGGGGCGGGGTCGTTGCCCTGATTGGCATGTCGGCCCTCACCCTCACTTTCGCCTTCCGCGGGCTGTCGGCCCTCGAACGGGACTGAACCAGCATTTCCTGGCAGCTGTCTTACCCGACGGCTGCCGCACTTGGCCCGCCGATGGGGCAAGATATGGGGCGCCTTCGGGCGGGGGATCTTTCCAGCAAAAGGGGAAGCATGAAAATCAGCGTCACCGTGAATGGCACGAAGCACGACTCCGAAGTCGAGCCGCGCACACTTCTCATCCAGTACATCCGCGAGAACCTCGCGCTCACCGGAACCAACATCGGTTGCGACACCTCGAGCTGCGGTGCATGTTCGATGCACCTCGATGGTGAGGCGGTGAAGAGCTGCACCGTCCTCGCCGCACAAGCCGATGGTTGCAACGTCACCACCATCGAGGGTCTTGCGAAGGACGGCAAGATGCACCCGATGCAGGAAGCCTTCATGCAGAACCACGGTCTGCAGTGTGGTTATTGCACGCCCGGCATGGTCATGGCGGCGATCTCACTTCTGCGCGAGAACCCGAACCCCACCGAGGAAGAAGTGCGCATCGGCCTCGAAGGCAACCTCTGCCGTTGTACCGGTTACCACAACATCGTCCAGTCCGTTCTCGCTTGCGCAAAGGGCGGTAAGTGATGATTCCCGCAGCATTCGATTACAAGCGCGCATCGTCGGCAGCCGAGGCCATCAGCCTCGTGTCGGAATACGGCGACGATGCGAAGTTCCTCGCCGGTGGCCACTCTCTGTTGCCGCTGATGAAGCTGCGCCTCGCACAGCCGAGCGTTCTCGTCGACATCGGTCGCTTGAAGGACCTCTCGTACATCCGCGATGCGGGTGACCACATCGCCATCGGTGCACTCACTCGCCACATGGACGTCGAAAAGTCACCCGTGCTCGCGCAGCACGTTCCGCTGCTGGCTCACGCCGCATCGCACGTGGGCGACCCGCAGGTTCGTCACCGCGGCACCATTGGCGGATCCATCGCGCACGCCGACTCAGCCTCTGACCTTCCCGCAACGACGCTCGCTCTCGGCGCCACCTACGTGGTGCAGGGTGCGTCGGGTACACGTGAGATCGCCGCGAAGGACTTCTTCAAGGGCTTCCTCGAAAGCGCGCTTCGCCCCGATGAGATGCTCACCGAGATCCGCGTGCCGAAGATGAACGGTGCCGGCTGGAGCTTCCAGAAGTTCAACCGTCGCGCACAAGACTGGGCAATCGTTGGTGTCGCCGCATGGCGACGCGGTAACGAATCAGGTGTTGGCCTCGTCAACATGGGGTCCACCCCGATTCTCGCCACCAGCGTGTCGGCGGCTCTCGCCTCGGGCGCATCGGTTTCCGATGCCGCACAGAAGGCCGCAGCCGAAGCCGAGCCGCAGTCCGACCTGAACGCCACGAGCGAGTACCGCGAACACCTCGCCAAGGTGCTCGTCCGCCGGGCACTCGAGGAAGCCTCGAAGTAATCACGTGACTACCCGGCGGCTTCGGCTCGCCGTCTTCATCGCCTACGCACTCGCCTTCGTTTGGGCGGGATTCGTCTACGGACTCCCCACCGACCGCATCGCAGTTTTGTCGTGGGTGCTGGGCGGCTTCATTTGCGGAACGGTCGGTCGACCGCGCCGTATCTGGATCACCATGTCACGCGACTTCGGCGTGTTCGTGGCGATGTGGTTCGCGTACGACTATTCACGCGGGATGGCCGACCAACTCGGATTTCCGGTGAACCACTGGCTGCCCCGCGATGTCGATCGCTTCCTCTTCTTCGGCAACGATCCGAACGTGTGGATGCAGCGCCACTTCTACGAGGCGGCTTCCGTGCGCTGGTACGACGTGGTCGGCTCGATGATCTACTTCACGCACTTCTGCGTACCAATGGGTCTTGCCGTCGTGCTGTGGATCCGCAACCGCGATCGCTGGGTGCAATACATGCGGCGCCTCGCCACCGTGCTGTTCCTCGGCGTTGCGACGTTCGTGGTGTTTCCCGCAGCTCCACCGTGGATGGTGTCGAAAGAAGGTGGCATGGCAACCATCGTGCGACCCACCGTGCGAGGTTGGCAACACCTCGGTCTCGGCACGGTGTCGAAGGTGATCGAGCGCGGACGTGAAGTGGTGAACCCGGTCGCTGCGGTGCCCAGCCTGCACGTCGCGTTTTCGCTGATTGTGGTGCTGTTCTTCGTGAAGCAGATGCCGAAATGGTTGCGACCGATCGTCGTGATCTTCCCGTTGTCGATGATGACAACGCTCGTCTACTTCGGCGAACACTTCGTCTTCGACGGCATCATGGGCGTCGCATACGTGCTGATCGCCTTCCGCTTCTGGAACCGCTACGAAAAATCCCGAGGGATTTCGGCGTGAAATGACTCGGTTTTTGCAACATTTCACACCGAGAAATCAACAGTCCCCGTGATTCAGTATTCGAATTGAACCGATGCACGCTCGGCGATGCGCGGAGCCAACTTCTCTGCGCGCACCTTGTCGTGCACCGGATGATCAAGGTATTCCTGCCATCCGGCACGGTCGTCGAACTGGGCAATGATTGCAAAGTCCCAGCTATTGCCGGACTGCGTCGCCAAACCGAGGTCGCTTCCGAAAATGTACGAACGAATCGACGGAACTGCTCCGGGCAAAGTGGCCAGAGCGGCCTTCATTTCTTCGATGTCGGCAGCGCTCGTTCCGGGCTTCCACTTGAACTGAATGTTGTGAACGAACATTTCGACCTCGTGCCCTGTTTTTTCGGTGTGTAAGTACTCGCTTTCCGCGACATTACACACCGAGAACCCTTGGGCTATTGGAGGCCGGCGTACTGGCCGCCGTCAACATTCAGGTGTGCACCGGTGACATACCGCGCCTGTTCGCTCGCAAAGAACGCGCAGATCTCGCCAAAGTCGCCCGGGTCGCCGAGGAAGCCCGCGGGAATACCGAACTGCTGCGGCGTCAGCGTGTTGCCGGAAACATCCTTGATGCGATCGGTGAGGTGAATACCAGGTTGTACCGAGTTGACCGTGATCCCTTCGCCAGCGATATCGCGGGCCAATGATTTGAGATAACCGGTGACACCCGCTCGTGCGGTGTTCGACAGTGCAAGCGTGGCGATGGGTTGCTTCACCGAGATCGACGTGATCGCAACGATGCGCCCCCACTTTTGTTGTCGCATGTATGGCAACGCGACCTGGCACATGCCGATGACCGACAACAGACTTTGCTCGAGTGCCGCCGGGTACTTGTCGATCGGCGTGTCGATTGCGGTTCCCGGGGGTGGTCCACCACCATTGGTCACCAGAATGTCGACACCACCCAGATGGTCGATTGCTTTGCGCACGAACTCCATCGCGGTTTCGGCCGTCGCAACATCGTGTTGGATGCCGTGACATCCGTGCCCCACCGCAGCAATTGCTGCATCGAGCCGCGCCGCATCACGACCACAAATGACGACCCGTGCGCCGTTGCGCGCGAGGCTCACTGCCGTCGCAAGGCCGAGCCCCGCAGTTCCCGCCGCAACGATTGCTCTTTTTCCGGTGATTCCAAGATCCATGGACCGACATTATTGGCTAACCTGATCGCATCGGAAGAACGACTTCCGGTGGGGTGAAACAATGGAAAACCCGGCGATTGATCCGCGTCATCTCGACGCCATCG
>CAYFLC010000023.1:0-16020 GCA_964343885.1 uncultured Bifidobacterium sp.
GGCCAGAAGAGCCTCGATGAAGTCATCGCGAAGCTCGACGAGCGCGGTCTCTCGCTGCGCCCGTAATCACCCCGACTCTTTTTAGGAACAAGGACACGTCATGCCCGCAACACCCAAGAAGTCGAAGCGCTTCGGCGGCAGCGCCGCTCACCAGCGTCTCTTGATGGCGAACCTCGCCGCATCGCTTTTCGCAGCCGAGGGAATCGTCACCACCGAGGCCAAGGCCAAGGCTCTGCGTCCCATCGCCGAGAAGTTGATCACCAAGGCGAAGAAGGCTGGCGAAGATTCGCCCTTGCGCATCCATCGCATTCGCCAGATCCAGGGCTACCTGGGCGACAAGGAAATGACGAACAAGCTCGTCAACGAGGTGGCTGCTCGTTACGCAACGCGCAACGGTGGCTACACCCGCATCCTGAAGCTCGGCGAGCGTCACGGTGACAACGCGCCGATGGCGCGTATCGAGCTGGTCTGACCCGCGCGGGACTCCGCGCCCGAATCTCATGAACGAATCCGTGAACGAGCCCGCCATCAGGCGGGTTCGTTTCGTTGTGGCCTACGACGGTGCGCCGTACCACGGCTTTGCACTCAGCGCGGGTGTACCCACCATTGCCGGCACGCTCACCGATGCACTGAGGCAAATCACGGGGCACGACATCGTGCTCACCGGTGCCGGCCGCACCGATGCCGGTGTGCACGGGTGGGGACAAGTCGTCAGTTTCGATCTGCCCGATCACCACGACCTCGAACGCATCGCAGCCAGTCTGAATTCCATGCTCGAACCGACGATCGTGATTCGCTCGGCCGAGTGGGTCGACGCAACCTTCGACGCTCGCTTCTCTGCATTGTGGCGGCATTACCGCTACAAGGTGCTGAACACACCGGTTGGCAATCCGTTCCTCGCGGCAACCACGTGGCACGTCACGACTCCGCTCGACCTGTGCGCGATGCAACTCGCTTCCGATGCGTTCATCGGTGAACACGACTTCTCGGCTTTCTGTCGTCGACCCAAACAATCCGGACCCAATCGCGATGCGCCCGAACCGTCGATGAAGCGGCGAGTGATCAGCGCGCGTTGGTCCGATGCCGGAGATGGCGTGTTGCATTTCGAAATTCGCGCGAATGCCTTCTGTCAGCAGATGGTGCGTTCGATCGTGGGCACGTTGGTTGAAGTCGGCATGCATCGTCGAAAGGCGGGCGAGATGACCGGAATACTCCGTGCCAACAGCCGCGCGATGGCGGGTCGCATTGCGCCGCCGCAGGGTTTGTGCCTGATGGAAGTGGGTTATCCATCGTGACGAGACGGCCGATGTCGGTGTTGATCATTTCGACGCCGGTCGGACCCATCGGCTCGGGCCTTGGCGGGGGAGTTGAACTGACGATCCGAAACATTGCGCACGGTCTTGAACTCCTCGGCCATCACGTGGAAGTCGTTGCACCGGCCGGGTCGGCCACTGTCGGTTCCGCAACGCACTGCGTCGACGGAGAAATCGAACCTTCGGTGCAGTTCGTCGAGAGGTCGTCGCCGATCAGCGAGCCGCGCCGGGAAGCGGTGTTGACGAGGATGTGGTCGTACGTGTGCGAACACGCATCCGAACACGACGTAGTTCTGAACATGGCCTACGACGCTTTGCCGTTTCATGATGGCGCATCGCTGCCGGTTCCAATCGCGCATCTCGTGTCGATGGGTTCTCTCACTGATGCCATGGACTTTGTGATTGACGGAGTACTCGTCGCGCAACCATCGACCGTGGCAATGCACAGTCGCGCACAGGCTTCAACGTTTCCACACGGGGCAAACGCCACGATCGTTGGCAGCGGTATCGACCTTGATCGATACGTCTTCCGCAGCGAATGCTCTCCGGACGGTCGGCTTGCGTTCATCGGGCGCATCGCACCCGAGAAGGGGCTTGCCGATGCGATCGAGGTCGCAGCGGCTACGGGTCGCCCGCTTCACGTGTGGGGCTACATGCAGGATGAAGATCTCTGGCAATCCTCGTTGGCCCAATTCCCCGATGCAGATGTGCACTACCGAGGATTCGTGTCCACCGAAGTTCTGCAGGATGGCCTCGGCGAATGTGCCGGGCTCGTGATGACACCGAAGTGGGTCGAGGCCTTCGGCAACGTGGCCATCGAGGCACTGGCTTGCGGTGTGCCGGTGGTGGCCTACGACCGGGGCGGCCCAGCCGAGATCGTGGTCGATGGTGCGACGGGTTTCCTGGTTCCACCCGACGACCCCGTCGCACTGGCTCGGGCCGTCGGGCGTCTCGGGGTGATCAACCGAGCCGACTGCCGGGCTCGGGCCGAGGCGGAATTTTCAACCCCGGCCTTTGCGCACCGGGTCGAGAACTGGCTCGCCGGGAGCCTGGCCGGTGCCGATTTCGGTGGTATGCCCCTATCCTTCTAGAGCCCCTTGCCGCAGTTGGCGCAGGGTCCGAAAGAGAACTCATGGGTACTTACTCTCCGAAAGCATCTGAAATCACCCGCGCTTGGCACGTCATCGATGCCGAAGGCATGGTGCTCGGTCGACTCTGCACCGAAGCTGCACGTCTGTTGCGCGGCAAGCACAAGCCGATCTTCGCTCCGCACATTGACACCGGCGATCACGTGATCATCGTCAATGCCGACAAGGTCGTGCTTACCTCGGGCAAGGCCGACAAGGAAATGTTCTACCGCTACTCCGGATACCCGGGTGGCTTGAAGAGCGAGTCGTACCAGCAGTTGCTCGATCGCCGTCCCGCCGAGGCCGTACGTCGTTCGGTCGCCGGCATGGTTCCGAAGGGTCCGCTCGGTCGTCAGCAGATGACCAAGTTGAAGGTGTACGCCGGACCTGATCATCCGCACGCGGCACAGAATCCGACACCCGTCGTTTTGAAGAAGGCAGCCGCCCGCTGATCGCGGAGTCGGTATACAAACAGGTTCGATAAGGAGACTTCGTGGCAACTCAGCCGCTCACCCAGACCACCGGTCGTCGCAAGGAATCGGTCGCACGCGCTCGTCTGCGCAGCGGCTCGGGCGTCGTCACCGTCAACGGTCGCACGTTCGAGGACTACTTCCCGATGGCAACCCAACGCATGGTCGTTGCCGAGGCACTGCGCGTCACCAACACCGACACGGTGTACGACGTCGATGCCACCATTCACGGTGGCGGTGTGAACGGACAGGCCGGCGCGTTGCGCATGGCAATCGCCCGTTCGCTCGTCGAGCTCGACGAAGAGCTGCGCCCCGCCCTGAAGAAGGCCGGTCTTCTCACCCGCGACGCGCGTCGCAAGGAGAGCAAGAAATACGGTCTCAAGAAGGCGCGCAAGGCACCGCAGTTCACCAAGCGCTGATTCGCCTTGTTGCGATTCGGCACCGACGGTGTTCGCGGAGTCGCCCTCCGCGAGATCACGCCGAGCGCCGTTCAGTACTTCGCCCGCGCAGCAGCGCGGGCGTTGCGCTTTCCGGAAGTCGTTGTCGGCCACGACCCACGTGAGTCGAGCCCCGTGCTTGCGCGGGCGGTCATCGACGGATTCCGGGCCGAGGGAGTCTCGGTGGTCGATCTCGGCACGGCACCCACGCCAGCAGTGGCTCATGCGGCGGCCGTGCGCGGGTCGGGGGCGGCGGTTATCACCGCATCGCACAACCCCTACACCGACAACGGCCTGAAGTTCTTTGGTGTTGGCGGCTTGAAGCTCGGCGACGCCGACGAGGCGGCAATTCAGCGCGGCTACGAAGCTTTCGTTGCAGGCGATGCTCGGTTCGTCGAATTCTATGAACCGGCCCCCGCCTTGTCGCTCGCCGGATACGTCGCGCACGTCGTTGCGTCGGGGGTCGATGTGAAAACCGGATTGCGTGTCGTTGTCGACTGTGCGAACGGTGCGATGAGCAATGTCGCTGCCGACGTGTTCGCGGCACTGAGCATCGACGCAACCGTGTACAACGCATCGCCGAGCGGCACCAACATCAACGTTGGTTGCGGTGCGGCGCACCCGGAACATCTCGCAGAACTCGTCGTTCGCCATGACTGCGACCTTGGCATTGCGTTCGATGGCGACGGCGACCGCCTCATCGCCGCAACGCCGAACGGAACGATCGTCGACGGCGACCACATCATTGCGATAGCGGCGAACGATCTTCGTCGTCGCGGTTTGCTCACCAACGATGCGGTCGTGGTCACCGTGATGAGCAATCTCGGTTTCCAACGTGCCATGGCCGCGTCAGGAATCAAGGTGCACACGACGCCTGTCGGGGATCGATCGGTTCTCATTGAAATGGATCGCAGTGGAGCCGTACTCGGTGGCGAGCAAAGTGGCCACATCATTCACCGCGGCTTGGCGACCACGGGTGACGGACTCCTTGCGTCGGTGCAGCTGATCGGTGCGCTGTCGCGTTCGAGCGCAACCATCGGCGAGGCGGCCAGCGCTGCGATGACTTCCTATCCGCAGGTTTTGATCAATGTGCGCGTTTCGTCGAACGCAAAGAGCATCGTCGATGCATGTGCCGACGTCATCGCGGCCGTCGAGTCGCAACTCGGTTCCGACGGTCGCGTGCTGGTTCGTGCTAGCGGTACCGAGCCACTCGTTCGCGTGATGGTCGAGGCGTCCGACGAAGTCGTTGCGCGGGAAGCGGCGCAGCGCATTGCCGACCGTGCCTCGGTGGTCGAAGGGTAAACTTTCCCCCATGTGCGGCATCATCTGCGTTCTCAGCCGCGAATCCGGGCGAGCCACGCCCACCAAAGACCAGATCTTTTCGCTGCTCGACAATGCAACGGCAGCACTGAGGCCGGGCAAGTTCGATCGGCTGCACGAGGCCGCTGGTCAGTTGCTAGAAGCCGACACATTGTTGAAAGGTGAGCCCGGTGTGCGGGCCCTCGTCGGCAACCGCGATTTGGTTGCTGGAATCGTCTCCCGCGTCAATGACCTTCAGCCGATGATCGCCGCCTTGGAAACCGCCATCGAGGCCAGCGACGACGCGAACGCAATCGAACGGACCTCAGGTGCCATTGCTTCGATCAAGGACGCGGTGTGGGCTTTGCGGAACGACCGCATTCGCACCGCGCGCGAAGTCGAGGCTCTCGCTGGGTTGAGTGCAACCGCCGGTGCGCTCGACGGTTACTTCGCCATTCAGCAGGCGTTGTCCGCAATCGACCGCATGGAAGTTCGCGGCCGCGACTCTGCGGGTATCGGCGTGGTTGTGTGGGGTCACGGCTGCGCGGCCGATCGCGTTCCGCACGACTCCAACGTCGCGCAGCGAACCGACGATCCGTTGTTCGTGTCGCGCTCGTTGCGCGTCGAGGGTGATGTGTGGACTTTCGTCTACAAGGCTGCGGCAGAAATCGGCGAACTCGGCGACAACACTCGTGCGATGCGTCGGCAGGTTCTCGACGACGATGTTCTCCGGTTCGTTCTGACCCAGCCGGGCGCGCGAGTCACCATCATCGGTCACACCCGATGGGCAAGTGTCGGCATCATTTCCGAGCCCAACGCGCATCCCGTCACCGGCGAAGAGACAAATCGACCCTCACCGCTCGTGCTCGCAGTACTCAATGGTGACGTCGACAATTATGCAGACCTCAAGGTGGAACATGGCCTGTCGGTTGCCGAATCGATCACCACCGATGCGAAGGTGATTCCGAGTCTCGTCGCGCGTCAATTGGGCGATGGCGTCGACCTGCGTGACGCGTTCGTGCGCACGGTTTCGCAGTTCGAAGGTTCGGTCGCGATCGCGACTCTCAGCGTGGCCGCGCCCGACCGCATCATGCTTGCACTCAGCGGAAGCGGCCAAGGCATGTGCATCGGGCTTGCAGAAGACCGTTTCATCGTTGCAAGCGAGCCGTACGGAACGGTCGAAGACACGACACGTCTTGTGCGCATGGATGGCGACGGTGGCCAGATCATCGAAATCACATCCACCGCTGCCGGAACACTCGAAGGTATGCATCGGTTCACATACGGCGGTGCCGAAGCTCCGCTTGTTGAAGCCGACATCTCCGACGCGGGCGTAACGACCCGCGACATCGATCGTGGAGATGCGCCGCACTTCCTTCTCAAGGAAATCCTCGAGGCACCCGAAAGTTTCCGCAAAACCATTCGTGGGCGGGTCCACGAAAGGGATGGTCAACTTGTTGCCGATCTTGATGACGGTGTGCTTCCGGCCGCGATCGTCAGTGACCTTGCCGCCGGAAAGATCCGACGCATCCGCATCATCGGTCAAGGAACCGCAGCCGTGGCCGGAAGCAGCATGGTCGGATTGCTCACGTCGCTCACCGGCGATGCCATCGACGTCGACGCGCTGACGGCCACCGAGTTCTCTGGCTTCGGCCTGACGGCCGATATGAGCGACACCTTGGTCGTTGCCGTCAGCCAGAGCGGAACCACAACCGACACGAACCGTACGGTCGATCTCGCGCGTTCACGCGGTGCACGAGTCATTGCAATCGTCAATCGACGCAACAGTGACCTCGCAATGCGCGCCGACGGCGTGCTCTACACATCCGATGGGCGCGACATCGAGATGAGTGTCGCGAGTACGAAGGCTTTCTACGCCCAGGTTGCCGCGGGAATCCTGTTGTCGTGCGCGGTCAGCGCCGCCGCGGGACTCGGCAATTCGCAGACCCGTCACCGAGTGCTTGCCGCACTGCGCGAGATTCCCGCAGCGATGAGAAAGGTGATCGACCAGCGCCCGGCCATAGCGGCTGCCGCGCAGCGATTCGCACCGGCCAAGCGGTACTGGGCTGTCGTTGGCAACGGCTCAAATGCGGTGGCCGCACACGAAGTGCGCATCAAACTCTCCGAGCTTTGCTACAAGTCAATCTCGTGCGACATCACGGAAGACAAGAAGCACATCGACCTGTCCTGTGAGCCGATGATTCTCGTTTGTGCATCCGGACTCGAGGGCGGAACCGCCACCGATGTCGCCAAGGAAATTGCCATTTATCGAGCACACAAGGCGACCCCCATCGTCATCGCGACCGAAGGGGAACAGCGTTTCGACGCCGCAAGCGCGGTGCTTGCGGTTCCCGAAACCGAGTCGTCGGTAGCCTTCATTCTCTCCGCAATGGTCGGACACATCTTCGGGTACGAAGCTGCTCTGGCGATCGATGCGTCCGCACGGCCTCTGCGCGAGGCCCGAGAAGTCATTCGCGACGTTGTCACTGCGCACAACGACGCGGCGACGCTCATCTCGGCGGTCAGCCAGGCCATCACCAGCGCTGCCGGACGTTTCCACGACCTGCTCTTCACCGGCCAGTACGACGGCACTCTCGAAGCGTCAACTGCCGTTCGGGTGAGTGCGGTTCTCAACGTTCTCACCGCGCGCAATCCACTCGACGCGTATCAACGCCAAACGGGGAAAGTCGTCACACCGGCGGTGCTTCTCGACGATCTCACCGAAGCACTGACGCGTGCCATCGACGAACTCACGCGTCCGATCGACGCCATCAAACACCAGGCAAAAACGGTCACGGTCGGAATCTCGCGCAGCGACGAGGGACTCATGGATCGGGCCTTGGTGCAGGCGGTCGTCGAGGCCGGTGCATCGCGTGACCGTCTCACGTACCGCGCACTCAAGGTCTTGGCCGATCTCGACGCGGCGGTAGCAACTGTCAACGGCTTCACGCGTTACCGCATCGAGGGCGGAGACGCCGACGATGCGACGATCACAATCATCGAACGTGCCGGTTTGTCGAAGGATCTCAAGTCGCGTGTCGACGGTGTTGCAACTCTCGTGGGCACCAAGCACCGTGTCGCACGCGACCAGGAAGTGTTCGTCACCCGGGGAAGGGCCGACGGTCGCACCGTCATCCTCGTTCCCGAGGTGAAGTCGGGCGAGACGACGGGTATCACCCTGTTGCACGTCACCTTCCACAAGAACCTTGACGCACCGACGATGAAGTCGGTGCTGCAGGGGTATGACGATCGGTACAACCGTCTCGTCGACTGGGTGAAGGAAACCGAGAACGAATTCCGCGACGACCTGTTGGCCGACCTCGCAGTTGCCGATGCCCTGATTGCCCCGATTTCCGACGCCGCCGAGCGCTGGCGTTCACGCTGAGGTCGTTCCATGATCGGTATCGGAGTCGACGCGGTCGACGTTGGACGCTTTCGCTCCTCGCTCGAACGCACTCCTTCGATGCGTTCCCGTTTGTTCACTTCTGAGGAAATCGAACTCGCCGAATCACGCGGTAACGATGCGGCCACGCTTGCGGCCCGATTCGCCGTTCGTGAAGCCACGATGAAGGCATTGGGTGTCGGCCTCGGCGCTTTCGATTTCCACGATGTCTCGATTCGTCGGGCCGATTCGGGCGAGCCGCAAATGGTCGTCACCGGCCGTGCCGCACTGCTGGCGGCCGACAAAGGAGTGGGTGGCTGGCGGGTATCACTCAGTCACACCGAAACCGTGGCGATCGCCGTGGTTGCGGCGCTCTGACCCGTACGCTTTCACGGGTGCAGCCGGTACTCACACCAGCGCAGATGCGCCACGTCGACCAGAACAGCGGTGTCGATGTCGACGTACTCATCGGACGTGCCGCATACGCCGTTGCGCATGCGGCACGACTCTTGATGGACGGAACCTATGGTCGACGCGTCGTCGTGGTTGCCGGAAAGGGCAACAACGGCGCCGATGGGCGGTTGGCGGCCGAGTTGTTGGAGCAACGCGGTTGCCGAGTGACCGTGTTCGACGCCGAGCGAACCCCCATCGTCCTTCCCGCGTGTGACTTGGTGATCGATGCGGCATTCGGTACGGGTTTCCGCGGCGAGTACTCGGCACCGCACACATCGGTACCTGTGCTAGCCGTCGACATCCCGAGCGGGGTCGACGCACTGACCGGTGACGAGTGCGGTCGCGCGATGCCGGCCGATGCGACGGTGACTTTCGGCGCGCTGAAGCCCGGTCTGGTGATGCAACCGGGCCGTGGACTTGCCGGCGAAATTCACGTGGTCGATATCGGGCTCGACATCGCACGTGCCGCCGAAGTCGACCCGCGACTTCTTGCGGTCGTCGACGCCGACGACGTCGTGGAATGGATTCCACTTCGCGCGTCGACCGCACACAAGTGGAACTCGGGCGTGCGTGCAATTGCGGGAAGCAGAGGTATGCCGGGTGCCGCGCGTCTCGCGTGCGCAGCCGCGTATCGCGCCGGAGCCGGCATTGTTCACCTGTCCGGAATCGGTCTGGCGGCCGACCACGAAGCTCCGACCGAAGTGGTGTACCGCCACCTTCCCAACCCGGGCTGGGTCGCACCTGCACTTGCCGACGTCGAACGTTTCGCCGCGGTGCTCATCGGGCCCGGCATCGGACGGGGAGACGAACTCGTCGAGGACTTCATCGAGTTCGTCGTGCGCTGCCCGCGTCCACTCGTCATCGACGGCGACGGACTGCAACTTCTCGGCGCGTCGCGTGATGGCAAGCAAGGTGATGCCGCTTCGGTGATCGCACGGCGCAGTGCATCGACCATCCTCACCCCCCACGACGGCGAGTTCAGTTCCTTGGTCGGTCACGAACCGGGTCCTGACCGCATCACCGAGGTGCGTGAGGCAGCCCAACATCTCGGTGCCGTCGTCCTCTTGAAAGGTTCCACCACCGTCGTCGCCGACCCAACGGGAGACGTGCTTCTCGTTGACGTGGGCGACGAGCGCTTGGCGACGGCAGGATCGGGCGACGTTCTCACCGGAGTGGTTGCGGCTTATCTCGCGCGAGGCGCGCGCCCACTGCACGCGGCTGCCGCTGGTGCGTTCACACATGCAACTGCATTGTCGTTTCTGCCCCACGACGGCGTCGTCGCGAGCGACCTCATCGCAGGCTTGGGTCATCGTGACTAAGCAACCGACGCGCTGGGCATGGGCAGAAATTGACCTGGGTGCGTATTCACACAACCTCGGGGTCATGCGGCGCATCGCCGATGGTTCGAGTGTGTGGGTGGTCGTCAAGGCCAACGCGTACGGTCACGGTGCGGTGCAGATCGCGAGCGAAGCCGTGGCCGCCGGAGTCGACGGCCTGTGTGTTGCACTCGTGTCCGAGGGCGTTGAACTCCGTCGAGCGGGTATCGACTCGCCGATTCTCATCTTCTCCGAACAGCCCGAAGAAGAGATCGACGACATCGTTGGCCATGGCCTGACACCGACTGTCTACCGCACGTCGTACATCGAACGACTTGCCGATGCCGTTCGTCGCGCCGCGTCGAGCCAGCTCGATGTTCATCTGAAGATCGACACAGGGATGCATCGCGCCGGGGCCGACCCCGCGGAAGCCACACGCTTGGTTGATCTGATCGCTCGACACGACGATGCATTGCGACTCGCCGGTGTGTACACGCACTTCGCCGCAGCCGACATGCCCGCACATCCGGCAAACGGTGCACAAACGTCTCTCTTCAACGAAGTCATTTCCACTCTCGGTGACAGAATCGATGGAGTTGCTTTGCACGCCGTCAACTCGGCGGGCGCCATGACGATGCCCGATCAACGTCGGTCGTTCATTCGTCCGGGTATCGCAACTTACGGAATCATCCCGGGTGACGGAGTTGCGCATCTCTTTTCCGATCTTCGTCCTGTGATGTCGCTGCATGCTCGGGTGTCACGTGTGCAGCGACTTGAAGCAGGTGAGGGTGTTTCGTACGGCCACAGGGGAGTGACATCCGCGTCGACCACCGTTGCGACACTGCCCATCGGCTACGCCGACGGCGTGCCGCGTCGACTGTGGTCGCAAGGTGGTGTCGTGCTGATCGGCGGACGACGGTGCCCGATCATCGGTGTGGTCACGATGGACCAGCTGATGGTCGACTGCGGCGATCTTCCCGTCTCGGTTGGCGACGAGGCGGTTTTGCTCGGGTCGCAAGGCAACGAAATGATTCGTGCCGAGGAATGGGCCAATGCACTCGACACCATCGGTTATGAAATCACGTGCGGTATCGGATCCCGTGTGCCGCGGATCTACACCCGTAGCGTGTAGTTCGGTCGGTCGACATGTATCTCTACGCAGCAACCTTGCACGACACCGCCGAGATCGCGCGCAAGTTGTCGGTACTCGTTCGCCCGGGTGACGTCATTGTTCTGGCCGGCGAGATGGGTGCCGGGAAAACAGCGTTCGCACAAGCAGTCGCAGCGGCGCTCGGTGTCACCGAACCGGTCACGTCGCCGACGTTCAATCTGGTCCATTCCTACGACGGTGACGGAATCACGGTGCACCACGCCGATCTCTACCGCTTGTCACACACCGACGAGATCGAGGATCTGGCGATCGATGAACTCGCCCGTTCGGGTGTCGTGCTCGTCGAGTGGGGTGACGTGGGCGACGACCTCATCGGCGATCATCTCGAAGTCCGCATCGCCATCGGTGAAGTCGATGGTTCACGCGACTTCTCGCTGCGTTCCGTCGGTCGACGCTGGGACATTCGTTGGGAGAAGTTGAAGACCGCCCTTGCCGACTTCATTGTTGATGAATGGGGCGACGCATGAGGATTCTCGCAATCGACACGGCGAGCGAACAGGTCAGCGTCGCAATCGGTTCAGCGTCCGCGGTCGAAGCCGCATTCCACATTGCAAGCGACAGGCGCCATGTCGAGGCATTGGCGCCGGCGATCCAACTCCTTCTCGGAAACCTGGGAATCACGGTGCACGACCTCAGTGCCGTCGCCGTCGATGTCGGACCCGGACTCTTCACGGGTATGCGCGTGGGCGTCGCAACCGCGCGAACCATCGCAGCGCTGTCCGAACTTCCGCTCGTGGGGGTCGACAGCCTCACCGCGGTTGCGTTCGGCACCCTGCGCGTATCACCGTCCGATGTTGACTCCGCCGATGTGGTCGTACCCGTTCTCGATGCCCGTCGCGGTCAGGTGTACTGGTCGATGTACCGCAACAACTTTAGTGCTTCCCAACCGCTCGAGGCTGTCCGTCAACCACGAGTCGGCGATGTTGCGGAGTTGATCGAAGATCTGATGGACCGCGGCCAACGCGCACTGTTGGTGGGTACTGGCGCGTTGCGGTATGTCGAGGAACTTCGCGCGTGTCCGGAAACGTTCCGAATCGGTGACGTATCAGGCCTTGGATCCTTCGCCTTCAACCCCGATGTTCCGAATGCATCTGTCATTTTGTCCATCGCGGCCGGTGCGATCGAGTCGGGTGCATCCGCCGATGCGGTCGAACCGATGTACCTGCGTGCACCCGATGCCGAGATCAACTGGTCGACACGATGAGCCCGATTCTCGACATCGAACTGATGCGCCGCCGTCATCTGAAGGCGATCATGCCCATCGAAGACGTCGTGTATCCGCGTCCGTGGAGCATCGGCGTGTTCAACGCCGAAATCGACTTGGCAAAGCGCGGCGAGCGCTACTACGTCGTTGGCATGATCGATGGACGACTCGTCGGATACGCGGGAATGTTGTTCACGCCCGACGACGCACACGTCACCAACATCGCGGTCGACCCTGAATGGCAGCGACGCGGCATCGCCACCGAGTTGCTTCTCGAGCTGTGCTGGAAGGCTCGGGAACGGGAGTGCCAGGGTTTGTCACTCGAGGTGCGTGTCAGCAACACGTCGGCGCAGGCCTTGTACGCACGTTTCGGCTTCGTTCCCGCCGGTGTACGTCGCAAGTACTACGAAAACGTCGAGGATGCCATCGTCATGTGGTGCCACGACATCTCGTCTCCCGAGATGGCTCACCGCTTGCGTGCGATCGAAGAAGAACGCACTCGAATCGCACAGGGAAGTGTGAAATGACGACGTTCAACGAATCCACCGTCGTGTTGGGCATCGAAACGAGTTGCGACGAAACAGCTGCCTCGATCGTGATGGGTGGTACCGATGTGCTGTCGTCGATCGTTTCGAGCCAGATCGACATTCACGCGAAGTTCGGCGGGGTCGTACCCGAGGTCGCCAGTCGCGCACATCTCGAACTCATCCAACCGGTCATTGACGAGGCGATCTCCACGGCGGGTATTCATGCCGATCGCATCGATGCGATCGCGGTCACCGTCGGTCCGGGGCTCATCGGAGCTTTGCTCGTGGGTGTTTCGGCAGCCAAGGCGATGGCGCTTTCGCTCGACCGACCTCTCATCGGCGTCAATCACCTCGAGGCACACCTCTACGCGGCGCTTCTCGATGATCCCGGTCTCGAGTTTCCGGCGGTCGTTCTCTTGGTGTCGGGTGGCAACACTCTGTTGCTCTCGATGTCGGCGCCCGGCGAGTACAGCTTGCTCGGCGCAACGATCGACGATGCGGCCGGCGAGGCATTCGACAAGATCGCAAGATTTCTCGACATCGGTTATCCGGGTGGGCCAGCCATCGATGCGGCCGCGCAACGGGGTAATCCGAAAGCGATCGATTTCCCACGGGCGATGTTGCACGATGGTCTCAACTTCTCGTTCAGCGGGCTGAAAACCGCCGTCATCAACCATGTGCGCAAGAACCCCGACGTGTCATCCGACGATGTGGCCGCGAGTTTTCAGGCGGCGGTCGTCGACGTTCTCGCAGCAAAGCTCATCAGGGCGGCACGCGAAACCGGCGCACGCAGCGTGGTTCTGGGTGGTGGAGTGGCCGCGAACACGTTGTTGCGCAGTGAAGTGACACGTCTCGCCGAAGCGGAAGGTTTACGTGTCGCGTTGCCCAGTCGGGCGATGTGCACCGACAATGCCGCGATGATCGCTTCGGCGGGCTGGTACCGATTGCGTGATCACGGTCCTTCCGGTCTCGACGTCGGCGCAACGCCGAACCTGACCTTGGTACCGAACACCGTGCGCACCAACCGCGCGAAGCGGGCGTAAAGAAGCGTCAACGATGACACAGCGCAGCTTGACCCTCGGGCGACACATCGTTTCACCGCCGGTGGTTCTGGCGCCGATGGCTGGTGTCACCAATGCTCCGTTTCGAGGTCTGTGCCGCGAGTTCGGTCCCGGGCTCGTGTACGTGAACGAGATGGTGATGGCCACTGCGTTGGTCCACGGCAATGCGCGGACACAACGAATGATCACGTTCGCGTCCAACGAATCGCCACGCAGTCTGCAGTTGTACGGCTCGGACCCCGTGATGATGGGCGAAGCCGCCGCAAAACTCGCCGACAACAACCTTGTCGACCACATCGACATCAACTTCGGCTGCCCGGCAGCCAAGGTCACGCGACGTGGTGGCGGAGCTGCGGTGCCATTGAAGCGCAATCTTCTGCGCGCAATCCTGCGTGAGACGGTTCAAAACGCGCGGGGTATCCCCGTGACGTGCAAGTTCCGCATGGGTGTCACCGACGACCTCATCACGTATCTCGACACGGGTTCGATTGCAGCTGAAGAAGGAGTCGCCTGGATTGCCTTGCACGCCCGCACCGCGGAACAGCACTATGCGGGTTCGGCACGTTGGGATGCGATCGCGCAGTTGAAACGGCACGTGCCCGAAATGCAAGTGCTCGGTAACGGCGACATTTGGGATGCGACAGACGCCCTGCGAATGATCGATGCAACCGGATGCGATGGTGTGGTGGTTGGTCGTGGATGTCTCGGCCGGCCATGGATGTTCCGTGACCTCACCGATGCATTCGCCGGTCACGCGGTACAGGGTCCACCGCCACTCGGATTCGTTCTCGATGTCATGTTGCGTCATGCGCAAGCACTCATCGACTTCTCGTTTCCCGGCAAGGGCATACGCGAATTCCGCAAGCACACGGGCTGGTACTTCACGGGCTATCCGGTGGGAGGCGAAGTGCGACGTCGAGCCGCGCAGGCTGAACGAATCGAACAGCTCGAGGAATTGTTCGCCGAACTCGATCGCGACATGCACGTCGTTCCGAACGGTGAGCGTGCGACACGTGGACACACCAACGGGCCGATTCGCGTTGCGCTTCCCGAGGGATACCTTGACAATCTCGATGACCTCACGCCACCCGATGACGACAAAGTGGCCGCGCTGAGCGGTGGGTGAAGAACGGATGCTCGTTCTCGCTTCGCGTTCCCCGCGTCGCATCGAGTTGCTGCGTCGCATCGGGTTCAACCCGATTGTCGACCCTGCCGACATCGACGAAACGCAGCGCGCCGGTGAAAGTGCCATCGACTACGTCGTTCGCCTGAGCGGCGAAAAGGCGGCAACCGTCGCGAGACGACACCCTGGTTGCGTGGTGATCGGAGCCGACACCTGTGTTGAACTCGACGGCGTTGTTCACGGCCAGCCCGTCGACCGCGCCGACGCCGAGCGCATCCTGCGCACGCTCTCGGGCCGCACCCACAACGTCCACACGGCCGTCACGGTGTTGGCCGGGGGAGAGGCAGATTCGGTGGTCGACACCGCCCGGGTCACGCTCCTGCCACTGAATGCCCATCTCCTTGCTTGGTATCTCGACACCGGCGAGCCGTTCGGTAAGGCGGGGGCCTATGCCGTCCAGGGCCACGGAGGGGTGCTCGTCACCCGCGTGCAGGGGTCGATGTCGACCGTCGTCGGTCTGCCCCTCCGTCAGGCGGCCGCACTGCTCGGCTGCGCCGGGCTCCCAGCCCAAACGGGTCGTTAGCACTCACCGGCTTCGGTTGCTAACAGGTGGGGCATCCCCGTAGCATTGGCACTCGCTTCCCCCGAGTGCTAACCACCCCGGCGGAGGCGAAGAAACACCCCATCGATAAGCGCCAAATGGAGGCCTGCGAAATGAACCTGAAGCCGTTGGATGACCGAATTGTTGTGAAGCCCAACGAGGCAGAGCAGACCACTGCATCCGGTCTCGTGATCCCCGACACCGCCAAGGAAAAGCCGCAGCAGGGAACCGTCCTTGCCGTCGGCCCCGGTCGCTGGAGCGACGACGAGGGCAAGCACTTCGCTCTCGACGTGAAGGTCGGCGACACCGTCCTCTACAGCAAGTACGGCGGCACCGAAGTCAGCCATGGTGGCGACGATCTCCTCATCCTCTCGAGCCGCGACGTTCTCGCGATCGTGACGAAGTAGTTCGGGGAAGCACCACAACATGGCAAAGATTCTCAAATTCGACGAAGAGGCACGTCGCGCACTCGAAGCCGGTGTCAACAAGCTCGCCGACGCGGTGAAGGTGACACTCGGACCCAAGGGTCGCAACGT
>CAYFLC010000023.1:16030-16312 GCA_964343885.1 uncultured Bifidobacterium sp.
TTGCGGGTGACGGAACCACAACGGCAACCGTTCTCGCCCAGGCGATGGTTCACCACGGTCTGCGCAACGTCGCAGCTGGCGCAAACCCGATGGGCCTGAAGCGCGGTATTGAAAAGGCCGTCGCTGCAGCCGTCGAGTCGATCAAGGGTCAGTCGAAGGAAGTCGACGACAAGCAGGACATCGCAAACGTCGCAACCATCTCGGCAGCCGACCCGGCAATCGGTGGCGTCATCGCCGACGCAATCGACAAGGTTGGCAAAGACGGCGTCGTCACCGTCGAAG
>CAYFLC010000024.1:0-16017 GCA_964343885.1 uncultured Bifidobacterium sp.
CAGCGGAATGTCGAAGTCGATCGGTTTGTGGCGGAGCGTTGCAGTGTCCTCCGACGGTTCACGAATCGTCGCGGGTCTCGATGGTGGAGGTTTTTACACCGGCGGGCTGTTCGTGTCATCAGATGGTGGATCGACGTGGAACAAGACGTTGACCATTTCGTCGGGGCTGTGGTCAGCGGTGAGGATTTCGGGCGACGGTCGATCAGTTGTCGCGACTCTTGATTCCAGTACTTCGGGTGGAAACGGAGCCTGGGTGTCGACCGACTACGGAGCATCATGGGTGAAGCGGCTTGCGATGCCGGCCCTGGTTGATGCTGCCCAGTCACGCGACGGATCAACCCTTGCGGTGGCTCGATATCCACGGGATGGGGATCCTTCAGCGATTCATGTTTCACACGACGGTGGCGTGACGTGGGAGGCAGAGGCAGCACCCACCGGTGCCTGGACGGGTATCGGCCTCAGCGCATCGGGTCAACGTCTCGTTGTGGCCGCCGAGTTCGGATACATGCAGGTGGCAACATCGACAACCACGACTACCACGACTACCACGACAACGGAACCCCCCGCGTCCTCATCGAGTTCATCTACGACGGTGGCTGTGACATCGAGTTCGTCATCATCAACGAGTTCATCGACGTCGGCGACAACTGCGGCGGCGGCTGTCGTGTCGACAACTACATCGACCATCGCCGACTCGCCGACTCCCGTCGTCACTCCGTCGATGATCGAAACGTTTCAGGCGAAGCCGATCGTGAAGGATTCCGGATCGATTGCCGCGGGCGAGGCTGTCACGGTGCGGATTTCAGGTTTTCAGCCTTTTGAGCTGGTATCAATTGGCTTTGACGAAGATGGCGTCGTTCAGAGTCAATCGTTGGCCGAAGGACTGCGCGTCGTGCCCGGCCGCAAAGTGCTCACAACGGTGCGTGCCGATGCAACCGGCACGATTTCTGTCCAAGCAAAGTTGCCGACGACGGTCTCAGGTGCGGTGACGTTGTGGGCGTACGGTCGCGAGAGCCACAAGGGATTCCGCCAAAAGCTGACGGTCGCTGCATTGCCGAAGACGGGAACAGGCTCAGTCCAACACGATCTGATGAACGTCGTGCTGCTGATCCTGTCGGGCGCGGGTGTACTCGTCATTCGGCGCCGTTTCATTCGAATTGGATGAATCTTGTACGAACCTTTACTCACATGATCGTTGAACCGTCGTAGGTTCAGTTCTCGTGACAATCAAAGTTTCCCCCGAGAATTCCAATGACAGCGAGATGCGCCATCTGCTGAACAAAGTTCCGGAAGTGACTTTGTGGTTCTGGGTCATCAAGATTCTCTGTACGACGGTGGGTGAAACGTTTGCCGACTATCTCAACGAAACCCTGGGATTCGGTCTGACGAATACAACGGTCGTGATGTCGGCTGCCTTGGTTGTCGCCATGGTCTGGCAATTCCGGAGCCGTCGCTACATCCCGTTCGTCTACTGGCTGAACGTCGTGCTCGTCAGCGTTGTCGGCACTCTCGTCACCGACAATCTGACCGATCGTTTCGGCGTGAGTTTGAAGTTGAGCACCACGGTGTTCGCGATTGCGCTCGGTGCGATTTTCTTCTGGTGGGTGAAGTCGGAGGGAACGATGTCGATTCACTCGATTCGCACAACCCGGCGCGAAGCCTTTTATTGGCTGGCGATCCTGTGCACGTTCGCGCTCGGAACTGCTGCCGGCGACTTGGTGTCTGAGCAGTTCAATCTGGGGTATGCCACTGCAGTCGGAATCTTCGCGGCAGCAATCGCGGTGGTTGTGTTCGGCCGCTATGCGCTGAAGCTCTCGGCTATTCCAATGTTCTGGACCGCGTACATCTTGACGCGCCCTCTGGGAGGGTCGATCGGTGACTACATGTCGTCCGACAAGAGCGATGGTGGTCTTGGTCTCGGTACGACGACGACGAGCGTCGTGTTTCTCGGCGTGATCCTGCTGGTGATTGCTTATCTTTCGCTGTCGGGTGTCGACACTGCCGACTGACCATCGGTCGTTACCGATCGCACGCCTTTCGACAACAGTGTCGCCGACGAGGCGACGATCACCACTGTTCCCGCGATGAGAAGCGTCGTACGCGAGCTGATCCATGCGGCAACCGGTCCTGCGACGAACAAACCGAGAGGTGCGAACACGGTTGAGCCGAACGCGTCGTAGGCGCCAATGCGACCACGCAAGTCGTCGGGAATCTCGCGCTGCATCGTGGTGATCCACAGCACCCAGAACATGTCGAGGGCGATGCCGCCGAGAAAAGCGAGCGGCATGAGAAAGACGAGTGGTAGAGCGATGCCGGTTCCGAGCATGAGAACACCGAGAAGTGGGAACAGTGCCATCGCCGCGACGAGTGGACGTCGGGGATTCACGCGGATCGAGAGAAGAACGCCCGCAACGCTTCCCACGCTGAATGCGGTGAGGAGCCACGACATGCTTGAAGCGCCATTGAACGCTTCTTTCATGCGAAGTGGCGCGAGAACTCCGAGGTATCCCTCGAAGCACATGTTCGACAGCGCGAAGGCCGCAACGATGACGACGAGCCACTCGCGTGATTTGAACTCGCGCCATCCCTCTTTCATCTGGTGGATGATCGACTCGTTGGGAGCGTGTTCATCGATTATCTGTCGGGGAGAGCGGAGTTGCCAGACAAGGAAACCCGCCACAAGGAACGTTGCGGCGTTTGTGAGGATTGCCCAGCCGGCGCCGGCGGTATTGACGATCACCCCGGCCGTGCTCGCGCCAATGATGTAACCGATATTCGCGCCGAAGCCGAGCAACGAGTTGGCTGCTTGGAGTTCGTCGGCCTCGACGATTTCGGGCATCAAGCCGACGAACGCCGGGTACCACAGTGCGTTCAGAGTGCCGGAGACCGCACCTGCCATGCACAACAAAAGGATCGTCGCGTGGTGGGTGATGAAGAGCAACCCCATGGTGCCAACGGCGAACGAACCAATGATGTCGGTGCCTCCGACGAGTTGCGCTCGCCCGAATCGGTCGGCGACCACGCCACCAACAAGCAGGAACACGACGATCGGCAACATCTGACTCGTGGTGACGTACGAGAGTTCGGTGGCGCTGCCGCCGGGCAGTGAAAGCACCCCGAAAGCAAGGGCAATGGGCATGAGCCCGTTGCCGATGTTCGACACGAATCGCGCGAGGAACAAGAGGCGGTAGCGGCGGTTGCGCCACACGAGCTTCAAATCGCCGATCACCAGTTTCACCGTCCCGGACCGTTCGGTCGCGGGATCACACTACCGATCGGCAATGATGAGTGAATGCAATCCGGGGCGGTGGGGGCCGTCGATTCATCCGCGGTGCCCGCGATTCCGCGACGCGCGTGGCAGGCGCTCATGCTCACCTCGTTCGGTCAGTTCTTCGTGATCTTCGACTCGACGGTGCTGAACGTCGGCTTCGCATCGATTGAACGCGACTTCGTCGGTGTGGCCAGAACGACGCTCGCATGGGCGCTCACCAGTTATTCCATCGGGACGGCCTCGTTGTTGCTCTTGGCTGGGCGAGTGGCCGACCTTTTCGGACGCAAGCGGGTGTTTCTCATCGGAATCTCGGTGTTCGCACTCGGAAGCCTGGGCGCGGGGCTATCACCCAACGTCGGCATTTTGATCGCGACTCGATCGATCCAATCGATTGGTGGTGCCTTGATGGTGCCGACATCGATTGCACTCGCCCTTCCGGAATTCCCCGCCGAGCGCCGCAGCCTTGCCGTCGGTGTGTGGGGTTCGATCGCCGCATTGGCTGGCGGTCTTGGGCCGCCTCTCGGGGCCGGAGTCATCGAACTGGGCGGTTGGCGCTGGATCTTTTTCATCAACATCCCCGTTGTCGTGATCGTGGTTGTTCTCGGTCGGCGCATTCTTCGTGAGTCCAAAGGAAGTTCCACCGGTGCACGACTCGACATGGTGTCGGTTCCGCTCGGAACGATCGGACTTGCTTTGTTGACTCTCGGCGTTCTGGAGGGTGGGAAATGGGGGTGGGGTAGCCCCGCGATCATCGGCTGCTTCATCGGCGCGGTCCTCTTTGCGCTCGTCGTCGTACGTCGTTCGAAGACCCATTCCGAGCCGTTGCTCGACCTTTCGATCTTTCGACATCGTCGTTTCTCGACCGCCTCGATTGCCACGCTCACGCTCAACCTGCCGGTCGCCGGCTTCTGGTTCAGCGCACCACTGTTCTGTCAAACCGTCTGGCATTGGTCGGTGCTGAAGAGCGGCTTTGCAATCATGCCGACGCCCGTGATCATCTTCGTCACGGCAACGATCGCCGGACGTTATTCCGACCGCGGGTGGATCAAACCGATCATCGGGGCGGGCATCGCCTTCTGCGCGATTGGCATCGGAGGCCTTGCGGTATTTCTCGACGGGAACGCGAACTATTGGGCGCACTACCTGCCTTTTGCCGCCATCTACGGCGTTGGTCTCGGCCTGTCGTGGTCGACGTTGACTGCCGCGGCGCTGATCGGCATCGATCACGAGAAATTCGGTGTTGCCAACGGAACGAATCTCACCTTCCGGCAGGTGGGCGGTGCCATGGGAGTCGCATTGTCGATCGCTGTTGCAGGTCGGGCCGGTGTCCTGGGTTCAGCAGCTGCTTTTCACCGCGTGTGGTTCGTTCTCTCGATTTGGATGATCGGCACTCTCGTGCTCTTTGCATTCGCCTATCCGAGGAATTCAGAGGTGCAAGAAGTCGCTGCGCACTAGGGTGACGCAGTGCCCGAAATGTCGAACCTCCTTGCGTTCGTCGGCGCGACGGTCATACTTCTCTTGATTCCCGGTCCAGCCGTGGTGCTGAACCTGAATCGCACGCTCTCCGACGGTCGGTCGCACGGTCTTGCCACCGTTGCCGGACTCGAAATCGGCGACATGATCCAGGCTTCGCTCGCCGCACTGGGCCTGAGTGCGGTTCTGGCGACCTCGGCAAATCTCTTCAACGTCATCAAATGGGTGGGTGTTGGTTACCTGTTGTACACGGGCATCAAAACGCTCGTCACGCGACCAACCGAACTGAATTCCGACACTTCACACACGACTCTCGCACAGTCGTTTCGGCAGGGAATTCTCGTCAATGCACTGAATCCAAAGACGTCACTCTTCTTTCTCTCGATTTTTCCGCAGTTCGTCGATGCAAACGCCGATAACGCAAAGACCCAGTCGCTTGTTCTTGGTTTGGTGTTCGTCGTGCTGGCGACTGTCTTCAACGGCTCGTACACGTTGATGGCGAGCGGACTGCGCAACTATCTGCTGCGCGGTCGGGCGGTGTATGTGATGCGCCGGTATGTCTCGGGGTTCGCGTTCATCGGCCTTGCACTGCTGGCGATGACTGCCGGACACCCAGCGAAGGTCGACTGAAGTCGAGTTATTCTGCAGACATGACCGCCGAACTTCTGCGAGCCCGATACGTCTCGTTCACTTCCTACAAGAAAGACGGATCAGCGGTCTCGCTGCCAGTGTGGATTGTGCCGTTCGAGGGTGGCTGGGCGTTCACGACCGAACCAAGTTCGTACAAGGTGAAACGAATCCTGCGAAATCCGGTGGCGAGCCTGCGGGTGTGTGGCGTGCGCGGGAAGGTGGATCCGGGAGCCGTTGAATACCGTGGTCAAGCCGAACTCCTGGAAGGCGACGCCGCAGCACGGGTCAATCAATCGATTCGCCGAAAGTACTGGTTTGCCTACCGTGTGCTCATTGCCCCTTCGAATGTGATCGCGAGATTGCGCGGTCGTGCCGGCGAGGCCGGGCATGCAGCGATCAAAGTCATCCTCGACTGATCGAGCCTCACTTCCGTTCAGGGTGCGTCGGGACTAGCGTCGGAGGCGGTTGATCGCGGACATTCCGCGAAAGGCCCCTTCCCACACCACCCATGCAACTGAAGACGAGGTTTCGGCGGCTCTTGCCGTACACCCCTGCGCTGGCACTGATCATCGCCATGCGCTTGAGGTTCATTTTCGCCCCTATCACGTCGGATGAGGGGGGCATCTTGGCGATCGCCCGCGCATGGAACCGAGGGGCAACCCTGTACAAGGACGTGTGGGCCGATCGTCCGCAGGGCTTATTCATTGTGTATCGATTCTTCGTGATGATCGGCTTGGGCAACCCAGCCGGCGTCCGCATCCTTGCATTGGTTGCGTGCATCGCTGGTGCGGTTGCATGCGGCAGCCTCGCCGCCGCACTGGTCGGCGATCGTGCGCGGTGGTCTGCAGCGTTGCTTGTCGGTGTCTTCACGAGCGTTCCTCAATTCGAAGGATTCATCGCCAATGGCGAACTGCTCAGTTCTGCGTGCGGTGCGATCGCGCTCGCCATGACGGTGCGCGCGGTGTGGAACCGACCCGCACCTCGATTCTGGTTGTTGTACGGCGCGGGAATCGTCGGCGGTTGCGCGCTATCGATGAAGCAGAGCGGGTTCGACGCATTGGCGGCCGCGTATGTCGTGGTGCTCGTGATGGTGGTCTTGCGGCGCTGGCGACTATCGCAACGCCTGCTCGCGCTGCCGATCCTCAGCGCAGGAGTATTGACGACGATCGCATTGATGGTGGCGCAGGCGTCACTCGACAGTTTCTACCGCTGGTGGTACGCGGTCGTTTTGTACCGAATGGAACTACGTAGCGCCGTGTCAAATGCGAACTGGGCTCGATTCCAGCACACATTTGACATCGCATGGCCGTTGTTGGTGCCAGTGGTCTTTGGCGTCATCGTCATCGCCATCATCGAAGTGCGGCGAATCCCCCAGCGAACGGTGTTGGTACCCGTCACGTGGCTGGCGATATCGGTTGCCGCGTTCATGATGGGCGGGCAATTCTTCCGCCATTATTGGGTCATTCTGATGTTCCCGCTCGGCACGTTGGCCGGTATTGCTCTCTCATTGGCCAGCACGCGGATGATTCGCTTCGGCATGCTGGCCGTACTCATCTTCTCTCCGATGGTGCATACGGCGTATGCCCTCACGATTCCGCGTTGGGACATCGGCCGTAAGTTGCACGACGATGCCCGCTTGCGACGCGATGAACGAATCGCCAACTGGTTCAACGAGCGAGCAGCTCCGGGTGATGTGATCTACCCGTTGTGCGCGAGCGCCGGTTTGTACGGCAAGCTCGATTTCGATCCAACGTTCCCTTATCTCTGGGGTTACGAAGTGAAGTTGATGCCCGGTGACCTCGCGCAGGTGTGGAACTATCTGAACGGACCCAAAGCCCCGCGGTTCGTCGCCGAGTACCAAACAACACGTGTCTGTGATCCTTCAGGTGCAACGTTCCGCGCCCTCAATCGCAACTACCGGTTGATCTACACCGTGGCTGGACTGTTGGTGTACGAGCACCGGTCGTATCAATGACCACGTACGAGTCGGCTTCGCAAGATTTGATCGATGCAGTCGATCAGGTGGCAAATGACTGGTTGGTGCGCATAGCGACGAATGTCTGTCGCAATCATTTCGGACCTGTTTCCGAGGAGTTGACTTCATCGATTCAGACAGCCGCGCATGAAGGCCGTGCATGGATCGTGATGCAATTGCGGGAAGTACTGGGCGCCGATGTCGACGCCCAAGCGGGAAACCCGTTGCAGATTCTTCGTCGGGCTGTCGGATTTCCCACAGCGGTGCTGAAATCGGCGGGTGTCCCACATGTCATCCGCGATGAGTACGAAATGTCGATCAACCCTGACGATGTCTACGGTATGTACCCGGCCCACTGGTCGGACGTCGACGAGTCGCTGACCGAACCCGGGATTGTCTGGGGTGCGGCAAAGGCGGCCACGGTGTTGCAGAGGCGCCGTGCCGAGGGAAAACTTGACACCAAATGAACGAGGCCCCGCCATACGCGACCAGTAAGGGCGACTTGATGGCGCAGTGGGGTGTGTCGACACCGGCGTCAGGTAGCGAATTTTGCGGCGCACTCTCGGTGGCCACCGACGAACTGTTGGGTCGGTTGTACGACCAAGCTGTCGAACAGACGGCAATACGTGGTGACATCGCCTTGATCGCAGTCGGCGGTTATGGGCGCGGAGAACTTGCTCCCTTCAGCGACCTTGACTTGCTCTTGTTGCACCGCAACGTGAAGAAGATCGACGACTTCGCCAGTGCCGTTTGGTACCCGCTGTGGGATCTGAAGCTGAAGGTTGGCCACGCGGTGAGAACCCCGAAGGAAACAAAGGCTCTTGGTGACACTGATCTCGACACTGCTACGGCACTCGTCACCTCTCGATTCATCGCAGGTGACGCCGAACTTGCGCACGAGGTGATCGAACAGTCGCGTGAGCGTTGGAAAAACCGAGGTCGTGAATCACTGCGCGACGTTCACAAAAGGGTGATCGAGCGTCACGCGAGTGCCGGCGAAGTCGCGTTTCTTCTGGAACCGAACCTGAAAGAGGGTCTCGGCGGACTGCGTGACATTCATGCGCTGTGGTGGGCGGTTGAAGCGGGCTTGACACTCAGCGGTGGCGACCGACAGGAACTTCGTCGGGCCAACGAAATGTTGTTGGCCGCGCGCGTTGCACTTCACATCACAACGGGCCGCTCGGGTGACGTGCTGCGTCTCGATGATCAAGACGGGGTGGCCGCGCGCCTCGGTTTCAGCGACGCCGACAAGTTGATGGCAGAAATCGCCGCTGCGGGACGTCGTGTCGCGTGGATTGCCGACGAGGCCTGGGCCCGCATCGACCCACCCGCGAACGCAAACGAACCGAACCGACGCTTGGCTCCGGGTGTCGAACTTGTTCGCGGCGAAGTTCATCTCGAGGACTCGGCCGATCCAAGCACCGACCCGACACTCGTGCTTCGTGTGGCAACGGCGGCAGCTCGATTGGGTGCGCGCATCGAACGTGATTCTCTCAATCGGCTCGGTGGGGAAACTCCGGTGTGGCCCGATCCATGGCCCGCTGGCGCCAGTGATGATTTCATCGCGTTGATGCTCGAGGGCGAGCGCGCCATCCCCGTTCTCGAATCGCTCGACCAGCGCGACCTCATCACGAAGGTTCTTCCCGAGTGGGCACCGGTGCGCAGCAAGCCGCAGCGCAACGCCTACCACCGTTTCACGGTGGACAGGCACCTGTGGCAAACCGTGGCGAATGCGGCCGAGCTGGCCACAACCGTGTCGCGTCCCGACCTTCTCATGCTGGGTGCGTGGTTTCACGACATCGGCAAGGGGTATCCGGGCGACCACACCGACGTCGGTGTCGAGATGTTTGCCACGATCGGACCGCGCATGGGGCTTTCAGCTGAAGATGTCACCATCGTGCAGGCACTCATCGAACATCACCTCTTGCTTCCGGACACGGCCACTCGCCGCGATTTGTCCGACGATGCCACCATCACCGGTGTGGCGAACATTCTCGGTTCAACCGTCACGTTGGAACTGCTCCGCGCTCTCACGGAGAGTGACTCGAAGGCCACCGGTGTGTCGGCATGGAGCGACTGGAAGTCGGGCCTCGTTCAGGAACTCACCGACCGCGTGAAGCACGTTCTCGGCGGCGGTGATGTGCGCGATGTCACGTGGAAGCTTTTCCCCGACGCCGACGTTCTTGCGATGATGGCCGAAGGGCGTTTCGCCTCGTGCACAACCGAGAACTCGATCATCGTCGTCAGCCCCGACATGCCCGGAACATTCAGCAAGGTGGCTGGTGTGATGGCTCTCCATGGCCTTGACGTGTTGGGTGCCGAAGCACACTCGGACGAGCAGGGAATGGCCGCATCGGAGTTCCGTGTACAACCGCCGAAGGACCGCGACATCGAATGGTCGAAAGTGGTCGACACCGTCGAGCGTGCCTTGCGCAACGAGATCGCGCTCGAGGCACGATTGGCCGAGCGAGCCGAAACGTACAAGTCGGTTCGGGTTCTCACCGCCATTCCTCCCGCACCGCCGAGCGTTCGATTCGACGACGCTGCTTCGTCGAACAGCACGCTCATCGAGGTGCGTGCGCCCGACAAGGTGGGCATTCTGCACCGCATCGCGAAAACCATTGCTGACATGGGGCTCGACATTCGCCACGCCCGCGTCCAGACGCTCGGCAACGAAGTCGTCGACACCTTCTACGTGAGAACGTCAAGTGGGGGGAAGCTGGTCGACAAAATGCATCGCGCCGAGGTCGAGCGCGCACTGCTGTTCGCAGTATCGAAGCAATAGCCACCCGCACTAGTCTTCGCATGGTGAGCGAAACCGGGCCACAGAATTTCACGCGCGATTTGCTGCGCTGGAGCGAAGCCCTTGCCGCCATTGCCCGAACAGGAATGGGGTTCACCCAGAGCCTCTACGAGCGGGAACGCTATGAAGAAGTGCTGCACGTCGCAGCGGATATCAAAGCCGCAGCTGACGACGCCCTAGAAGTACGCCGCGAACAGGACCATTTCGTCCAGGAGTGGATGGAAAGCATCGGCGAAGGCGTGCCGGGCTACGTCACACCCAAGGTCGCCGTCGGCGCAATCGTCGGCAACGATGCGGGCGAGATTCTCCTCGTGCAACGTCGCGACAGCGGTGTCTGGCTGTATCCAACGGGTTGGGCCGATGTCGGCTACTCACCGGCCGAAGTGGCACTGAAAGAAGTGCACGAAGAAACCGGCATCGAGTGTGAACCGGTTCGACTTCTCGGAGTCGTCGATGGCATGCGCATGGGTTTCTCACGTTTCGGGATGTACATGCTGCTCTTCCAGTGCCGCGCAATCGGCGGTCGGCTACAAGGACACCCGCTCGAAACGTCGGACGTCGGCTGGTTCTCGCGTGACAAATTGCCGGAACGAACCGCCGGCGCGCAGTGGTGGGGCCCGATGGCGTTCAATGCGCTCGACGGCGGAGATCACGAGGCGTCGTTCGACGTGCCGCGAGCGCCAATTTGGCGCGGCATCCCCGAAGAGTGAGTCAGCGACCGTCTTGGTCGCGGAGGAATTGTTCGACTTCCTCCATCAACGTTTCGGCATCGCCGACTTCCGCATCGCCTCCGAGATCGACGGCATCGTCGCCCGAGTCGGTTGCGAAGTCGAACTGCAACTGACTGTCATCATCGTCGAATTCAAAATCGTCGTCGTCGTCGATTGACATACCGGAATCAGACATCGTTTCGAGACGTCCGACGTACGCCTGGAGGTCGTCGTCATCTTCGATCATGGAATCGAGTTGTGCCTCGTAGGCGGCAACGCTGTCCATCATGTGGCCGACAGGCGCCGGGGTACCGATGATGTCGCAGGCACGTTGCATCAGCGCCACCGCCGCCTTTGGCGAACTGATTTGTCCTGCGTACGCAGGAACTGCCGCCCACAGTGATGCCGACGGCATGTCAGCCTTTGCGCACGCGTCGTGCAGCACACCCACGATTCCCGTGGGGCCTTCGTAGCGTGAACGCTGCAGGCTGTAGCGGCTGACGAGGCTTTCTTCTGTCGCGGTTCCGATCAACTGAACGGGACGCGAGTGTGGGACATCGGCGAGCAAGGCGCCGAGCGTGAGGAACATTTTCGAGTTGTACTTATCGAAGACACCGAGGACCTGTTCGGTGAAGAGCCGCCAGCGCAGGCTGGGTTCGGGTCCGAGGAGAAGAATCACGTCACTGCCGGCTGAACGAGCGTGCCACAAGCCGATTGTTGGCCACACAATCTTGCGCACGCGCCCGTCGCTGAGTTTCACGTGCGGACGGATGGTTGCGAAGTCGGTGAAGAGTTCGGGATCGATCTCTGCAAGGGCGGTTGCACCCCAACCCTGCACAAGATTTTGCAGAGCAGACGACGCGGCATCAGCGGCGTCGTTCCAGCCGGTGAACGCTGCGATGACGGTTGGGCTGACGAGGTTGGGTTCGGAAATCCAACGGATGTGCTCGGTGCCGCCCATGACGTCCTAACGCTATCCACGCATTTCGGCTATTTCGGACGCTCCAATTTTGCGCGTACGTAGTAGTTCTCGCCGCCGCCCGAGGCCAGAACATCGTCGAGCCAGTTGCCTTCGTACACGTCGTTCGGGCCCTGGATCAGGTCGTTTTCCATTGCGCCCTCGGGTGTGGTGACGAGCGTCCAGGCCTGTCGTTTGTACGTCCAGTTGTTGGGGTCGAGTGCATGGGCCTCGCGCCAGTACGGCACGGCTGCTTCGTGGCCAACGGTGCGGTGGAGGTATTCACCCATCGCAAAGCAGGCACCGGCGCGCGACGCATCGATCGACATCGGTCGGGAAGCCTCGACGACTTCATCGGGCGACATCGCGTACGGGCTGGCAGACCCGTTGCGGATCCAGTCGAGCAGCGCCGCGCGATAGGCCTCGGAATCGTCGGGAATCTGCTTCACCTCGTTCATCATGCGCTTCAGACGGTCGGGGAGTTCATCGGGGATGACTCGATCACGCGCTGCACTGCGTTCGATGCCTGCTTGTTCGGCCGGGCGCACGAGGACGCCATTTTCATCGATCCATACCGCCATCGGAACGTTGATGAAGCCGAACAACTCATTGGTGGAATGAGTTGTATCAATGAGCGACGGATGTGTCGGAGACGCCGCGTGAATCCATGGCCTGGCGTGGTCGGGGTTGATGTCGAGCGCAACCGTGACGACGGTTCCGCCGATGGGTTCAATTTCTTCGTGCAGTGCCTGCCACCCGGGCAGAGCGAGGCGACAGCCTCACCAACTGGCCCATGCGACCATGATGATGCGACGACCGCGCAACGATGCGAAGTCGAATGCGTTTCCCATTGCGTCGATGAGCGACGACGGGAAGCGCGCGATCGCTGTTGCGAGGGCGCGACCCGTTGCCGTGGCGGCTCCGAGTGCCCACACGCCGTGCTGTGAATCGTGGACGATGGGCATGCCAAGTCGGGCAGCTGCCCGTTCAACATCGACAATGCCGTTGTCGAGCGCACCCGGTGCGGGCACACAAACTTCACCGCGGCACATGCCCTCGGGCTTGGCTTCCCATCCGGTGACGGACGAGAACTCAGCGACGGGAACCCGCAGGCTTTTCACGATCATGTCGAGACTCTATGCCAACTTCTCGGTGGGGGCAGACAAGAATGGGGCCATGACCGCAACCATCGAGATCGCCACCGAGGCAACCGACGAACTGGTCACTGCGATGGCCGGTTTGATTCCGCAGTTGTCGAAGTCGAACCCGCCACCCACGAAAGCCGAATTGGCGCAACTCATCGCATCCCAGGCGAGCACCATGTTCATCGCCCGGGTTGACGGTCGAATTGTCGGCTCGTTGACCCTTGCAATGTTCCGCATTCCCACCGGCGTGCGCGCTTGGATTGAAGACGTGGTGGTCGACGATGCGGCGCGTGGCCACGGTGTGGGCGAAGGCTTGAACCGCGCCGCACTCGACTACGCCAAGGCGAACGGTGCGATCACCGTTGAACTGACGTCGCGCCCATCACGCGAGGCTGCAAACCGCCTGTACCAGCGCATCGGTTTCGTCGCCCGCGAGACAAACGTCTACCGCTACACGCTCTAGAATATAACGTGTTGCGTTAATAACGCGTGGCGTTATACTACTTGCGTGTTGCAGTCGTTTTCCGATGAAGATTCCGAAAGGGTCTGGCATCGGGAACGTGTGCGCAAATTTCATCCCGATATACAACGGCTCGCACTGCGAAAACTCGTGATACTCGATGCCGCCGAGAACCTTCTCGATCTGCGGATCCCGCCGGGGAACCGACTCGAGAAACTCAGTGGCAAGCGAGCCGGGCAATACAGCGTTCGTGTCAACGACCAATGGCGGATTTGTTTTCGGTGGACGAAAGCGGGTCCCGAAGATGTTGTCATTACCGATTACCACTGACAGGAGGACATGTGAAGAACTTCATGCAGCCCATTCATCCCGGCGAGGTTCTCCTCGCTGACTTTCTCGTTCCACTTGGCGTGACCCAGAATCGACTCGCCGTTGCCATCGACGTGCCACCGCGACGTATCAACGAAATCGTTCACGGAAAGCGTCGAATTACGGCCGACACCGCGTTACGGCTGTCGCGCTTCTTCGGAACGAGTGATCGATTTTGGATGAATTTGCAGTCGCGATACGACATCGAGCTCGAACGTGACCAATTACGCGACACGCTCGAGGCCATCACGCCGCTTGAAGTCGCCTAGATCGATCATGAATCTTCCTCACTCTTCGATGTTTGCTGATTCGCGGCCGAAGGACACGCCGTGGCCGGCTGCGCGGTGGAAAGGGATCGACGGGTTGGTCCTTTCCCGTGGTGAGGTCAGGCTTCGTGCGTTCCTGGCCAGTGATGCGGCCGCGCTGTTTTCGGCTCTCGACCATGACGTATGTTGGGCGCACGTGGTCGGCAGGCCGAAGAGTGTCGAGGACTTTGCGAACGCGCTGAACGATGCTTCAGCGAATGGGCGGTATGTGCTCGTGGTCGAACGTGGCGACCAAATTGTGGGAACCACAAGTTTCCTTGATGTTTCTCCGAACGACGCGCGACTCGAGATCGGCAGCACGATGTACACCCCAAACGAGTGGGGAACCGACCTGAACCCTGTGTGCAAGTTTCTCTTGATGTCCCACGCGTTCGAGGACCTCGGTATGGGTCGCGTGCAATTGAAGACCGACATTCGGAATCAACGCAGTCAATCCGCGATCGAACGCCTTGGCGCGAAATACGAAGGCGTGCTTCGTCGTTACCAGCGACGAACCGATGGAACCGTGCGTGACACCGTGATGTATTCGGTTATTGCCGAAGACTGGCCCACTGTGCGCGACGGCTTGCTCGGGCGAATCGCCAACGACTGATTCAACCGACGCTGCGAACCTTCAGTGCGTGGGCGGCTTCGTGAAACTTATGCCGAACGCGTTCCTCGTCGACGCCGACGACCTCGCGATTCTCCATCAACAACTTGCCATTCACGATGCTGTGAGTCACATCATCGGCACGCGACGAATACACGAGTGCGGCCCGTGTGTCGTACACGGGTTGCGTGTGGGCGGTGTCGAGGTTGACGACAATGACGTCGGCCTTGGCGCCCACTTCGAGCCGTCCCGTGTCGGGTCGATGCATCGCCAGTGCACCCTGCGCGGTGCTCATTTCGAGAATTTCGCCGATCTTCAGGAACTCGACATCTTCGGTGACCGTCTTGTGGATGAGTCCGGCGAACTTCATTTCTTCGAAGATGTCACTCGAGTTGTGGCTTGCCGGGCCATCGGTGGCCAGCCCAACCGTGATTCCCGCAGCCATGACTGCGCGAAGCGGCATTGTGCCCGAACCGAGCTTCGCGTTGCTGATGGGGCAGTGGGCCACCTTCGTGCCGGTGCGGGCAAGAATTTCGATGTCTCGCGCGTCGAGGCTCGAGCAGTGTGCCGCGGTGACGTCGGGTCCGAGAAAGCCAAGGCTGTCGAGCCACTGCACGGGCCGCATGCCGTAGTTGTCGGTTGTGTACGCCACTTCCTGCTTGCCTTCGGACAGGTGAGTGTGAATTGACACGCCGAGTTCGTTGGCGAGACGACGCACCTCGTGCCACATTTCGGCACCGCATGAATACACGGCATGAGGTGACAGCGCGATGTGCAGAAGTCCATCACGAGTGTCGTGGAATTCGCCGACGATGTCGCCGAATCTGGCCATCGTGCGATGCGAGTAGTCGGTGCGCGGTGCGTACAGCCCACGGTCGGCGAACCCGTAGCCCAGGGTCGCGCGCAGCGGGATTTCCTCGAGGGCCTGGATCTGTGGTTCGACGTCGTAGGCATCGAAGTGTTCGTTGAACGATGTGATGCCCGCCTTCAGCATTTCGAGGTCACCACACAAGCTCGCCCAATAGAGCGTCTCATGGTCGAAGTTGCGCTTCAGGCTCCACATTGTTTGAAGCCACTCAAACAGCAGCACGTCTTCGAGCAGACCCCGCAACAACAGGTTCGACGCAACGTGGGTGTGACTGTTTGCAAAGCCTGGCATGACGACACAACCTTTGGCGTCGATGACTTTGCGCGCGGCTCCGTCACCAAGAGCCACGTCGCCGATCGCAGTGATCTTGTTCCCTGTGATGTGCACGACGCCGTTCGCAATGTCGGGCGCGCCGGCCATGGGCAGAACCGTGCCGTTGA
>CAYFLC010000025.1:0-13881 GCA_964343885.1 uncultured Bifidobacterium sp.
CGCGTCATCGACCTGATGATCGCCTCGGCGACCTTCACCTGGTCGTCGCCGATCTCGGCGTTCTTCAGTTCCTTCGGCATGCCGGGCAGCATCCCCATGATCCCCGAAATCGGACCCATCTTCTTCACTTGCTGCAACTGGTCGAGGAAGTCGTCGAGAGTGAACTCACCCTCGAACATCTTCGCTGCGGCAGCCTCGGCTTCTTCCTTCTCGAAAACCTGTTCGGCCTGCTCGATGAGCGTGAGGACGTCGCCCATGCCGAGAATGCGCCCAGCCATGCGGTCGGGATGGAACTGTTCAAAGGCGTCGATTTTCTCGCCCGTTGCGGCAAATGCGATGGGCTTGCCGATGACTTCCTTCACCGACAGTGCGGCGCCACCTCGGGCGTCACCATCGAGCTTCGACAGGATGACACCGTCGATTTCGAGCGTCGCGTTGAAGGCCTCGGCCGTGTTGACCGCGTCTTGTCCGGTCATCGCGTCGATGACGAGGAACGTGTAGTTCGGCTGCACGGAATCGCTGATCCGACGGATTTCATCCATCAACTCGGCGTCGATCGACAAACGACCGGCTGTGTCGACGATGAGAACGTCGCGACCGATGCGACGTGCTTCGGCGAGACCACGTGTGGCTGTTGCGACGGGATCACCCGGTTCGGAGAACACGGGAACGTCGATCTGTCGGCCAAGTGTGCGCAGCTGCTCAACGGCAGCCGGACGCTGAAGGTCGGCACCAACCAGCAACGGCTGGCGGCCTTGCGACTTGAACCAACGGGCGAGCTTCGCCGCGCTGGTGGTTTTGCCCGAGCCCTGGAGGCCGGCCATCAAGACAACGGTGGGCGGCTTGCTCGCATAGGTGATGCGCAGGGTTTCACCGCCCAAGATGGCGGTGAGTTCCTGGTTGACGATCTTGATGATCTGCTGGCTGGGATCGAGAGCCTTTGAGAGCTCGACACCCACTGCCTGTTCGCGAATGCGGTTGACGACAGTTCGCGCGACGGTGACGTTGACGTCGGCGTCGAGAAGCGCCGCGCGGATTTCGCCGAGGACTTCGTCGACATCGGCCTCGGTGAGACGACCTTGGCCGCGGACCTTCTTGAGGATGCCCTCGAACTTGGAACTGAGGTTGTCGAACATGACGTCCGTGAGGCTACCCAACGCTGACGTCGGTCACCTTTCCGCCGACAATCGTCACGGTGACACGGTTCGTCACGAAATCGTCGGTCACAGCGAACGATTCGCCGTCGCGCGCACCGATACGAAAAACCCATCCATTGGACGTTGCCACCTTGTTCGCTTCGTCCTCGCTCAGCCCGACGAGCTTTTTCGCCTCGTCATTCGAAAGCGCGAGAGCGTCGGATCCCGAAGACGCCGGCGGTGCCACAACTCCACCCGAAGGAGCCGAACCAGCGCCCGACGAGCCCGATGACGAACCCGCTGCTCCCCCTTCATCGCTCGTCGGGACATCGGAACCTGAGTTGATCTGCGACTGGTCGATGTAGTCGTCGGTGATTGCGAGCACGCCCACGGTGTAGCCGTCCTTCGCGGTGTATTCGTACGACGGCAGCAACCACAGCACGCCGTCCTTGTCGACGATCGGCGTCAACGACTCCTTCACTCCGGTGAGCACGATCTTCTGCACCTGCACGGGTGCGACGGATTCATTCGTGGTCTGATCGGTCGAGGGCGCGGAGTCGATGGCAGGAAGCGCGACGTCGGAAGCAACTCCACGTGCGACGGCGCCGTAGCCAAACCAACCCGAATATTTCGGATCACCCAAACGCTTGACGCCGGCTTTCGTACCAACCCGCGGAAACTTCGGTCCTTTCACGAACTTCACGAGATTGCCGCTCGCCCACGAGATCTTCGCGTTCTCGCCGAAACCCACGTTCAGCGAAAAAGGAACGCGTAGATCGCCCGCATGCGGCCACATCGTGACCGACACCGACCAGTCGTCGGCAATCACTTCGACGTCCGTATCGCGAACATCGACGCCGGCCGCATCGGCGATCGTCATTGCCGCTTCGCGTGCCGCGGCCTTCGTGGGCAGATTCTTCGGAGGTGCGACCGTGTCGGGAGGCGAAATGCGATCGGTCGACGGCACGGTGGCGTCGACGGAACCAGACGAATCGGTGGAACTCGCCGGCGTATCGGCGGCGATGGCAGGTTGGGTCGACACCGCCTCTTTCGAGATACTCGACCACTCTGGCGAGTAGTTCCACGAGTTGTAGGCATCGGAACCGAACGAAACCGATGGGGCCGAGCCGTCGGTCGGCCCGGCGACAAACCCGCCACCCATGTCTTTTGCACGAGCCTTCAATTCTCCGTCGACGCCGAGTGCGGATGCGACCGCCTTCATCATTTTCTCGGTCGGTTCGGTTGACGATTTCCAAGATTGCGCGGCGTTATCGAACGCCTGCAGTTCGCCCGCCACCGAATATTCGACCGAATAGGGCGCGATCGCCATTTTCGAGTCGGCGGGCGCGTCGGCCACGGACTCATTGGCTGCACCCGTTGCCGAGCGGGTTGTTTGCGCTCCGGAGAAGACAATCGGCTTTGCGGTGTCCTCCTGCGATCCGCACGCAGCGAACACGATCACGACGGGAACGAGAGCGAGAAACTTTCGGGGGCGGAGTCTCATGGCTCCACCTTACGTGGACAACGCCGTTAGTTGTCGGCGTCGAAGAGTTCGCGGATGTACTCGGTCGGGTCGAATGGCACAAGATCTTCGATGGTTTCGCCGAGACCCACGAGCTTCACCGGAATGCCGAGTTGCGTCTCGATCGCAAAAACGATTCCACCTTTCGCAGAGCCATCGAGTTTGGTCAGCACAACACCCGTCACGTTCGTGGCCTCGGCAAATTGCGTCGCCTGCGACAGGCCGTTCTGGCCGGTCGTCGCGTCGATCACGAGTAGAACTTCCGTCACCGTGCCGGCCTCTTTCTCAGCAACACGTCGAACCTTCTTCAGTTCTTCCATGAGGTTCGTCTTGTTTTGCAGGCGCCCAGCTGTGTCGCCAAGAACGAGATCGCGGCCGTTCGCGGCCGCGCTTTGGACCGCATCGAAAATGACAGCGCTGGGGTCGCCGCCTTCGGCGCCCCGGACGATCGGCACGCCGGCGCGCTGCGCCCATGTCTCGAGTTGCTCACCCGCCGCCGCACGGAAGGTGTCGCCCGCCGCCAGCATGACGTTGCGGCCGTTTGCCTTCTGGGAAAAAGCCACCTTGCCGATGGTGGTGGTTTTGCCCACGCCATTCACTCCGACAAACAACCAGATGTTCGGCGCCTTCACGGACGAGTCGAAATTGAGATCGCGCGAATTCGCGCTGAGCTGCCCCGTCATCTCCCCGCGCAACGCATCGACAAGCGCCGACGGGTCAAGGATCTCTTTCTTGTCAACGCGAGCCTTCAACCCGGCGAGCAGTTGGGTTGTCACGGCAAGACCGACGTCGGCGCGCAGCAAGGTCTCTTCGAGGTCGTCCCACGTTTCGTTGGTGATCTTTTCCTTCGCGCGAACACCCGCAAACGCACCCGTGAAAATGCCGGCCGCTTTTGCGAACCGCTTCTTCGGCTGTACCCGTTCGACCACGGGCTCTTTGGCAACTTCCGGTTCGGCTGGCGTCGTCTCGACGACCGGCTCTTCGATGACCGACGGAACTTCGACGACGGGTGGTGGAGTGGGAGGGACGGATGGCGGCGCGTGAATCACCTCGACGTGTTGTGTGGTGCGCCGACGGTTTACGAGGACGACGCCAAAGCCGAAGGCGACGACGAGCCCGATGAAGACGAGCAGAATGAGGGGTGCGTTGTTCATATTTACGAGTTGCTGTTGGCGCGCTCGACGATGACCTTCGACGACCCGCCCGGTTGCATGGTGACACCGAGCAGACAGTCAGCCGCTTCCATCGTGCGCTTCTGGTGACTGACGACGAGCAACTGGGCATCGCGACGGAACTCGGCAAGGAGACCGAGGAAACGCGAAAGGTTCACGTCGTCCAGGGCTGCTTCCACTTCGTCCATCACGTAGAAGGGAGACGGGCGGCTGCGGAACACCGCGAAGAGGAACGCCAACGCCGTGAGAGACCTTTCACCACCCGACAGAAGCGAGAGCTTCTTCACGTTCTTGCCACCCGGCTTGGCCTCGACTTCGATGCCCGTGTTCAACAAGTCTTCGGGCAACGTCAACGTGAGCTTTCCCGTGCCCCCGGGGAACAACATTGCGAAGAGGTCGCGGAAATTCTGTGCGACGTCGTTGAAGGCATCACCGAAGACGCTCTGAATCTCTTCGTCAACGGCCTTGATGACACGCAACAGATCGCGGCGCGTGTTGCGAACGTCCTCGAGTTGTGCCTCGAGGAACTCGTGGCGCTTCTGCAGTTCGGTGAACTCTTGCAGAGCCAGTGGGTTGATCGGGCCCATGAGGCGCAATTCGCGTTCGAGATCCCGTACACGGGCGATCGGCGTGATGCCCTCGGGCGTCACGGGTTCGGGAGAACCTTCGGCGACTTCGGGTTCGACCTCGAGGTCGCGACGCAACGATTCGACGCTCGACTCGAGACGCAAACGAACCTCGGCCTCGTCGATTTCGAATCGACGACCGCGCTCGCGTGTTTCTTCGAGCTCGCGTTCCGTCGCGGTGCGTTCGCGCCGAGCAGTGTCGAGGCGCGCGGCCACGGCGCGCACTTCGTCGCTCTGGCGCCGACGTGCCTCGTGCAGTTCACCCAGCAGTGCCTCGGTCGAGATGCGGTGACGGTCGACCAGGTCGCTGAGCCTCACGATGGCATCGAACGAACGCTCGATGCGCATCCGCTGCTCGGCAACCTGAGCGCGTGCCGCCGCGTCGGCCGTCAGGCGTGACTCGGTTTCGGCGAGTCGCCGCTGCACGAACTGCTGACGCTCGCGCAGGCCGACCGATTTCAATTCAAGATCTTTGCGACGCAATGCAAGAGCCGACGCTTCGGCTTCGATTCCGGCCCGAGCCGCGCCGATGGCACGCATCGTTTCGGCTTCGAGCGCTTCGTCTGCTTCCAAGCGCGGGAGGACTGCCTCGAGTTCGGCGAGCCGCGTCGCTGCACGTTCGCACCGACCGGACACGTCGTCGCGTTGCGAACGAACCGCGTCGAGTTCGGCGATCACTTCACGACGTTCAGAAGTGACGCGTTGCAGCGAATCGGCAGCCGAGAGGCGTGCACGTGTGAGCTGTTCGTGTCGGCGCTCGGACTCGGCCAGAGTGTCACGCGCCGACTGAAGCTCGGCGCGCGCCTTGGCGAGTTCGCCCGCTCGGCGTTCCGATTCCGTGGCGGCGAGCGATTGGCGCTGCGTCGCGTCTTCCAATGCTGCCGCCGTGACAGCACCCGACTGGGCGCCGAGACGCCAACCCGACGAACCGAACCGGTCGCCGCGACGCGTCACCACGTGCAGCGCGGGATTCGCCACAGCGAGATCGACCGCGGCACCCCACGAATCGGCCGCCACTGATCGCGCGAGGAGCGAATCGAGGAGAGCGTCGACCGCCGCAGCATCACTTCCCTGCGCTGCCCGGACGAACGAGCGCACGGGGCGGGAACCACCCGGAGCCGATACCGCTTCGACTCGTGCGCCACCGAGAGCAAGAACGGCTCCGTTCACATTGCGCGAGTCGAGTGACGCAAGGGCATTGCGCGCGGCCTGTGCATCGCGCATGACGATTCCCGCGACCGCGTCACCCAAAGCAGCGTGAACGGCGGCTTCCCATTCGTCGTCGATTTGAATGAGGTCAACCAATGCACCGACGACACCATTGATGTCGGTGAGGTGTTGTAATCCGGCGCGGCTACGCGTCGTTTCGAGCGCTTCGCGAAGGACTTCGACTCGCGCGCTCCAGTGTGCGAGGTCTGCACCTGCCTGCGAATTCGCGAGTGTTGCCGCTTCGAGCGCGGCTTCGGCAAGCGATCGACGCTCGGATTGGCCACGCACTTCCTCTTCGATACGAGCGGCGGCACCTTCGGCGGACTCGTATTCGTTGCCGAGACGTTCGATGTCGGCTGCTAGTCGCATCGCTCGGTCTTCGAGTTGCGCGATACGGGTTGCCACGCGCTGCAGTTCGGCGCGATCGCGTTCGTCGTTCGCGCGCAGCGTGCGGAGTTCACCACGCACTTCGGCAGCGGCGCTCGCGGCAATGGGGGTTGGCATTTCCGGCGTGTCGTCGTCGCCAGCCGCTTCGCGACGCAGATTGAAATTGGCCTCGTCGTGCTCGAGCGCGGTGCGTTCGGGCTCGACGAGAGACAATTCCGTCTCGATGCCTTCGAGTTCGGCGCGAAGCGACGCCGCATCGGATTCGAGCGAAGCCATCACATCGGCGTCCATGAACTGGCTCCGGTCGCGCTCCATCGAACGGCGACGTTCGGCGAGCAGTGCCGCAATGCCGCGGGCACGTTCACGCAACTGCTCGACCCGCACCAACTGGTCACTGACACCGGTGTCGCCGAGCGCGGTGAGTTCGGCCTCGGACGAGAGAACCAGCGTGTCGAGTTCGGCCAACTTGCTGCGCAGTGCCTGCTCAGTCTGCACGAATGCGGCTTTGTCGCCAGCGATGGAAACGAGACGGGCGCGGAGCGAGGCAATCTCGCGGCCGGCGACGTATATCTGCAGGGCCTTCAGTTCGGTGACGAGTTCGCCGTGTCGACGGGCCGCTTCGGCCTGACGCTCGAGCGGGCGCAACTGGCGTCGCACCTCGCGGATGAGATCTTGGACGCGGAGAAGGTTCGCTTCGGTGCTGTCGAGGCGGCGTTCGGCCTTCTCCTTGCGCTTGCGGTACTTCAGCACTCCGGCAGCTTCTTCGATGATCGCGCGGCGGTCTTCCGGGCGTGCGTTCAGCACCGCGTCGATCTGACCCTGACTGATGATGACGTGTTGTTGCCGGCCGACGCCCGCGTCGGAGAGGAGTTCCTGCACGTCGAGCAGTCGGCATTCCACACCATTGATCGAGTATTCGCTCTCGCCGGAGCGGAAGAGGGTTCGCCCGACTGTTACTTCTGTGAACTCGATCGGCAAGAGGCCAGCCGAATTGTCGAGCGTGAGAACGACCTCGGCGCGGCCGAGTGCGGGACGCTTCTCCGTACCCGCAAAGATGACGTCATCCATCTTCTGGCTGCGGACGGCAGACGGGGCCTGCGCACCGAGAACCCACGCCACCGCATCGACGACATTCGACTTACCCGATCCGTTCGGCCCAACGACGACGGTCACTCCAGGCTCGAGTTCCATCACCGTGGTATCGGCGAAGGATTTGAAGCCTTTGATGGTCAGGGACTTGAGGAACACAGCGTCCCGAACTTACAAGATCGACCCGAACATCGGGGAAAACCCGGCCTCAGCGCTGGCAGACGGGGCAGAAATGAGTCGACCTACCGGCGCCGATCACGCGGCGGATAATGCCTCGGCCGCAGGTGATGCATCTTTCCCCTTCCTTCGCATAAACGCGGTGCTCGGTCTGGAAGATTCCCTCGCGGCCGAGCGCGTCGACGTATTGCGTATCGGCGAGCGTCGAACCACCTGCGGCCACCGCTTCGTCGATCACTTCGACCGTTGCAGCGTGGAGCGCGCGCAGCTGGGCAGTGCTCAGTTCTTCGACGCGACGATCCCAACGTAACCGTGCCCGATGCATGATTTCGTCGGCGTAGATGTTCCCGATTCCCGCGACAACGGACTGGTCGAGAAGTGTCGCCTTCAAACCACGCCGACGCTTTCCGATGGCCGAGCGGAACGCCGCAAATGAAAAATCGTCGACCAACGGATCGAGTCCGAGACGTGCGATTTCCGGAACGAGATCGTCGTCCGGATTGAACACCACCACCTCGCCGAAGGTTCGCGGGTCGACGAATCGCAGATCGAACGTCTGTCCGAGCGGAGTCTGAAGACCGAGCACGACGTGAGTGTGCTTCTCGTGAGGCGAATCCGATGCGGCGATCAACAAACGTCCGCTCATGCGCAGGTGGACCATCATCGAGTTTCCGTTGGAAAGTTCGAAGAGCAGGTACTTGCCGCGACGTCGTGCAGCGGTGAAAGTTTCACCGAGTAAACCCGCACCGAGGACCCGCGGACCGGTGCGACGAACCGTGCGCAAGCCGGTGACTTCCACGTTCACGACTCGCGAACCGATGACCGAATCGCAGACGCTGCGCCGAACGGTTTCGACCTCGGGCAACTCGGGCATGGGTCAGCCCTCGGATGGTTCGGGCAACCGGTCGAGCGCCATCTCGGCAGCTTGCTGCTCGGCGACCTTCTTCGACGGGCCTTCACCGCTGGCAGAGACTCCTCCCACGGTCACGGTTGCAACGAAGTGCTTGGCATGATCCGGACCGGAACTGTCGACGTCGTATCGCGGCGCCCCGTGCCCGAGGCGCACCGCCCGCTCTTGCAACACGGTCTTCGCATCGAGGCGATCGATGTTCGGCAACGCTCGTTCCATTTCGGGCAACAACAACGCCTTCACCTTCTCGTAGGCGACCTGTGCGCTGGCGTCAAGGTACATCGCACCGATCACCGCCTCGAATGCGTCGGAAAGTATCGACGTCTTGTCTCGTCCCCCGGCGGCATCCTCACCCTTGCCGAGCAAGAGAGCCGGACCGATACCCACGCGCCGTGCGAGAGCAGCCAGTGCGTTTGCATTGACCACGCTCTTGCGAAGGTCAGTCAGCCGCCCCTCGGGCAGATCGGAAAAGGTGCAATACGCGACATCGGCGACGACCCAACCAAGCACCGCGTCGCCGAGAAATTCGAGTCGCTCGTTCGATTCCGGCGCGTCGTTCTCGGCCTGCCACGAGCGGTGCTGCATTGCTCGGACTAGCAGCGATTGGTCGGCGAACCGATGGCCGACACCAGCGGCCAGACGCTCGAGAGCGTCAGGATCCGGCTGAGACGCGTCCGAAGACGTAGTCAACGGCATCTCGCACGGTTTTCAGATCCTGCAGGTCTTCGTCGTCGATGCGAAAATTTGCAACGACGTCGGAGAGCTCTTCCTCGAGCGCCTCGACGAGTTCGATCAACGCGAGGCTGTCGGCGTCGAGGTCATCGACGAATGATTGGCCTTCGCTGATTCCACTCGGATCGATTTCGAGAATTTCGGACAGCTGGTCGCGAACGATTGCGAACACACCCGCGCGGTCGATTGCAGCCATCGTGGTCCTCCTGGGCTTTCCCTGTTTCGCCCGACTTACTTGCCGGACTCCCCTGACAATAGACCGATGGCGGCACGGATCTCTTCGACCATCCGTGAATCAACCATTTCCTTCGCAACTTTGATGCCGTTCAACATGGCTCGCGCCGAGGAAGACCCGTGCGAAATGATGCACACACCATCGACGCCGAGAAGAATTGCCCCGCCGTAGGTGTCGGGGTCGAGCGATTCATACAACGGCAGAAGTGCCGGAAGCAGCGCGTCGGCATGCACCTTCAGTTCGGGCGCACCGAAGGCGGAGAACAACGCTTTGACAACCGTCTTCAAACTGCCCTCGAGCGTTTTCAACACGACGTTGCCGGTGAAACCGTCGGTCACGACGACGTCGACGTCGGGTGTCATGATGTCGCGACCTTCGACGTTGCCGATGAAGTTGATTCCGCCCGCCGACGACAGAAGTTCGTACGCCTCTTTGCGCAGCGTGTCTCCTTTGCCGGGCTCTTCGCCGATCGACAGCAATCCGACACGTGGCCGCTCGATACCGAATCGGCGCATCGCGTAGATGGACCCCATGACGCCGAACTGCACGAGCCAATCAGCCTGCACCTCGGCGTTCGCGCCGGCATCGAGCAAAACGGTGGGCGTATGACCGGGCACCGGAATCGGCGTGGCGATCGCCGGACGGTTGACGCCCTTCACGCGACCCATGCGAAGAAGCGCCGAGGCCATCGTGGCGCCGGTGTTTCCGGCCGAGATCATTGCGCTTGCCTTGCCATCGCGCACGGCTTCGGCAGCCCGAACAAGGGTCGAGTCCTTCTTGCGACGCACCCCACCGGCAGGGTCTTCATCCATTGCGATGACTTCGCTCGCGGGAATCAGCGGGAGCCCTGCGATGTTGACCGTGGTGAGCGACTGCAGGTGCTCGGGTCCGACGACCGCACAGTTGATACCGGCAGCGACGGCATCAACGACGCCTTGCAGAATTTCGTCAGGGGCTTTGTCGCCACCGAGCGCGTCGACCGCGACGGGCAGATTCACGGAACGAGATTAGGCGACTTCGACGGCGGTACGACCCTTGTACCAACCGCAGCCACCGCACACGACGTGGGGCTTCTTGGCGGCGCCACAACGCGGACACACGCTGCGCGAGGGGAGGCCAACGCGCATATTGGCGGACTTACGGCTGTGCGTCTTCGCCTTTGACTTCTTTTTCTTGGGTACAGCCACGATGTTCTCCGTCGGACGTCTGCGTTAGCCCCGAGAGGTTATCGGCGACCGCTGGATTTCGACTACCGGTCCGGGAACTTGTCCCGGAGCCCCTCGAGCGCGGCCCAGCGGGGGTCACTTGCCGCCGTCTCGCACCCACAATTCGCCTCTGCTGGGTTCGACTTGTCTGCCCCGCAAACGGCGCACAAACCTGGGCAATCGGGCCGACAAAGTGGCGCATCCGGCAGGGCGAGAAGAAGGTGTTCGCGCACGAGTGGGGCCAGATTCAACTGGTCACCCTCGAGGAGGTACGCGTCGGGGTCGGTGATCTCGCGCTGGTACAACTCGGCGATCGAAATATGGAGCGCCGATTCCACGGGTTTCAGGCAGCGACGGCATTGGTCATGAAACGCTGCCGATGCGGAACCGTGGACAACGATGCCCGAGTTCGACGACTCAAGATGGAACTCGATCACGATGTCTTGTGGGTCGATTCGCACGTCATCGAGTTCGAGCAATTGCGACTCGACGGCGGTGGTGATGTCCTTCGTGTTCCCGACACGTCGCAAGACCTCGGCCACATTGACCATGAGACCCGACAACGGTGACGGCATGGCGACGACCCGCGACGGCTAGAAGCGGTCTTGGTCGAAGAACCCCTGGATTTCGCCCGAGGGGTCGGTCGGCTGAGGCTCGGGCTCTTGTTGGTTCCCGATGGCGAGTCGCTGACGACCCGTTGCCACCGTCTTCATGAGCCGGTCGAGCAGAATCTCGAAACTGCCGAGGCGCTGGTCGAGGAAGTCTTCCATCTCCATGCGCAAGCGACGCGCGTCGGCTTCGGCGTTTTCGAGCACCGTCCGCGCGCGGGATTCGGCCTGTCGCACGACCTCGGTGCGCTGCACCATGCGCTCGGCCTGCACACGCGCGGCGTCGAGCACCTCGTCGGCCTCGCGGCGGGCCTTCGCAACGAACTCTTGCTTTTCCTTGATCATCCAGCGCGCCTGGCGGAGTTCCTCCGGCAGTCGCGCGAGCGCGTCCTGGAGAATCTCGATGATCTCATCGCGATCGATACGCGGTGTGCTGGAGAGCGGCATGTTCGGCGCACCGGCGATGATGTCGACCGCCCGATTGAGCAACATTTCGGCATCGCCCATCTGCGGCTCGACCGGACGCGGAGTGAAGTCGTCGTCGAAATCGTCGTACTCGTCGTCGTAGCTCATGCGAATAACTCCTTTAGGGCCGCGGTGACATTCACCGGCACCATCGACGAAGGGTCGCCACCGCACTGGGCGATTTCGCGCACGAAACGGCTGCTCACGGATGCGCGTTCGGGACTGCACGGTAGATACACGGTTTTGACACCAGCCACCGCGAAGTTGGTGTGCGCCATCTGTTGTTCGATCTCAAAGTCACCCGAATTGCGCAAACCCTTGACGATGAAGTCGACGCCCGCTGTCTTCGCCGCGTCGACCGCAAGGCCGGGGTACGCCTGCACCGAGTACTTCCCCGAGCACGGGCCGTCGGCTAACGCACCGTTGATCAGGTGAATTCGCTGGTCAACAGTGAAAACGCCGCCGTGCTTTTCCGGGTTGTGAAGGATGGCGATGACGACGTGTCCGAAGAGGTTTGCGGCCTGTTCGATCACATCGATATGTCCGAGGTGAATCGGATCGAAGCTTCCTGGGTAGAGGACTTTCGCCATGCGAGATCAACGGTACAACCGCTGAACCTCGTCGGTGCTGAATTTCCTAGTCGGCGCCGCGCAGAGCGCTCTTGGAAGTGACGAAGAACCCCACAGCCGTGCGTCCGTAGTCCCGATTTCGCAGACAATTCCAGCCTTCCGGGGCACTCGTGTGAATCGATGCCCCGGCTTCGGTTTCCGCGACCAACACCGCATCGGGCGAAGTCTCCGAAACAAGGGCGAAGAGTTCGGACCACTTTTCGTATCGGTACGGAGGGTCAGCGAGCACGAGCTCGGCTCCTTCGATGTGCGCCGCGATGCGAGATCCGGATCTCTCGTTGGACTCACGTGCAATATCGGCCAACACAACCGTTGATCGATCCGCGAGACCCAATTGTTCGATGTTCCGTCGTAGAACCGCAAGCGCGACGCGGTCGTTCTCGATGAACACACAGTGCTCGGCCCCGCGCGACAACGCCTCAATGCCGAGGGCGCCAGAGCCCGCGAACATGTCGACGACGGTCGAGCCCTCGACCACTTCCAGGCTTCCGAGCGCGTTGAAGATCGCTTCGCGAACCTTGTCGGTGGTTGGTCGCGTTACCTGCTCGCCATTGCTCTTTCGATTCTTCGGCTCGGGAGGGCCCTCGATGCGCCGACCTCGCAATTCGCCGGCCACCACGCGCATGTATGCAGTCTGTCAGGCAATAATCGACACCGTGCGCTCTCCCCTCACTGAAATTATCTGCGTCGACTGCGGCGGAACGGCGCACCTCATCACTCCACCGCGCGAGGACAATGCCTGGGAAGTCGGCGAGTTCGTTGCCTATCGGTGCAGCGACTGCCTCGACCGGTGGGACCTTCAACTCACCGACGAAGATCTGCACGACGTCGACCCCGACTAACCGCGGGTGACGAACTCTTCCTTGTCGGCTCCCAACACAACTTCGATTTCCTCGCGGAACGCGGCATGTTTCGACAACGTCGGGTCGTCGCCGACGAGCCCAATCGCAACCTCGCGTGCTGCTTCGATCAAGTCGCGATCGTGCTTCAACGAGGCGAGTACGAGATCGCTGTGGCCGCTCTGCTTCTTGTCCATGATCGTTCCCTCGCCACGCAGCTGCAGATCGACCTCGGCGAGCACGAAACCGTCGGTGGATGCAACGAGCGCGTCGATCCTCGGCTTGGCTTCGTTGATCAGTTCGTCGGTTTCATGCGGTCGTGTCACGAGCCAACAAGTTGATGCCTTCTTTCCACGACCCACTCGACCGCGCAATTGGTGAAGTTGCGCGATGCCAAAGCGGTCGGCATCGAGAACGACGATCTGGGTTGCGTTCGGAACGTCGACGCCGACCTCGATCACGGTGGTGGCGACGAGCACGTCGATGTCGCCACGTCGGAACGCATCCATGGCCGACTCTTTCTCGTCGGCTTTCAGGCGACCATGCATCAATCCGAGCCTCAGGTCCGCAAGTTCACCCACGCGGAGCTGTTCAAACGTTGCCTCGGCCCCGGCTGCTTCGATCTTTTCGCTTTCGCCAATGAGCGGGCACACCACGTACACCTGGTCCCCCGCTGCGACGGCCTCGCGCACCTTCGCCCACATGGCCGACTCGCCATTGGCATCGTCGACGGCCAGCGTGACGATCGGCGTACGGCCCGGCGGAAGTTCGTCGAGAACGCTGACGTCGAGATCTCCGAAGACGGTCATTGCCGCGGTGCGCGGAATCGGTGTTGCGGTCATCACCAACGTGTCGGGGATCGAACCGTTGCTCGCCGCAAGGCTGCGGTCGCGCAGCGCAGCGCGCTGTTCGACGCCGAAACGATGTTGTTCGTCGACCA
>CAYFLC010000025.1:13891-15741 GCA_964343885.1 uncultured Bifidobacterium sp.
ATTCGACGCCCTCCTGGATGAGCGCGTGCGTTCCGACGGCAATGTCAACCGATCCTTCGGCCAATCCCGCCAGACCCTGCCGACGTCGGGCGGCTGTGACCCGATTGGTCAATAGTTCGACACGCACGGGTCGGTCACCGAAGAGATTGTCGGGGTCGCGCACGACGAGGCCCTCGAGCAGGTTCGTCACGCCTGCGAAATGCTGCTCGGCGAGAACCTCAGTCGGCGCCATCAATGCCCCCTGAAATCCGCCCTCGACCGCCGTGAGAAGGCTCGCAACGGCCACAACAGTCTTTCCACTGCCGACGTCGCCCTGCAAGAGACGATGCATTGGATGCGGCTTGCGCAGGTCTTCCGTGACTTCCGCGATCGCGCGTGTTTGTGCGCCCGTGAGTGGAAACGGGAGATTGGCGACGAACTGTTCGACGAAGGCGCCCCGTGTGTTATGCGTGATCCCCCGAGCAGTGGCCTCGATTTCTTTCTTGCGCTTCACCAGCACGGTCTGCACACGCAGCAACTCGTCGAACGCGAGTCGACGTCGAGCCGCTTCCTTTTCCTCCATCGTTTCAGGGAGGTGGATGGCACGCATCGCCTCGAAGCGTGAGATCAACGAATGCGCTTTCATCAACTCCGGTGGAAGCGGATCGTCGATACCTCGCGCAACGCAACGACGAAGCGTCTCTTCGATCCATTTGGCGAGTTCCCAGGTTTTCACGCCACTGTCGCCCGTCTGGGGGTAAATCGGAACAATGCGACCCGTTCGGTCGCCGATCAGGTCGACGATCGGATTCGTCATCTGCAGAGCACCGCGATAGGTGTCGGCCTTGCCCCAAACGGAAATGGTGAGCCCGACCGTCAATTGTTTGTCTCGCCACGGTTGATTGAAAAACGTCAACGTGAACTTGCCAGTTGCGTCGCCAACGCGAACCGTGATCATCGAGCGACGATTGCGCGTCATGCGCTTGTCGACGGAGAGAACTTCGACAACGACGAGCGCCTGCACCCCGGGCAGCAGGTCTTCCACCCGACATTCATTCGTGCGGTCCACCCATCGGCGTGGATAATGCATGACCAAGTCGAGCAACGACGTGATGTGCATTGTTTTCAGATCTTCCTGACGCTTTTCACCTACGCCATGCAGTTCGCCGACACTCAAATTTGCAAGTTCGACGAGGCGAATCGGCGGCTTCGCCGCTGTCTCGGAAACGGTGAGTGGCTTCTTCGGCACCGACTTATTCGACCCCGAAGAGGTACGGGTAGAGCGGCTGCCCGCCTCGATGAACTTCGACGGTGACCTCGGGCCGGTTTTCTGACATCCAGGCAACCAACTCTTCCGTCATCGACGATGTCGCATCAACCCCTTCGAGCACCGTGACGATTTCTCGGTCGCTGGTGACGAGGTGGTCGAGCAGTTGTGTTGCCGCGGCACGCCACGTGCCGCCGATCGCGACGATTCCGTCTCCGCGGACGATGCCGATCCAGTCGCCCGCGGTGATTGTGCCTGCGTCGCTGTCGGTGTCGCGCACGGCCTGCGTGATTTCACCCGTCGCAACGCTGTCGGCCGCCGCGCCCATTTCACGGGCGTTGTGCTCGGCAGACACTTCGGGGTCGTAAACCACCAGCGACGCGAGAGCCTCGGGCATCGAACAGGTCGGCACAACCCGCACGTCTTTCTTCGTGAGTTCGCCGACTTGGTTGGCGACGGGAATGATGTTCTTGTTGTTCGGCAAGATGATGATCTGTTGCGCGTTCATCCGCTCGACTGCATCGAGAAGCTCGGCCGTCGATGGGTTCAGCGTCTGGCCGCCGGAAATCACTCCGTGAACACCGAGCTGACCGAACAGTTCCGC
>CAYFLC010000026.1:0-15132 GCA_964343885.1 uncultured Bifidobacterium sp.
CGAGTCGCTCACGGGTGACGAGGCCACCGGTGCTCGCACGGTCTACGAGTCGCTCGTGGCGCCGGCGCGCAACATCGCCGACAACGCGGGCCTCGAAGGTGCGGTCGTCGTTCAGCGAGTCGAAAGCGAAAAGGGTGCAATCGGCCTGAACGCTGCGACCGGTGAATTCACCGACCTCATCAAGGCCGGCATTCTCGACCCCGCAAAGGTCACGCGCGCTGCATTGCAAAATGCTGCGTCGATCGCGGCGCTCGTTCTCACCACCGAGTGTCTCGTGGCCGACAAGCCCGAGAAGAACGCACCCGCCGCAGGCGGCGGCATGCCGGGCGGAATGCCTGGCATGGGGATGATGTAGTCATCCGCTCAGAAGAAGCATGGGGATGATGTAGTCATCCACTCAGAAGAAGTGTCGAAGGGCCCGGGCAAATCGCCCGGGCCCTTTGCTCTTTCTCGTACTGTCGTGTCGTGGCAAAGGACAAAGCGCCCAGGCTCGGACTGTTTCATCACGCGGGTGATTACGTTGTTGCGGCGCTCTTGTTGTTCTCGCTTGGGCGCGCACGCACCGTTGCGTGGCCGGCCGCGATCGGCTGTGTGGCGCTGGCGAATGCTGCGTTGACGCGGGGTCCGCTGGCTGCGTACCGCAAGGTGTCGGTTGCCGTGCATCGCTTCATCGACGTGGTCGTTGTGGCCGCATGCATCACCGGAGCAATCGTGGTGCGCGAACACCTAACCGATGCACTTGTGCTTGTCGCCGTGGCAGTGGTGCAGGGGATGGTGGTGTGGTTGACAATGATCGCCAAGCGCGCACGCGACTGACCCCCACAAATGGCGCATTCAGCCTTGTGTCGGTAGCCTCGCGCCATGGCCTTTGAACGTCCTGCTCCCGACCTCAACAAGATGCTCACCGCGTGGGAACTGTGGGAAAAGGGCGAGGAAGCACCGGGCAAAGTGCTCGCGAACCTGAAGACGGCCGGCTTCCCCGAGGTCCTGCGCCAACTTCTCGATTCCGGTTGGAAGCCATCGGCTTAGCGTTTCGTCCATGGCGATGAGGCCCGGTGGGCAACAGCGCATTCCGCGTCCCGCCGATTGGCAGCCGGGTGGTCTCGCGCCGTGGCACGATGCCGATCTGTCGCCCTTGCGTTCTTTCGACCGCGTCGTCGAACGGCTGTCGGCGCATGCGCCGCGCGCAGTGGCCACCGAGGCGGCGCAACAAGCACGACCCAGTGCCGTGCTCGTCACGCTGCATCCCGGTGACGATGGTGTTGAAGTGGTGCTCACGAAGCGCGCATCGCATCTGAAGAACCACAAGGGCGAGATCTCGTTTCCGGGCGGACGAGTCGAGCCCGACGAATCGGTGAGGGAAGCCGCCTTGCGCGAAGCGGTGGAAGAAGTGTCGATGCCGGTTAACGACGTTGCGCTGGTTGCCGAGCTCGATCATCTGCACACCATCGTTAGCTCGAGCTACATCATCCCGCTGGTGGGCACTCTCGGTTACCGACCAAACCTGGTTCCGTCGGCAAACGAAGTCGACCGGATTCTCCACGTGCCGTTGCACGAGTTGGCGCGCCCCGACACCTTCAGCGAAGAGCGGTGGGTCACTCCATCGGGGAACCCGAGCATTTTTGTGTATCGACTCGACGACGAGACGATCTGGGGAGCCACGGCCCGTGTGCTCACCCAGATCATCCGTTTGTCGGTTGGTGTTTGACTCAGCCGCCGAAAGTTCTCACGGCGGCGAAGAACGTTTCGGCCCACGCGTAGCAGTTGAAACGCTGTGAAATTCCGCGCGGTGCGCACGTGGCCCGCATGTCGGAGAGAAATTGTTCGTCGACACGTTTGCGGCTCACTTCAGTCAATGTTCCGAGCAGCTTCATGTTGCGATAGGCGAAATCATGACGCTGGCAGGGCACTCGGAAGTTGAACGAACGTCCCGTGTTGCCAATGAGGGGAGCGCTGCAGTAGTCGGTGCTCCAATCGAGTTCTGCGAACTCACGCCGGTTCTCGCGTACGAAGGACGGAAAACTCGTCAGCTCGGTGGAAAAGACGCCTCGTTCGACCAGCGACGTCAATGTGGCCGGATTGTGCGGCAATGGGGCGGCGAGTGTTGACGCCGCAACGAGCAGTGAAATGAGGACTCCCATTCACCCTCCTTTGGTCACCCCGTGTGTGCGCTACCTGCCATGAATGGTACGCAGAACCCGGGCGGTCATGATGGCGCCCACCGCAGCCTCTTCGCCCTTGTTGTCGGAGTCGCCACAACGTTCGAGGGCCTGTTCCATGGTGTTGACGGTCAGAACCCCGAACGCAACGTGGACTCCGGTATCCATGGCAGCTCGTTGCAGGCCCGATGCCGCCTCGCCCGACACGTACTCGAAGTGGGGTGTATCGCCCCGAATGACGGCGCCGAGTGCGACAACGGCATCGACCGATCCGGACGCGGCGAGTTCCTTCGCGACGACGGGAAGTTCGAAGGCACCCGGCACCCAGTGCGTGACGATGTCTGATTCGTGAACGCCGTGCGAAGTGAAACCCCGAACGGCACCGCGCCGAAGCGCATCGACGATGTCGAAGTTGAAGGTCGCACAGACGATGCCAAAGCGCATGCCCGTTCCGTCGATCGCCGCATTGTTGAGTCCGTCGTTTGGTCCGACCATGGCTCTTACTTTCCGTCCATCTCGATCAAGTGGCCGAGACGTTCTTTCTTCGTGCGCAGGTACTTCTCGTTTTCCGGTGTGGGAGGAATCTCGATCGCGACTCGTTCAACCACGGTGAGGCCGTAGCCACCGAGACCGCCGTATTTCGCCGGGTTGTTCGTCATCAGACGCAGCTCGTTCGCACCGAGGTCGGCCAGAATCTGCGCACCAATGCCGTATTCACGACTATCGACGGGCAGTCCGAGTTGCAGGTTCGCATCAACGGTGTCGAGACCTTCGTCTTGCAGTGAATAGGCACGAATCTTGTGGCCGATGCCGATGCCGCGTCCCTCGTGCCCGCGCAGGTACACGACGACACCGCGACCTTCTGTGGCGATCTTTTGCATCGCGGCCTCGAGTTGCGGACCGCAGTCGCAGCGGCGACTTCCGAACACGTCGCCCGTGAGGCACTCGCTGTGCACGCGCGTGAGAACGGGTCCGCCGGCTTTCAGGTCGCCCTGTGTGAAAGCAAGATGTTCGACTCCGTCGATCGTGCTGCGATATGCATGACAAGTGAAGGTTCCCCATTCGGTGGGGAGGGGTGCCGAGCCGATGTACTCGACGAGACGCTCGTGGTGACGTCGGTATTCGATGAGCATCGCAATGGAAGACAACAGCAGGTTGTGCTGCGCGCAGAACTTCCGCAGGTCGTCGAGACGCGCCATCGTTCCATCGTCGTTCTGGATTTCGCAGATCACTCCGGCGGGTTCGCATCCGGCGAGGCGCGCGAGGTCGACCGCTGCTTCGGTGTGGCCGGCACGCTTCAGTACACCGCCCTCGCGGGCGCGCAATGGGAAGATGTGTCCGGGCTTTGCGAACGCGGTGTACGACACCTTCGGGCTGGCGAGGCCGACAAGTGTTGCTGCGCGGTCCGCCGCCGAGATTCCGGTGGTCGTGCCGTCGATGAGGTCCACCGAAACCGTGAAGGCGGTGCGGTGGCTTTCGGTGTTCTGGTCGACCATTGCGGGAAGGCGCAGGTCGTCGCAACGTTCACCGGTCAGTGGCGCGCAGACGACACCCGAACTGTGGCGCACAATGAATGCGAGCTTCTCGGCCGTTGCGAACTCGGCGGCCATGATGAAGTCGCCTTCGTTCTCGCGGTCTTCGTCGTCGACCATCACCACCATTTCACCACGGGCAATCGCCGCGAGAATGTCGGGAATGGGTGCGAACCCGGAGTCGTTCGTCGTCATTTGGTTTCCTTTGGTTCAATGATCACTTCGATGTCGTCGCCCAATTGTTGGGTTCCGACAATTCGTCCGCGCCACATGTCGGTCATCGATGCAGCGGCGGCGCCCGAGAAAATGCCCGAAACGTTGTCGCCACCGGCGATGGCCGGAGCAAGGTGGAACACGTATTGGTTGACGAGGCCACGGCGGTGGAACTCGCCCGCGACCTTGGCGCCACCTTCGACCAGGAGTTGCAGCACGTTGTCCTTGCCGAGCGTGTCGAGCAGTGACTCGATGTCGCCGGTCCATTCCGTGCACGGATGGACTTTTGCGCCGGCAGGCGCGGTGCCGAGAACGACACGTCGCGGCGAAGCGCCGTGCGCATCGCGGACGGTGAGTTCAGGGTCGTCGGCACGGACGGTTCCCGCACCAACGAGCACCGCATCGCTTTCGGCGCGTAGTTCATGAACACGCTGACGTGCGACGGATCCCGTGATCCATCGGCTCGAGCCGTCTGCGGCTGCGGTTCGACCATCGATCGTGCTCGCCATCTTCAGAACGACCCAAGGCCGACCGGTCGAGCGATGATGTAGATAGGCGGCCAACTGGGTGCGTGCCTGTTCGGCGCACGCACCGACGTCAACCGTGACACCTGCGGCGCGGAGCGCTTCGATGCCGCGTCCGGCGACCTTTGTGTCGGGGTCGACGACACCGACGACGACGCGCGAGATCCCCGCGTTGATGATTGCCTGCGTGCATGGCCCGGTTCGTCCGGTGTGCGAACACGGCTCGAGGGTCGAGTAGAGAGTCGCACCACGCGACGATTCGCCGGCGCGAGCAAGGGCTGCGATTTCCGCATGTGCGCCGCCAGGGGCCGACGTGCAACCCTCGTAGGTCGATCCATCGGCGGCAACGACAACTGCACCCACCCAGGGGTTGGGGCGCGCGACGAGACGCGCCTGCAGCGCCGTACCAAGGGCACGGCGCATGAATTGTTCGTCGCGCACGTCGAACGTGCCCGAATAAACGCTCATGCCTCCACCTTGCTCCCATCCGGACTTTCACCGTCGGTCTCGGAATTTCACCGAGTCGGCCGACCCACGTGAGTGGGAAGGTTCGCGGACTGTCACCGCCGGTTGGGACTTACACCCAAACCCCGCAAGGGTTGTTTTCAGTTGTCGTCCGAAAGGCTACGGGCTTCGCCGGCTATTTCTTCCAACGCAAATCGGGGTCAGCGACCTCGGCTGCTTTGCGTCGATCCGAGCGCAAAACGTTGCGGAAAACGACGGTCATCACCACGGCGAGTCCGGCGATGATGATGCCGAAAGTGGCGTATTGCAGACCGCCGCCGCGGTCGCCGGCATCGGTGGCTTTGGTGCCACAGCCGGGCTTTTCCATCAGGCCGATGCACTGCGACGGGTCGCGCTCGAGGTTGAACTCGTAGACCGTTGTCGTCGTGATGTCGGAACTCACAACCACATCGTCACACGGCCTTCGGCCAGTTGGCAAACGGCAACTAGGGTCGAACCGATGTCACAGCCCTACGACACGGTTCTTGTCGTCGATTTCGGTGCGCAGTACGCCCAACTCATCGCGCGCAGGGTCCGTGAGGCGAACGTCTACTCGGAAATCGTTCCCCACCGCATCAGTGCCGCTGAGGTGAAGGCAAAGGCACCACGGGCGATCATCCTGTCGGGCGGGCCGAAGAGTGTGCATGTCGACGGCGCACCGAAACTCGACCCGGAGATCTACGAACTCGGTATTCCGATTCTCGGCATCTGTTACGGCCATCAACTGATCGCCGACCAGCTGGGCGGGGAAGTGTCACGCGGTGGTCGCGGTGAATATGGGCGAGCGGAACTCACGCGCACCGGCAACGCATCCCAACTGCTCCACGACCTCCCTGCTCGGTACCCGGTGTGGATGAGCCACTTCGATTTCGTGTCGCGTGTGCCGGAAGGTTTCGTGGTCTGCGCATCGACACCCGACGCACCCACGGCGGTGATGGAGAATCCGTCGCGTCGCATCTGGGGTGTGCAGTTCCATCCCGAAGTCGTGCATTCCGAGTACGGACAGGAAGTTCTTCGGCGCTTCCTCATCGACCTTGCGGGTTGTGTGCCTTCGTGGACGATGGGGTCGATCATCGACACGCAGGTCGAGGCAATCCGCAAACAAGTCGGCACGAAACGTGCGATCTGCGGACTGTCGGGAGGTGTTGACTCTTCCGTCGCGGCGGCACTCGTACACCGTGCAATCGGCTCGCAACTCACCTGCGTGTACGTCGACACCGGACTCATGCGCAAGGGAGAGAGCGAACAGGTCGTCGAGATGTTCCAGCGCAACATGGGAATCGAACTCATTCACGTGCGCGCGGGCGACAAGTTCTTCGAGAAGCTCCGCGGCGTCACGGAGCCCGAGGCGAAGCGCAAGGCGATCGGCGAGTTGTTCGTGCGCATCTTCGAAGAAAACACGGGCGGGGTCACCGACGCAGAGTTCCTTGTGCAGGGCACGCTGTATCCCGACATCATCGAAAGTGGCGGCAGCGACGGCACGGCATCGGTCATCAAGAGCCATCACAATGTCGGTGGACTTCCCGAAGACATGACCCTGCAGTTGGTCGAGCCACTACGCGCGCTCTTCAAAGACGAGGTGCGCCGACTTGGTACCGAACTCGGCTTGCCCGACGAAATGGTGTGGCGCCAGCCGTTCCCCGGCCCGGGCCTTGGTGTTCGCATCATCGGCGAGGTCACACCCGAACGTGTTGCGACTCTGCAAGAGGCCGATGCGATCGTGCGCGAAGAAATCCGCGCAGCCGGACTCGAGCGCGAAATCTGGCAGGCCTTCGCCGTGCTCGCCGACATCCGCTCGGTCGGTGTCATGGGCGACGAGCGCACCTACGGCCACCCGATCATCATCCGGGCGGTCACCAGCGACGACGCCATGACCGCCGATTGGGCCCGTTTACCGTATGAACTTCTGGAAACGATGTCGAAACGCATCGTGAACGAGGTTCCGGGAATCAACCGCGTGGTCTACGACGTGACCTCGAAGCCGCCTGGGACGATTGAGTGGGAATAGGCACGGGTATACGCTTTCGCTGAGTGCCGCACCAGGACATGGTGATGGCGAGCGAGGGGAGACCCATGAGAATTCGTTCCGTTGTGATTGCCGGAGTCATCGCACTGGCCGGAGTCGCCGTGCCGTTCGCGGGAGCCAACGCCGCGTCCGGCGTCACCGTGAAGGGAAGCGCAGCGGGTGCAGGAAAGGCACTGCTCATGACCGCGTCGGGCAAGGCCTACAAGGCAACCGCCGACGGCAGTGGCGCATTCAGCATCACGAACGTTCCATCGTCCGATGTGAAGAACTCGACGCTCCAGTTCATCGACTCGACCGGCAAGTACCTCGGTCCGGCCGTCTTGAAGGTCGTGAAGTCGGGCAAGTTCTACAAGTCGATCCTCGGTTTGAAGGCGCAGGCAAAGGGCACGTTGAACGTTGGCACGCTGAGCAACCAGACGGGTTGGTTCAAGGCTGCGAAGACAACCGCAGCGGGCACCGCCGGTGTGCGCGCAGTCGACAAGACGGGCAAGCCGAAGGGTGCAGGTCTCGCGGGTCGCGTGAAGTTGGTGACCGCAAGCGTTGCCACGCTGTCGACTCTTCACAAACTCGCTGCCACGACGTGCCCCGATGGAAGCCCGAAGGACGCGAACATCAACGGCACCGGACTCGGTCAGGATCTCGACTGCGACAGCGTGCCGAACAGCATCGACGTCGACGACAACGGCAACGGATCGTTGGACATTCTCGATCAGAAGACGAACGACTCGACCGACACCGCGAACTACACCGCGAGTATCGCTACTTACAGCGACATGAATGCTCCGATGTCGGCGAAGTTGAACATCCACGCTGCAGATGCCGCAACCATTCTCAAGCAGGTCAAGTCAATTCTCGGCGCGGATGCTTCTAAGAACATCGGTGGCAGCTTCCAGATCGCCGTCTTCCTCGGCGAGCAGAATCTCACGAAGCCCCTGGGTGGCACGCCAACCGAAGTCTGGATTGAGTGCCCCGGTATCAAGTGGTGCGATGCATCGAATGGCACTGCAATCATTCATGCGAACTCGGAAATGCAGGGCAACCAGAGCGATATCGAGGGCAAGAAGTGGAACACCTTCGCCAGCACCGATTTCACCAGCGGCAAGGGAGTCGCCGGAACCAATGGCAAGTCGAACGGTTTCTACAAGTTCGGAGAGGTTGCAAACGGCCGCGGTCGCTGGGCAACTTTTGTTTCGCCGAACTACAGCGGTGACGACGTACTCTCCGTCGTGCGTGCCAACGATGTCATGGTGATGCACGGAATGGTGAACGGTTCGGATGTGAACTTCCCGGTCACCGTCAGCCCGTTCTTCGTCACGACGCCGTATATCAAGTCAGTGACCGCCACGGGGGTCTCCTCTCTCAACACCGATACAAACGTCTCAAGCGGATATATCGCGATCGGCACCGATGGCAAGATCACCTTCACTTTCTGGCGTCCGCAGCGACTGTTGCTTGAAGGTGAAACCGGTGAGTCAACCAACGCGTCGTTCAAGTCGCAGCACGGCCTTCACTACGGCATCACCCCGTCGAATGGTTGGGTAAACGGAAAGTCCATCGCAGGTAACCAAGTTGAAATCGGTTGTGGAGGTGGCGATGCTGCAACCAGTTACACCGGTCTCTCAAGCGGCCTCGAGGCTCAAACCCAGGCCTACGGCAAGGCGACCGAAGACCCGGCAACCGACTTCTGGCCCGTCTTCGACAACTCATCCGACGATTCGGCGGACAACGAGATGTCGTTCACGTTCGATTGGAAGACCTGCCTGACCTCGCACAAGCCGGCGAACTTCGGCCCGAACAATCGTCCGTCGCTCGCAGGAAAGAGCATCAGCGACATCCTCGGCTACACGTGGAATGACTTCGCGAATGACGCAAGCGCGTACCAGGAGTTCAGCCTCACCGGCGTCGGTTCGCCCTCGACCAACGGCTACAACCGTTCGGTTCTGACGTTCCGTATTTTCAGCCCGAAGTGGAACGGGCAGGCTCCGAGTCAGAACAACAACAACAATGGTGGTTCGAACAACAATGGTGGTTCGAACAACAATGGTGGTTCGAACAACAATGGCGGCGGCGGTTCGAACTCCTTCTCATTCAAAGTGATGACATCAGGAAATTCAACCGCTGGTGGTATCCGAATCACCGGCCTCACGAATTGTTCCGAGGTGAACGGTTCCAATTCGGATTGCACGGGATCTGTCGTTTCAGGTGGTGCAATCGTGATCACGTCGAAGGGTTCAACTGCCACAAAGTTCGGCGATTCGGGCTCATCGGCGGGATGTACGCAAACCGACGCGACAACGGTGACATGTCGGCCGACAGCCCCGGATCAAAACGTCACAATCAAAGCTGATTGATTATTCGTCCGTTTCGCGTGAATATCGCGTGATTTTCGACGAAAGAATTTAAGAATCCGAATGAAAGTGGGGATCTTCGGGTCCCCACTTTTGTCATTCCCGTAAAATTGGCGAGTCATGTTCGTACGCCCCCGCGCCCGACTGATCGCCCTGTGTATCGGGTGCGCCTCGCTCTTCGGCGTGGCTGTTCCGTTGACGTCTGCGGTACATGCGTCGTCAGCGAACATTCAGAATCAAGTCAACGCGTTGCTTGACGAGCTCGACCGGCTTGAAATCCAAATGGATGCGGCGTCGGAAAAATACGCCGAGGCGATCTCGATGCAGGACGATCTGAAAGGCCAGATCGCGCAGGCGAAAGATCGTGTCGCGAAGAAGGAAGCCGAGTTGGCAACGATGCGCCGCGATCTTGTGAAGGTTGCCCAGCAGGCGTTCATGAACGGCGGTCGCAGCAACAGTCTCACGTCGTTGCTCACCGATCCGGGTGGTCTCAATGCGACGGTCCAGAAAGACCATCTCATGGGAGTCGCCATGAATGCCGGGGCCAACACAACCGACGCGATCGATGCCTTGGTCGAAGATCTGAGTCTCGAGCGCAAGGCACTCGAGAAGAAGCAGAAGGCCGCGGTCAAGCTCGCCCAATCAGCCCAGGCCGACTACCACGCCGCCGAGTCCCTTGCGAACACCTATCAAGACAAATTGAATCGAGCAAAGAGCGACCTCGGAGCTGCTCTGGCTGCCGAGCGGGCCCGGCGTGACCAACTCGCGCTTCAGCAATCCGCGGCACTTGCGGCGAAGTACAAAGCCGAAGCCGCGAAGTACAAAGTGAAGGCACCGTCGTCAAGGGCGGGCATGGCGGTTCAAGCGGCGTTGTCTCAACTGGGCGTTCCGTATCAGTTCGCGCGCAGTTCGCCCGGAGTGGCGTTCGATTGTTCCGGACTCACGCTCTATGCCTGGGGGCAGGCGGGCGTGTCGCTTCCGCACTATTCGCGCGCACAGTTCCAAATGGGTCCGCGCGTGCCGATTCAGGCAATTCAGCCGGGCGATCTCATCTTCAGTCGCACGCCGATCGGCCACGTCGCCATCTATATCGGCAACGGACAAATGGTGCACGCACCGCGACGCGGTGATGTTGTTCGTGTGGCCCCGGTTCCGTGGGAGCGTGTCGTCGGCATCACCCGACCCGGCTGATGTTCCCGATTCGATTCGCAACTAATCTCATCGCGTGATCCACGAAGACCGCGTTTCGCGCTGGCTCGAAAACAACATCGAAGGCCTGCGTGCGCCGTTCTCGTTCCACATGATCGCTGGTGGCAGGTCGAACATTACGTACCGCGTTGTCGATGCGAACGGCCGCACTGTGGTTTTGCGTCGACCGCCACTCGGGCACGTTCTTGCCACCGCTCACGACATGGGTCGCGAGCACCGCATCATTTCGGCCGTCGGCACGACGAACGTTCCTGTGCCGCGCACTCTGGGCATGTGCGCCGATGTCGAAGTGAACGACGCGCCGTTCTATGTGATGAGTTACGTCGATGGGGTGGTACTCGACGGACAATCAAAGGCGGCAAACGTTTCACCTGCCATGCGGCGTGCTCTCTCCGAACATCTCATCGATGTGATGGTCGACCTTCACGCAGTCGATGTCGATGCGGTTGGCCTCGGTGATCTTGCGAAGCGCGATTCGTATGTCGAGCGCCAGATCAAGCGCTGGAGCACCCAATGGGCGAATTCAAAGCAGCGTGAGCTCCCTGATATCGATGAAGTTGAGCGGTTGTTGAAGGCCGGAGTGCCGCAGCAACACGGGACTGTCATCGCACACGGTGATTATCGATTCGGAAACTGCCTGTCAGATCTCGAGAGTGGGCGCATCGCCGCCGTGCTCGACTGGGAGCTGTGCACGTTGGGTGATCCGATGGCCGACATCGGTTACCTCGGTGTGTACTGGAGCGATCCTGGTGTGCCGGCGCGCCGCGAAAACGACCCGTCGGGTCTCGATGGTTTCCCGACGTACCGCGAGATGGTCGACATGTACTCGGCGAAGTCGGGTCGTAATTGCGACAACATCGGTTACTACGTCGCCTTCTCGTCGTGGCGACTTGCCGTGATCAGCGAGGGCGTCTACGCGCGTTATGTGCACGGGGCGATGGGGAAGCAAGACTTCGATCCAACACCCTTGCGGCGTGGTGTAGAACTACTCGTCGAAGCTGCTCTCACGGCGTTGAAGCACGGCGTGTAGATATTCATCGAATCGGGGGAAATCATGGTGGGGTCAGAATCAGCCGAGATCGCTGGCTGGCAGCGTGGTGAGTTCACTGCTGCAGGTTTCACTCACACCACTTATCGCAAGGGGTCCGGCCCGGGTGTGGTCATCGTGCACGAGATTCCCGGCATCACGCCTGCGGTTTTGCGCTTCGCGGAAGAAGTGGTATCTGCTGGCTTCACGGTGGTGATGCCGTTGTTGGTGGGCGAGGCGGGTCGCGAGCCGTCGCAGAAATACATCATGGGTTCGATGTCCAAGATTTGCGTTTCACGCGAGTTCACGACGATGGCGATGAAGAAGACATCGCCGGTGATCGCCTTTCTTCGTGCATTGGCTCGGCGACTGCACGAGGAAGTCGGTGGAGTTGGCGTCGGCGCAATCGGCATGTGTTTCTCGGGCGGATTTGCACTCGGCATGATGCTCGACGACTTCATGGTTGCGCCCGTGCTGTCGCAGCCGTCGTTGCCGTTTGCAATCGGGCGCGGGCGCAGTGCTGACCTGAATCTTTCCGCCGACGATGCAGTCGTCATTGCGAATCGGGCGGCGGCAGGTTGCCAGGTGTTAGGTTTGCGTTTCACGGGCGACAAGTTGGTCGGTGATCGTTTCACCTCGTTGCGCACGTTGTTGGGTGACGCGTTTGTCGCGGTCGAGTTCCCGTCGTCGTCGAAGACCGATCACTCGGTGCTCACCGAACAGCGCCAGGAAGAAGGCGTAACGAAGGTGCTGTCGTTCCTTCGCGAGAAGTTGCTTACGCCAGGTGCTTGATCGCCAAATCCTTGGCGGTCTTGTAGTCGGCCTTGCCGTTGGGTGCGCGGGGAACCGACGACACGAACACAACACGCTTCGGCGCCTTGTAGCCGGCTAGCTGACCCTTGACGCTCGCGATGACCGCGGCTTCATCGACCTTCGCGCCGTCGATGACCGAAGCAACCGCGGTGACAGCCTGGCCGAACTTCTCGTCTTCCAGGCCGACGACCAAACAGTCCTGAATTCCATCGACGCGCTTGACCGCTTCTTCCACTTCCTCGGGAAAGATCTTCTCGCCACCCGAGTTGATGACTTGGCTTCCGCGTCCGAGGAAGATGAGCGAGCCGTCTTCGGCAACCATCGCGAGGTCACCGGGGAAGGAGTAGCGCACGCCGTTGATGGTGCGGAACGTTCGTGCCGACTTTTCCGGGTCCTTGTAGTAACCGATGGGCACCGTGCCGCCGGCAGCAACCTTGCCGATTTCACCCGACCCCGGCTGTACTTCCCGGTCGTCGTCGGTGAACACCTTGGTCGTGGCCATCTGCGAGAACTTCGCCGTCTGCGGCGGAATGCCCTTCATCGAGATCGAGGTTCCCATCGAACCTTCCGACGAGCCCATCGCATCGACAAGCACGAGGTGTTCAACGCGGTCGAGCAGTTGTTCCTTCACCTCGGACGTCCACATGACGCCCGACGACAGCATCATCTTCAGGCTCGAGAGGTCGTGTGTCTTGCCGGCGGCGCGCGCTTCGTCGATCGCCTTGATGATCGGTTTGACGAACGAGTCACCAACGACAACCGTCATCGAAACCTTCCGCTCCTCAACGGTGTCGAGCAGTTCGCGTGCATCGAAACTGCGGGCTTTCATCGTGACGATGTGTGCACCGCCACAATGCGGCATCATCGCGCCGATCCAAATGCCCGTGCCGTGCATAAGAGGGCAACTCGGCACCGACACCGCACCGATTCCCGACTCATAGGCCGCACGCACCGTTGCGGGCAGGTCGGCGGGTGTTGCCGGTGGTGTCATTCCGACGAGCGGTAACCCACCCGTGATGAAGCCCTGGGCCATCGAACCCATCTCGTACATCACGCCCTTCGGCATGCCGGTGGTGCCACCGGTGTACAGCATGTAGGTGTCGGTCTCGCTGCGATGAATGCGCTTCATCGGGTCGTGGCCAGCGATGACGTCTTCGTAGGCGGCCGCACGCGCAACGTGATGATCGGCCGAGTCGCTGACTTCGACGATCAACTTCAGATTGGGGAGGCGGTCGACGACGCGTGCGACGCGATCGCCGAGCGAGGAGTGAAAGAACAGTGCTTCTGCATCGGAGTTGTCGAGCAGGTACCAAAGTTCTTCGTCGAGGTACCGATAGTTCACGTTGACCGGAACGCCACGCAGCTTGAACGCCGCGTAGTGGGCCTCGAGGTATTCGTTGCTGTTGTAGAGGTACAGACCGACCTTGCTGTTCGGCCGAAGCCCCGCATCGGTCATTGCCTGCGCCAAGCGTGCCGCCCGGTCGTCGTACTGGCTCCAGGTGCGCGTGATGTCGCCCTGGCTGACGGCCGGTGCATCGCCGACGACGTCGGCGATCGATTCCCAAATGGTCGCGAACTGCAGTTCCATGTCGCTGGAAACTAGTTGACTTTTGTCACAACCTTGAATCGACGGTCAGAAAAACTCTCGGTCGCCGACAGAACATCGTCGACGTTCTTCATTGCCGGAGTTTTCGTCAGCAAGTGTCGCGCAAGGAGTCCCTTTGCTGCCTTTGCGTCGTGACCGCCTGCCTTGCCCTGTGGTGTCACCAAATCGACAACCACGTGTGCGGCAACCAACGTGCGGTCGGGGACATACGAGGCGCGATGCTCGGTGGGAAGCAAATCGATGACCACGCATCCCTTCGCATAGGCATTGATCGCATCGCTGACCGCGTCGCGCCACCACTTCGCCATCGTTCCGCCGAATGGTGCGAAGCGCGCCCCCATCTTCAGGCGGTAATCAGGAACTGGGTCGGATGCGAGGCAGACCCCGAGAAGACCACTCGGAATGATGATTCTCTGCAGTGCACGTTCGCGTTGCACGGTGCTCAGGCTGGTGAGGTCGAGGTGATCCCACACGACGCCCGTGTACCGCTCGGCGACTGGCAGGGTGGGGGCACCGATCAGCCCGCGGTTGGCTGTACGGGCTCGCTCGAGGTGCTTACCCGACACGCCGAGGAGCGCGGGGCTGCCGCCTCCGGCCTTGGCCAGAGCCTCGGCGACCTCGCGTCGCTGCGTGCCGAGTGCTTTTCCAAAAACCCCCGCGCCGGGCGACCACTTCGCGCGGGCCGATCCGCCTTCCGCTTTTCCCTCCGACGGGGGGAGAAGGATCACGAAGTTGAGACGCATACGACAATTTTGTCTCACGACGATTACGATGGCCTCATCGGCTGTGACGTCTGGCTCAGCCGGTCGGGTCGTTGCGGCGGCCCGCAACCCCCAAGAACAGGGAAATGGACAAGAGATGACGTATCTCGACGAGAACTCGATCTACGGGCCGGTCACCGACTGGGCCACCGACTTCGATCACGCCGATCCCGAGTACAACAAGAACGCCCACGCCATTTGGGACGAGTTGCGTGGCACGTGTCCCGTTGCGCATTCCGATCGCTACCGCGGAACATGGTTGCCCACGACGCACGAGTACGTGCATGAAATCGCGTACGACACCGACCACTTCTCGAGTCGCGGTGTCGTCGTTGCAACGGTGAAGCCGAGCGACAACGTCGATGCGCCGCCGGCACCCATCGGCGGCGCGCCGCCCATCACATCCGACC
>CAYFLC010000027.1:0-11561 GCA_964343885.1 uncultured Bifidobacterium sp.
CCGAGCACCACGCGGTACTCCACTGTGTCGAACACGTCGACGGAGTCGTCGTCGGCACCGATGCGCAGGGGTCGATCGATCTTGCGCAGCTTGCCGCCGCTCTCGACAAACTCGTCGTCGACGGTGCGACACCTGTCGTGTCCGTGATGGCTGTCAACAACGAAGTCGGCAACATCACCCCGATGCGCGAAGTGGCAGCAGTCGTGCGCAAACACGCACCCAAAGCGATTCTCCACACCGATGCCGTCCAGGCGGCCTGCTGGGTCGATCTTGCGCAACTCACCGCGCTGGTCGACGTGCTCACTCTTTCGTCGCACAAGTTCGGCGGTCCGAAGGGTTCGGGAGTGATGTTCCTCCGCGAAGGCATCTATCTCGAACCTCTCATCCTGGGTGGCGGGCAAGAACGCGATCGGCGCAGCGGCACGCACAACGTCGCGGGCATCGCCGCAACTGCTGCAGCGCTCGTGGCAACGGCAGCGGAACGCGAAGCCGAGTGTGTGCGCATCGCGACGCTTCGTGCCGAGCTCGTCGCGGGCCTTCAGGCAGTCGGCGGTATCAGCGCAACCATTCCCGCCGACCGCAGCGTTCCGGGTGTTGCCCACTTCTGTATTCAGGGAATCGAGAACGAGGCGTTGCTCTACCTGCTCGATGAATCGAACCTTTGTGCTTCGGCTGCTTCGGCCTGTGCCAGTGGTGCGATGGAACCCTCGCACGTGCTGGCTGCCATGGGGGTGCCGCGCGACCTGGCCAAGGGTGCATTGCGCCTCAGCCTTGGCCACACCACGACGCACGATGAAATCGCCGCCGCCGTGGGCATCGTCGGTACCGCCGTCACGCGTCTTCGCGAACGAACCCGCTCGTAGACTTCGCACCGTGAAGGTGCTGATGGCCATGTCGGGCGGGGTCGACTCGTCGGTTGCTGCCGCATTGCTGCAGCGCGAGGGTCATCACGTTGTCGGCGTCACCATGCGCTTGTGGGGTGGCGAAAGCGACACCGGTTGTTGCTCGGTCTCCGATGTCGACGATGCGCGCCGCGTGGCACAACAGCTGGGCATCGATCATCTCGTTTTCAACTTCACCGACGACTTCAACGACAAGGTTGTCGATCCGTACATCGACGCCCACGCGCACGGAGTCACTCCGAATCCCTGTATCGAGTGCAACCGCAGTCTGAAGTTCTCGCGCCTCACCGAACGCGCCGACGCGTTGGGGTTCGACGCGGTTGCCACCGGGCATCATGCGCGCCTCATGCGCAACGAACGCGGTGAGATGCGCGTCTTCCGTGGCGGCGACTCGGCCAAGGATCAGTCGTACGTGGTGCACATGCTCGAAGGTCGTGAACTCGAGCGCACGCTGTTTCCTGTCGGCCACATGACCAAGGCCGAAGTGCGGCGCATCGCCGCCGAACTTGGCCTGCGCACCGCATCGAAGCCCGACAGCCAAGACGTGTGCTTCATCTCGACCACGGGTGGTCGTGAAACGTTCCTTGGTCATCGCATTCCGTTTCACCGCGCAACTGTGGTCGACACGTCGGGTGAACAGGTGGGCGAGGTCGACGCAGTCGAATTGGTCACCATCGGCCAGCGCCGCGGCATTGGCTTGTACCGCACCGAGGCGAAGCGCTTCGTCGTCGACGTCGACACCGAGGCCCGCAAGGTGGTCGTGGGAACCGAGGCTGATTTACAACGCGATTCGCTCGCGCTGTATTCAATGGTGTGGGCCGGTGGCGTCCCCGTCGCGGGTCGTTACCGCGTGCAGTGCAGTGCGCACGGAACTTCGTTGCCGTGTTCGGTTGCCCTCGTCGACGGCGACAAGGTTCAGGTAACCCTCGACGCTCCTCATCGACGTATTGCACCGGGCCAAAGCGCGGTTTTGTTCGACGAAACCGACAGCTACGTGGTGGCCGGTGGTTTGGTCAGCACGGCAAGCGCCTGGCCCGTCAACGTCGGCGCTATCGCGTAGCCACGAACGTGCACGGCATCAAGCGTGCCGAGCATTCGTGACAAGTAAGGGCTGAGGGCCAAATTCTCGGCCTCGCGCAGTTCGATCGTGATCAAGGTTCCGCGTGCCACGCCCGAGAGGTCGAGCGCTTCGCCGGGTGACGCAACTGCGCGAACACCTGTCACCGAGTGCGTCTTCACCATGAAGGTCTCGGCCAACAGCACATGGTCGTGCACAACGACTCCGGCGGGAACAACGACGAGCCAACGCCGCGAGAAGCGATGAAGTCGGGGGAGAAGGAGCCAACAGGCAGCGACTGCAGCAAGGCCACACGGCACCGCGCCGACCCAAGCTTGCGATGCGACCAGAAACAGAGACGACACAACGAGGCCGGCGGTGACGAGCCATGCGAGAACGATCGGCGCGATCTGCGGAATCGGAACGCGAAGGGGGAGACGTCGTTCGGCGCCGTACGCGGCTGCTTGAACGTGTGCGGCGGCGTAATCGGGAAGAAACACGCTGAACGCGGCGGCAACGGCGAGAGCCACACCGACCAGCGGCCACAGCACCGCAGCCTCGCCGAGGTTCGGGCGAGCCAAGGTGGCAACGGTCTGGCCGATCAACGCAAATGGCGCAACGACACGAATTGCCGTCAGCGAAACCGGCGACAACCATGCGACAGCCAGGACCCCTGCTGCCCACACCACCCACGCAGCGGTTGTGAAGGTGATTTGTGCTGTGCGTCCGGCGTCGGCGAGGGCATCTCCCATCGGCGAGGGCACGAATGCGAGAAGCACCCATGCGGCGCGTGCGGTCCAGACGGCTGCTTGCGATAAGGATGGCTTCTTCATTCCGCCTCTGTTCTACCCGATTGGTACGGTGAACGCCGTGGTTGCGAAGAAGGCAAAAACAGGCGCGAAATCCGCTCCGAAAGCTGCCACCGCGCGCATCGCCGAACTGCGCGATCTCATCGCGCATCACGACCAGGCGTACTACGGCCACGATGCACCCGAAGTCAGCGACGCCGAGTACGACGAATTGGTGCGCGAGCTGCGCGCACTCGAAGCCGACAACCCCGATCTCTTCAGCGACGCTTCGCCCACGCAAACCGTGGGTGCCGCGACGTTCACCACCTTCGCGCCGGTAACGCACGCAATCCCGATGACCAGCCTCGACAACGCGATGGATGAAGACGAACTGCGCGCGTGGGGCGACCGCGTGACGAAGGCTCTCGACGGTGCGCCTGCACAGTACGTGTGTGAACTCAAGATCGACGGCCTTGCAATCAGCATCAGGTACGAGAACGGCGAACTCGTTCAGGCGGCCACACGCGGCGACGGAAAGGTCGGTGAAGACGTCACCGCGAACGTGGCCAGCATTGCCGCCGTGCCGAAGACACTCATCACGAAGAAGGGCGATGCGCCCGCCGTTCTCGAGGTGCGCGGCGAGGTGTACATGCCCATCGCCGCGTTCGAAAAGTTGCGTGCCGCGAAAGAGGCAGAAAATGCGGAACGCATCGCCGCGGGTCGCAAGCCCGAAGCCGTTCCGGTGAATCCGCGCAATGCGGGTGCCGGGTCGTTGCGTCAGAAGAACCCGGCGATCACCGCGCAGCGTGAGTTGTCGTTCTGGGCGTACCAACTGGGCGAGGTGCGTGGCGTACCCGAGTTCACTTCGCACAAGGCGTCGCTCGACTATCTGGCATCGCTCGGTTTTCCCGTCAACCCGTCGATTGCACTGGTCGGTTCGTTCGCCGAAGTGGTCGAGTTCTGTCACGCATGGCGCGACAAGCGCGACACCCTCGGGTACGAAATCGACGGGGCCGTGGTCAAGGTTGACTCATTGGCACAGCGCGAGCAGCTCGGCTTCACCAGCCGCGCCCCCCGTTGGGCCATCGCCTTCAAATTTCCGCCGGAAGAGCGCACAACGCTGCTTCGCGACATCCAGATTTCGGTCGGCCGCACCGGCCGAGTCACTCCCTTTGCGGTGCTTGAACCGGTATTCGTGGGTGGCTCGACGGTCGGCATGGCCACGCTGCACAACCGTGCCCAGGTGGCCGCGAAAGACGTGCGCCCCGGCGACACCGTGGTCGTGCGAAAAGCCGGCGATGTGATTCCTGAAGTCGTCGGCCCGGTTCTGCAGAAGCGACCGAAGAACTGCAAGCCGTGGCAATTTCCCGAAACGTGCCCGTGTCCGATGCAAACCGAGCTCGTGCAGGTCGAAGGTGAAGCAGACACACGCTGTGTCGAACCGTCGTGTCCGTTCCAGCGCGACCAACGCATCATCTACTTCGCGTCGCGCGGCGGAATGGACATCGAAGGTCTGGGTGAACGCACGGTGTTCGCGCTTTCCGATGCGGGCTTCATCGAAGACGCGGGCGACATCTATTCGCTCACCGAAGAACAACTTCTGCAGATCGAAGGATTCGGCAAGATCAGTGCACAAAAACTTCTGTCTGCCATCGATGCATCACGACATCGTCCGCTTCCGAAACTTCTCACCGCACTCGGTGCGAAACACCTCGGGCCGGCAGCTTCCGAATCGTTGTCGCTCGCATTCGGTTCGCTCGATGCGATCGCAAGTGCGTCAGTCGACGATCTTGCGTCGGTCGATGGTGTCGGCGAGGTCATCGCGCGATCCATCACGTTGTGGTTCTCTCAACCTGCCAACCGTCAACTCATCGAGAAGATGCGCGAGGCCGGTGTCGACTTCGGCAACGTCGAACGCACGACGCTGCCCCAGGTGCTCGCCGGCAAGGCGGTGGTGGTCACCGGCACGCTCGACGGGTTCTCCCGCGACGAGGCCGAGGCGGCCATCAAGCAGAGGGGTGGAAAGAGCCCCGGATCCGTGTCGGCAAAGACTTTCGCGGTGGTCGTGGGGGCCGAGCCGGGGGTCAGCAAGCTCACCAAAGCTGAGGCTCTGGGGGTGTCGGTCCTCGACGAGGCCGGATTCCGCAGCCTTCTCGAAACGGGTGAACTGCCGCCCCGCTGATCAGTCGACGCTGAAGGTCCAGCTGTAGGCCCTGGCCTTGTCGCGCGTCTCGATGTTCTTCCAGAACAACACACGCGCACGGTGATTGCCTTGCGTGAGTTCTTCGATTGGTGCGCCGTCTTGCGGAAGGAACGACAACGTGAAGTTGCCCGGGTCGTAGATCGCGGTTGGTGGAAGGTCGACTTGTTCGCCGGGTTTCGGTTGACGACCTCCGACTTGCAATTCGTCGAGACGAGTCGTTGGAATTTCGATTCCGTCGACAAAGAGCGCACCTTCGTAACCGTCGATGAAGTCGACGCGTATCTCGGATTGACGGAGAACCTTCTCGTTGTTGGCGGGTGACATGCCTTCGATCTCGGCGGGAAGGTTCAGTGCATCACGTCCGGTGGTTGCTGCTCGTAAGCCGAGAACGATGAACACAAGTCCCACGGCAACGCCGAAACTCGCCAAAAGTGCGGGAATGTTCAACTTTTTCGCCCTTGTCACGGGCATATTCTCGCCTCTCTTCGTCGAAAATACCCTTTCGGCGACTAGTTTCTTTCTGCCCCTATGGATACCCAGCGAGACCTAATCGGCTTCGTACTTGCCGGCCGCTACCGCATCACGGCCAGGCTCGGTGTCGGCAATGCGGTGAACAACGACCCGCGCGGAATGTTCGACGCCCTCGACATTCGATCCAACATCGTGGTGCGTCTTCGTCTCACTCCGCTGAACGATCTCGTCGACCCCACCTCGACGAACCGCAAGACTGTCGGTGAAGCTCGTCGTGCGATTCAGCATCACCTGCAACTCGCACTCTCGACGTCGCATCCCGCGCTCGCGCCGATTTCGGATTGGGGCGACACCGACATCGGCGGTGTGCGCTGTATCTACACGGTTCTCGGGCAGATGCCCGGTGGCAGCCTGCGCGAAATGCTCGACCGCGGTCGTCGACTCACCCCCTCGCAGGCCTTGGTCGTGGGTCTCGACATCTGCCGCGCCCTCCATGCCATCCACGCGGCCGGCTGGGTCCACGGCGACGTCCGACCCGCCAGCATCATTTTCGACGCCAACCGCCGGGCCCGTTTGGGTGCCCTCGACGTTCTGACCCGTGAAAACATTGGGGAAGCCGACATCGAGCGGGCCAGGTACGCGGCTCCAGAGGTGGGTCAAGGAGCCGCCCCCACCGAGAAGTCCGACGTCTATTCGCTGGCTCTCAGCCTGGTCGAGGCCGTCACGGGTGAGATTCCGTTCAACGCCGACTCGGTCAGTGTCGCCCTCGCGAACCGTGTCGACAAGTTGCTGCCAGTCAATGCCGACCTCGGCCAGTTGGCAAGTGTGCTCGAGCGCGCCGCGCGCCCCGACTTCGAGAGTCGATTCACCGCGCGTGAATTCGGCGAGGCTCTTGTCGCGATCGCGAAGCGCATTCCGCGACCCACGCCGATCGATGTCGTCGGCGTCGAAGGAATGCTCACGCCGCTCGAACCCGCAGCAAGTGTCATCGATCACGGCGACGCAGGCGACCCAACCGGCGATATCACGCGGCCGGTTCACACTGCAGTCGACAAGTCGAAGGATGCGATCGCCGCATCGCAGGGAATGCACATTAACGAAGACCCTGCCGCTGATGATCCGACAGGTGAAATCGCCGCGGCGCGCGTGTCGCGTCGGCGCGGACGCAAGGTCGTGGCCATCGTCGCCGCGCTCGCGATCGTCGGTGGCGGAATCGGCGCGTACTTCGTGCTGAAGAAGGACAGCTTCCAGGTTCCCGTGCTCGTGGGTCTCACGCGTGGTGAAGCCGAGAATCTCATTGTCAACAACCACTGGAAACTCGACGTTCAGGAAGGACGTAGTGACGTTGTCGAGTCGGGTCAGATCATTTCGTCCGACCCGAGCGACGGCAAGATGCTGCAAGAGGGCAAAACCCTCACCATCGTCGTCTCACAGGGCCCCACGTTCTCGACACTCGAAGACTTCAGTGGCAAGACGTTCGACGTCGCGAAACAGCGCATCGAGGAACTCGGTCTGGTGGCCGTTTCATCGAAAATCAACGACGAAAACGCCCCCGCTGGCACCGTGTTGAAATGGGCCGTGGCTGAACAGCCCTCGGCCTCGGTCGGCGACCAGGTGGTGAAGGGTACGACGATCACTCTCACGGTGTCCGATGGTCCCGCACCGCGCGTGGTTCCCGACCTTGTTGGCCTCGATCCGGCTGCGGCCGAGGCGAAACTTGCCGAACTGGGCCTGACCGCCACAAAGTTGGCCGACGACGTGGGTGCTGCCGATCCGGGCAAGGTCGGCGGCCAGATTCCTGCCGCCGGCGAGACGGTTCCACGAGGTGGCAGCGTCAGCTACTGGGTGTCGAAGGGTCAGGAACTTGTGACGGTTCCATATGTGCAGATGCAGTACAAAGCAACGGTCGAGAAGCGTCTCACCGAAGCGGGCTTCGTCATCGGCACGGTGACGGGCAAGACCGACCATCGCCTGAAGCGCCTCTTCATCGCCGGCAAAGAAGTGAAGAGCGGCGATGAGGTCGCGAAGGGGTCGACGGTCGACCTCGAGTACTACGGCGCGTGACCAGCAAACGTGCATGACATCCGAACGCGACGCCACTGACGTTCCCGCGAGTCTCGGGACGGCCGGCCTCGACGACATCAGTGTCTTTCCATGGCAGGTGAGTCGCGGCAAGCAGTTCGTGAAGAAGGTTGCCCGACGCATCGGTTTGAACCGTGCCTGGGCGACGCTCATCGTTGTGCTGTCGGGCCTCTTCGCCGTCAGTGCCACGATCACGGTTCTCGTTGTGTCGCTCGATTCGATTGCGAGCGATCTGCATACGAACACGTCCACCATCAACTGGGCGCTCACGGGTCCGATGCTCGCGTTCGGTGTGGTTGGCCCCGCTTTCGGCAAGGCGGGCGACCTGTGGGGTCACAAACGGTTGTTCCTCATGGGTCTTCTCGGTGCGGCGATCTTTTCGTCGCTCACGGCCATCGCGTGGAACGCGACGACGATGATCCTGTTTCGCACGCTGTCCGCAACCGCCGGTTCGGCAACAGGTCCGGCCGCAATGGCGTTCATCAACCGCATGTTCGAGCCAGAAGAACGTGTGCGGCCGCTCGGTTATTGGAGCTTCACGACAGCCGGCGCACCGGTGCTCGGTGTCGTTCTCGGTGCGCCAATCGTCGAGTCGGTGGGTTGGCGCATCATCTTCATCGTGCAGGCGCCACTGCTCGTGCTCGCTCTTCTCGTGTCGTGGCGGTTGCTGCCCGAAACGGAACGCAAGCGCGACGTGAAGTTCGACCTCCGCGGTTCTGCTGTGCTCGGCATCGGCGCGACGTCGTTGTTGTTGGCCATCAACCGTGGTCATTCATGGGGCTGGACAAGTGTGCCGGTCATGTCGCTGCTCGTCGTCGGCATCGTTGCATTGCGAATATTCGTGCGAGTCGAAAAAGTTGCAGATGCACCCCTCATGCCGATGAAGTGGCTCCGCACGGGCAACGTCGTTTATCCGGCGCTCAGTCAGTCGCTCGTGAACTTCGCTTACATGGGCGGCTTTTTCACCGTGCCGCAGTTGCTTGAAAAGGGTCTGCACTATTCGACCTCACACATTGGCTGGCTCGTCATCTCGCGTCCGCTCACGTATTCGTTCGTTGCGGCAGCGGCAAGCGCGATCACGTTGCGTATCGGCGAGCGTCGCAGCGGAGTGTTCGGTGCCTCGGCCACCATCGTCTCGATGTTCGTGCTCAGCGCGGTGGGTGTCGGCTCGTCGGACTGGTTGATCATTCTCGGCCTCGCGCTCACGGGTGTCGGGCTGGGTGTCGCCGGCCCCGCGCTGACGGGCTTGATCGCCAGCGCCGTGAACCCGGCCGACATCGGAACTGCAGCAGCGTTTCAACAACTGATGATGCAGATGGGTGCCGTCACCGGCACCACCGTCATGACCATGGTGCATGAATCGACGCTGTCGCGCGGAGTCGTCGAAAGCTACGGCTACGCCCTGTGGGTGGGCGGTCTCGCCGCCTTCCTCGGACTTCTCGCCGCCCTCAGGGTGCAGCCACTTCGCCGATAGCGTTCCCGTCGATGAAACTCCGCGCCCTCTCCGCAGCATTCGTTCTCGTCGGTATCACCGTTCTCGCTTCATGCGGTTCGGGCGGCGACAAACTGGCCTTGTCGGGCAGCGCGAAGAACTTCAAGATGGACCCGAAGTTCACCGAATTCTGTGCGACCTACGACAAGCTCAACATCGCGCTCGATGACATGGCGAAGAACGGTTCCACCAAAGAAGCATTCGCAGCGGTACTGGTTCGAAGCAAGGCGCTGGTCGAGGTGTCGCCGACCGAAATCCAATCGGCTGTCGAAAGCAACGACGCCATCCTCAATGCGATGGACCATGCGTTCGCTCAGCACAACTACGACCAGAAGAAGATCAATGCCGACGAGACGATGAAGAAGCAGGTTCAGGCGCTGTACGAGCAGCCGGGTCTTGCCGAACTCGCGGCCAAGTACGCGGATTACCTGGTGAAGAACTGCGGCATTTCCACCGCGGGCAAGTAGTGCGATCTATTCGGCCGTGATGGCTTTGATCTCTTCGGCGATCACCTTGGTGATGTCGGTCTGGGGAATCGCGGTCTGCATTCCCATCACCTTCATCATGTCGCCGGTGACCTTGATCTTGCCCGACATGAACGCCTGCATGCCCGCGGCCTGATCCTGGTTCACGAAAATCGCACGCGCGGTTGCGTAGTCGGTGGTGACGGTGGCGTCGGCATCGGCAAGCTCACCGAGTTCCATCACCACTTCGCCCGAGCTGGTGTCCATGTAGCTCTTCACGGTTCCATCGCCGAAGGGAACGTCGGTGATGACCTGGTTGACCTTCACGCTGACGGTGATCATCGGCGCCTCGTCCTTGTACTTCTCGCGGATATCGCGTGCGGCGGCAATCCAACCTTCAGAGAGGAACTGGTGGCTCATGGCCACAACCTACCGATTCACAAGGGGACACCCGACAGATCACACGGGGACACCCGACAGATCACAAGGGGACACCCGACAGGCCGGCCCGTCGACTGCCCGGCGTCACGACGAAGCCCGCATCGGCGACGACGGGCTCGGTGACATCGGCATCCCAATAGCGACTCGACGAGCCGATGTCGGAGGGCAACGTCACGGCAGGGTGCGAGGCGAGCCGAACGTTCGCCCAGCGTGCAACGCCGGTGTCGAACATTCCGCCGATCCATGCCCCTGCTCCGTGATCGCCGACGCGGTTCAAGACATCGAGGCATCCCGCATAGCCGAAGCGCGACGGCTTCAGCATGACATCGGTGCATTCATGGTTCACCACCGCATCCAGCGCGTCGCTGGCGCTGCGCACACCTTCGTCGAGAACAACGCGGATCGCGCCGGTTGCCACCAGATCCTGGTGTGCGGCAGTTTCGTGCGCTGCGAATGGCTGCTCGACGATGTCGAGGCCCAGTTCGCCGAGCGAGGCAAGGTGGGCAACGTCGTCGACCCCGTACGAGCCGTTCGCGTCGCCGAGGATGAGAACCGAGTCGGGGATCGTCGCGCGCAGTTCGCGGATCAGTTCGGTCGTGTGCAATCGCGGGCCGATTTTCACCTTCAGGCGGCCGTAGCCATCGGACACCGCGTTCTGCGCGTCGGCGACCGCGGCATCGAGAGACGAGCCCGCACCGATGTTGCCGATCGTTGCACCCGCGGCGGCGACACGTTTGGGCGATGCACCGAACATTGATTCAAAAGCAGTGTTGGTCGACCGCAATTGCGCATCGAGGACGGCCATTTCAAGCGCAGCCAGCGCCATCGGGTGTCGAACGCTCGCGTCGCGGTCGATCGCGCCGAACAACGCGTGCACCATGCCTGCCGCGATGTCGTCGCGCTCGTGCAGCGCGGAACCGACGTGTTCTTCAAGGAACTTGGCCGCCGCGTCGGCCGTTTCACCGGTGTAGCCGGGGTCGTCGGGAGCACCGCATTCGCCCCAGCCCACCGTTCCGTCGGCGCAGCGCACCTCGACAAGTAAGACGTGCCGCATGACGTGGTCGCCGTGACTTGTTGACACCGGATTGACCAACCGCAGTTCACGCCTGTGGAGTCGAATCGCGTTCGCCCCATCGACGAGATCGACGGGCGGCAGGGCGCTCAGGCTCACGCGAGAAGGCTAGGGCGTGGCGCTTGTCTCAACCCCCGCATTTTTCTCCGTTCAAATATTTACTTTCCGCAAAAGGATTGGGGGAGCGCATGACCGCGAGGGCAGACTTGAGCCCTTATGGCCCGCATTTTGGTGACTGAAGAAATTGCCGACGGTGGTCTCGACCGCCTCCGTCAGGCCGGCCATCAGGTCGACATCCAACTCGGGTTGAGTCCCGAGCAACTGTTGTCGGCCATCAAGGGCGCACATGCGCTCATCGTGCGATCGGCCACCGATGTCAACGCCGAGGTGCTCACTGTCGGCACCGACCTGATTGTCGTCGGTCGCGCCGGCGTGGGTCTCGACAACGTCGACGTCGACACGGCCACCGCGCGTGGCGTGATGGTGTGCAACGCGCCCGAATCCAACATCGCGTCAGCTGCAGAACAAACGATGGCATTGTTGTTGTCGATCGCCCGCAACGTTCCCCAGGCCCATGCCGCGTTGGTGC
>CAYFLC010000027.1:11571-11948 GCA_964343885.1 uncultured Bifidobacterium sp.
ACCCTCGGCATCGTCGGCCTCGGCCGCATCGGCAAGTTGGTGGCACAGCGCGCCGCAGCGTTCGGCATGCGCATCGTCGCATTCGACCCGTACATCTCGGCCGACCGCGCGCGACAAATGAACGTCGAACTTCTTCCGCTCGACCAATTGGTCGCCGAATCCGACTTCCTCACCGTTCACCTGCCGAAGACCAAGGAAACGGTCGGCCTCATCGGCCGCGAAATGTTCCTGAAGGCCAAGCCCGACCTTCGCGTCATCAACGTGGCGCGCGGTGGCATCGTCGACGAGGCCGCGCTGTACGACGCTCTGAAGGAAGGTCTCATCGCCGGCGCGACCGACGACAATCAGGTCGGTGCCGACAGTGAGCACCTCGGCGT
>CAYFLC010000027.1:11958-14583 GCA_964343885.1 uncultured Bifidobacterium sp.
TTGCCGAACGTCGTGGTCACGCCGCACCTCGGCGCGTCCACTCGCGAAGCACAAGACAAGGCCGGCGACGCGATTGCCGACATGGTGCAGCTCGCCCTTGCCGGTGATTTCGTTCCGTACGCGGTCAACGTCAACGCCGCCGACGCGAACGAAACGCTCAAGCCGTTCCTGCCGCTCGCCGAGCGCCTCGGGCGTCTCTTCGCCTCGCTTGTTGGCGCGACACCCAAGTCACTCGAAATCAGTGCAACCGGTGAAATCGGCGGGTACGACACGCGCATCCTCACGCTCAGCGCGCTGAAGGGTTTCTTCGGCTCGCTGACCGGCGAACAGGTCACCTACGTCAATGGCCCGCAGATCGCTGCCACCGCAGGTTGCGAGGTGCGCGAGAACAACTCGTCCACGTCGACAAACGCCGACTACGTCAACCTCGTCACGTTGCGAACCGACGGCCACAGCATCGCCGCCACGCTCGTTGGCCCGCGCCGCGAGGCACGTCTCGTGCTCGTCGATGATCACATCACCGACGTGCCGCCTGCCAACAACATGCTCGTGGTCTCGAACGATGACCGTCCTGGCGTCATCGGTGTGGTCGGCACCCTGCTCGGCAACCACAATGTCAACATCGCCGACATGGACGTGGGCAAAGCGTTGAAGCCGGGCACGGCCTTGATGGTGATCGCGCCGACCGCCGAAGTTCCCACCGAAGTCGTCGAACAACTGCGCGTCGCCCCCGGCATCTTGAACGTCGCCGTCCTCCACGCCTGACCTTTCAGGGTTTTCGGTGTGTAAAGGCTCGGTTTCCGAGCACTTACACACCGAGATTCCTTGAGTTAGGGGAGGGTGGTGCGGGCGGCCTCGGCTGCGGCCACAGCGAAGTCATCGCCCGACGACGAGTACAGCACCGCGCGCGACGAATTGATGATCAGGCCGTAGCCGTTTGACGCACGACCAACGCGCAACACCGTTGCTGCGTCACCACCTTGCGCGCCGACTCCGGGCACCAGCAGGGGAATGTCGCCGACGAGGGAACGAACACGCGCCAACTCGTCGGGGTAGGTGGCGCCGACCACCAGGCCAACCTCACCCATCTTCGACCACTCATCGGCGGCGCGTCGCGCAACGTGTTCGTACAACGGTGATCCGTCGATCATCTGTGATTGGAACGTGCCACTGCCTGCGTTCGATGTGCGACACAGCACGATTACTCCACGGCCCGACCACGACAGGAACGGTTCGAGTGAATCGGTGCCGAGATACGGGTTCACCGTGACGGCGTCGGCACCGTAGCGCTCGAAGGCCTCGCGTGCGTACAGCTTCGCCGTGTCGCCGATGTCGCCGCGCTTCGCGTCGAGAATCAGCGGAACATCGGGGTGCGCCGAACGTATGTGTGTACACACGCGTTCCAGTTGTGCTTCGGCACCAACCGCGGCGAAGTAGGCGATCTGTGGCTTGAACGCGCAGACGTACGGCGCCGTCGCATCAACGATCGAAATGCAGAAATCCGCAAGCGCATCGTTGCGACCCTTCATTGCGCCGGGAAGGCGCGCCACGTCGGGGTCGAGGCCGACGCACAGCATCGAACCGGTGGACTCCCACCGGCGTTGCAACTTTGTGAGGAAGCTCACTCTTCGATCGTGATGGCTGCCGTCGGGCACAGCTCGGAAGCCTCGACGGCTTTTGCCTGCAGATCGCCGGTGGGCTCTTCGATCTTCACGACGAGGTATCCGTCGGACTTGATCTCGAAGATCTCGGGTGCAATTTGTGTGCATGCGCCGGTCGAGGCGCACACGTCGAAGTCAACAACAACGCGCATGCCCCGACCCTACTTGCCCTGACGCTCGGCTGCCGCAAGCACCGCGCGCAACGATGCCGTGATCGTGTTCGGGTCGCTGCCCACGCCCCACTTCACTGAACCGGTGGATGTGGTGCTTTCCACGTACGCAACAGCGGTTGCATCGGAGCCCGAGCCCATTGCATGCTCGTTGTAGTCGAGCACGTCGATGTCAAGGTTCAGGCCCGAACGCAGGCCGTGGACGAACGCGTCGATGGGGCCGTTGCCCTGGCCAACGACGGTTTTGCGCTCGCCGGCAACCGTGATCTGCGCGGTGATTGTGGTGGCTCCCGACGAGTCGCTCTTCAGTTCGTGGCTATCGAGGTGCATCGTCGGCGACTCGGGCAGGTATTCGCCCTTGAACGCTTCCCACATCACGACCGGCGAAATCTCGGTGCCCGAATCTTCAGTGATGTGCTGGATCGTCTTCGAGAATTCGATCTGCAAACGGCGTGGTAGGTCGAAGCCGTGTTCGGCCTTCATGATGTAGGCGACGCCACCCTTGCCCGACTGGCTGTTCACACGGATGACCGCTTCGTACGAACGACCAACGTGCTTGGGGTCGATCGGCAGGTACGGAACGCCCCACTCCTTGTAGTCGGCGGGCAATGCCTCGAAGCCCTTCTTGATGGCGTCTTGGTGGCTCCCTGAGAACGCGGTGTACACCAGGTCGCCCACGTACGGGTGACGAGGATGCACCGGCAAGCGATTGCAGTATTCGGCCACGCGACGCAACGCGTCGATGTCGGTGATGTCGAGTTCGGGGTCGACGCCGTTCATGAACAGGTTCATCG
>CAYFLC010000028.1:0-6227 GCA_964343885.1 uncultured Bifidobacterium sp.
CACCGTCGTTGGTGATGGTGGGTGCGCCCCACTTCTTGTCGAGCACGACGTTGCGACCCTTGGGTCCGAGGGTGACACGAACGGCATCGGCCAACTTGTTCATGCCAGCCTCGAGGCCGCGTCGGGCCTGCTCGTCAAAAGCGATGATCTTTGCCATGGTTCTCCTCAAATCTCTCTGGAAATTTCTGTAGGAACGGGGGTCTCTCGCACTCGGGGTGCGCGAGTGCTAGCACTCTAACGGCGTGAGTGCTAAGCCGCCAACCCCTTCCCCCGCATGGCTTTCCCCGCCGTGATTCTTCATCACTTCTTCAGTTTCTGGGCTCGAGAGCGGCTCCGGATCGCTCAGAATTGACCCATGTACACGCCGTATCGCCGACCAACGAACACCCGCCGCATGGCCATCACGGCCGCCTTGACCTTCGCACTCGTCGGCCTTGGCCTACCGGGAATCGCCCAAGCCGCGACTCGGCCCACCGGCACGTGGAAGGTCTCGTCGCTTTCGGCGTCAACGACTTACTCAACGAAGTCGCTCTTTTCAACAAACTCACCGGGTGTGCAGACATGGAAGGCCAGTGGCGCGTGCACTGTGACGAGCAACAAAGTGACGACCTCGATTTCTGGCACGTGCAAACTCACCGTCCGCGTCGCGTCGATCCGTTCCTATGCGACCCGAGTCTTCGCGAAGTCTCTGTCGGTTTCCCCCGCGCAACCGACGAGCGTCACCGCAACCGGCTGTGCGTCGACATACAAGTTCGTCGATCTGTCCTCCGCCCCCGGAGCAGGCAGCGGATACGCAAAGCCGAAAGTGACCGCATCGTGCTCGAACGGCACATTGACGGTCTCGTCGAACGACATGATCGGCTACACCTTTGTTTCGAAGACCCCGAACGGCTTGAAGGAACAGGCCTTCACATGGAAAGTCACGACGTCGCCGAAAGTTGCAGCGTCCGAAACAAGCATCGAGAACCAACTCGGCACGCTTGCATTCACCGTCACCGGTATTCCCATCTACGGGCCAACCGAAGGTCCGGTGCCGCAAGACCAAGCATTCGGTGACCCGGTGTACAACAACATTCTCGATTCGTGCAAAGGACACACCGGTTACGCCAGCGACTACCACTACCACGCAATTCTCGCGATCAACGACTGCTATCTGAACGAGACGATCATCGGCTATGCAAACGATGGATTCCCGATTTATTCGAATCCCGGATACAAGTACGTGTCGGGATACAAGAAGACCGGCGATCCGAAGTCGTATTCGTGGAAGGCATACACGTACACCGCGGGGAATTCGAACACTCTCGACAAGTGCAACGGTCGCACCGACGAAAGTGGCAACTACCGCTACTACATCACCGAGGCATTCCCCTACGTCATCGGTTGCTACAAGGGAACACCAACGTCACAAGTCGGCAAGGCTGCTGCACCGATGGTGATGAAGCTCTCGACTTTTGTCTGCGAGCTCTAGCTCACAATCCTCCGGCGACTGCCGGGATGATCGACACGGTTTCGTTTGCCGGAACCGGGGTGTCAAGACCCTGCAGATAGCGCACGTCGTCGTCGGCCACGAACACATTGACGAACTTGCGCAGCGCGCCGGATTCATCGAACAAACGCTCGCCAAATCCGGGGTGCTTGGCCTCGAGATTGCGCAGAACCTCACCCAGCGTGGCTCCGTCGACCTGAACGGTTGAGGCTCCGCCCGAGATGGGGCGCATGGTGGTGGGAATGCGAACTGTTGCCATGCTGGTCACGCTATCGGCGGCACTTTGTCACGCCACGGCGCGGCTGCCTCGAGCTGTGACGCGATGCGAACAAGCACGTCTTCGCGGTTGGCGGCAGCGACGAACTGCACACCCATCGGCAGACCCGACCGGCTCCAATGCAACGGCAGGCTGATCGCGGGTTGGCCGGTCACATTGAACTGCGCCGTGTACTGCAGAATCGATCGCAAACGCAGTCCCGCCTCGGGACCGGCGAGCCAACCCAGTTCGGGTGGTGGGCCGGCCAGCGTGGGACATACCAACAAGTCGTAGCCCTGTGAACCGTCGACCGGAGTCCACCAATCAAGCATGCGTCGCGACCACGCGTGCATCCAGTTCACCATGCTCACGTAGCGCGTAGCGCTGATCGATTTCCCGATTTCGCGCATGAAGAAATTGTCGGCTTCGACTTCGTCTTCCCGCACCGACCTGCCGATCGCTAGCTCGACCTGTTCGAGGCCAACATCTGTGGCAACCGCGACGATGCCCGTGAAGGTGTCGGCGAAGTCGGGGTCTCCCATTGCCGCGGGATGCGCCTCTTCGACGTAGTGACCGAGTGACTCGAGCAGACGACACGTGTTCTTGATCGACTCGCGCGTTTCTTCATGATCGACACCGCCCAGCATCAACGGATGATCGAGCACCCCGATCCGCAGGAAACCCACGGGGCGCCCGACTTCTTCCAGCAGCGGCCGCGCGAACGGCGGCGCCGTGTACGGATCACCCGATTCGTAACCCGACAGGATGTCGAGCATCAGCGCCGTGTCGCGAACACTGCGCGTCACCACGCCGTCGATGGTTGCTCCCATCCACGACTCGCCGGCATCCGGGCCCTTGCTGATACGTCCACGCGATGGCTTCAACCCGACGAGGCCGCATTCACTTGCGGGGATACGAATCGACCCGCCGCCGTCGTTCGCATGACCGATCGCAACGATGCGCGAGGCAACCGACGCGGCCGAACCACCCGACGACCCTCCGGTCGAATGGTTGAGGTTCCATGGATTGTGCGCCGCACCGTACGCGAGCGGCTCGGTGGTGATGGTGCTGCCGAATTCCGGTGTGTTGGTGCGACCAATCACGACGGCACCCGCACGGCGGAGTCGCTTTGCGATGTTCGAATCAGCGCGTGCGATGAAGCCGGCATTCTTCAGCGCTCGCGAACCCATGTGATGCGGCTCGCCTGCGATCGCGGCCTCGAGGTCTTTCACGACGATCGGCACACCGTGCAAGGGAGTCGTGATCGGACCGCCCGACAGTGCCTCGGCTTCTTTCATCGCCTTGTCGAAGCGCGGATGAATGATCGCGTTCAGTTTCGGATTGATCGCCTCGGCGCGCGCAATCGCAGCGGCCGTCAGTTCGGCCGGTGAAACCATTCCTCTGTGCAACGCTCCGATCTGATCGTTCGCATCGAGATCAAGGAGCGCATCGACGTTTCCTTCGTTCATGCGAGAACCCTACGCTTTCGGAATGCGCGTCCTCGCCGCCCTCGACAAGTTCCGCGGCACGGCCACGGCGCGCGAAGCGTGTGCCGCAGTTGGGCACGCGTGCTGGGAACTTGGCTTCGAATGCGACGAAGTCCCCATGGCCGACGGAGGCGAGGGAACACTCGAGGTTCTCGGTGGACCCAATCGATCGAACCGTGTCACCGGCCCACTCGGCGATCCGGTCGACGCGCAGTGGCGTCTCTCGCGCGACGTGGCCGTCATCGAGATGGCTCGCGCATCGGGACTGCAACTCGCCGGCGGCGCCGATCAAAACGACCCTGTCGCTGCAAGCACCACGGGAACCGGTGAACTCATCGACATCGCTCTCGATGCGGGCGCAAAGAAGATCATCGTGTGTCTCGGCGGATCGGCAACTACCGATGGTGGCTACGGAGCCGTTCGCGCGATCCATGCACCTGCGCGGCTGAAGGCGGTTGAGTTCATCGTCGCCTGCGATGTCACGACGATGTTCACCGACGCGGCCCGCGTGTTCGCTCCACAAAAAGGTGCAAAGCCGAAACAGGTCGAACTGCTCACGGGACGACTCGAGCGTCTGCGTCAGTTGTACATCGAGCAATACGGCATCGACGTCGGAACAGTCGAGGGATCCGGTGCCGCGGGAGGACTGGCCGGCGGTCTCGCCGCGCTCGGCGCGCAGATTCTTCCGGGGTTCGATGTGGTCGCCGACGAAGCCAATCTCGACGAACGCGTCGAGAACGCAGACATCGTGATCACCGGCGAGGGCTTTCTCGATGCGCAAAGTTTCGAAGGCAAGGTGGTCGGCGGAATGCAGGGCATCGCCCGAGCAAAGAACAAGAAATTCGCAGCGATCGTCGGCGACTCTGACATCGACGTCGACTTCCCCGTCGCCAACCTCACCGCACTCTTCGGCACCCACGACGCGATGTCGCGCACGTTGTGGTCAATCGAGCACGCTGCACTCGAGTTGCTTCGCGAAATGTAAGACGCCGCAACGTGGCGTGATGCGTTAGCCGGCGACCGTGGTGGTCGTTGCCGCGGCCGCGGGAACGGTTGTCACCGATGGCACCGCGCCAGGTAGCGGCTTGCCGGCAAGGTCGGTTCCAAGCAGCACCATCACACTGGCTTCGCCGAGATTTCCGGTATCGCTGGGAATCGGATCGGGCATTGGCGCAGTTTCGACACCACCAAGGGCGGCCGCAACCGAAGCCGCCGCAGCCTCGTAACCAGCGAAGTAGTACACCTTGGTCACGGTTTGCTTGGGCGTGGCATCACTTTTCGTGAGAGCGGGCTGGGCGATGAAACCAATTCCGGCGAGAGCAACGGTCATATCGCCACCAGCACCGGAAACACCGGCCGCGTTGACAACCTGCACCTTGAATCCGGTGGTCTGGCCAAGGGTGGTGGTGGGGCCGCTGAGCGCCGTGCTGTCGGTCACGACCGCGGTGTCGGTGCTGCCCCCCGCGGAAGATCCCCCGTCGTTGCCCTTGTTGATGTCGCGAAGAATGAAGAAGCCGAGGATGACGGCGACGGCCGCGACGACGATGCTGACCGTTGAATTGATGCTTTGGCCTCCGCCGAGGCCGCCGGAACCACCCCGGCGCGGACCTGCTTGACGACTCATGACAACCTCCGAGTGTTGTGGCGGTTCAAACCCCCACCGTACAACGGCGAATGGAGCCGAGTGTGGGATTTGAACCCACGACCTACCGCTTACAAGGCGGTTGCTCTGCCACTGAGCTAACCCGGCGTACGAAAGTCAGTCTATTGGCGAGATTCGGGCTACTCGCCCTGTCGATTGCGCAGAATCTCGTATGTTGCCAGCGCACCGGCCACGGAAACGTTGAGTGACGACAATTGTCCCTGCATCGGGATCGCCACAACCATGTCGCAGCGTTCGCGCACGAGACGCGACACTCCCTTGCCTTCAGCACCGAGAATCACGCACACCGGATCAGTTGCAAGGTCACCAATCTCGAACAACGTGCGGTCGGCATCATCGTCAAGGCCGATTGTCCAAACGCGTGCCTTCTTCATGCGTTCCATCGCGTTGGGCAATCCCGGCACGACCGCGATGTCGAGATGCTCGATCGCGCCGGCAGCAGCTTTTGCCGCGGTGGGAGTGATGTGCACCGACCGGTGCTTCGGCAGGATGACCCCCGTGACGCCCGCACCGTCGCAACACCGCAACAACGCACCGAGGTTTCCCGGATCGGTGACTCCGTCGAGTGCAACGAGGAAGGGATTCACGCCGTTACGTGGCTTCAACAGTTCATCGAAATCGGCCTCGGGCAACGGCGCGGCGAAAGCAATCACACCCTGCGGTGCTTCGCTTCGAGCGGTGAGTTCGATCTTCTTGCGCGCGACGTCGACTACCTGCACTCGCGAGTCGGCGGCGAGTTCGCGGATGTCGTCGATGACATCGGCTGAATCGATGTCGTTGGCGATCCAGATTTCGCGCACCTTGCGCCGACCCGCGATCAACATTTCGCGGATCGCTTGGCGACCCTCGACTTGCTCGCCGCCGAGCGACTTGTCGCCACTCGACTTCCGCCGAACGTCGCCGCTGCCGCCGCCGCGAACGCCTCCACGGCCTGCGCCTCCTGCTCCACGCCGCGGGCCTGGACGACCCTGCGAGGATTTCGAGCGCGGATTCTGTTGCGACGATCGTCGCGGGTTGCGGGGAGCCATCGACTCAGTCTCGCGTGATGACGGCCGAAGCGAAACACGCGATGCCTTCGTTCCGACCGATCGCGCCGAGCCCTTCTGCACGGCGACCCTTTACCGTCACGGGCGCACCGACGGCGTCGCTGAGGGTTCGCTGCATCGCCTCGCGATGTGAGGCCAATTTCGGCCGTTCGCACACGACACTGCAATCGACGTTCCCCACGCTCCAGCCGGCTTCGGCGAGCATCGACGCGACACTGCGAAGGATTTCGATCGAATCGGCGTTCTTCCACAGTGCATCGGTGTCGGGGAAGTGTTCACCGATGTC